>JBFLZI010000115.1:0-9645 GCA_040756315.1 Thermodesulfobacteriota bacterium | reverse complement strand
GTCTGCGACCCCTGGCCCCCTCCCCCGAACAACTCTCTCACTACTAAGGAGCAGCCGTGATTGTTGGTACGAGGAAGCCTTTGGCTGAGATTCTGGAGATGGTGTCCGGTTTTGACCGTCTCCTCTTGGCCGGGTGTGATACTTGTGTAGCCGAGTGTGCCAGTGGGGGCAGCCGGGAGGTGGCGGAGTTGGGTGCGGCCCTGCTCATGGCCTTGCGTCTGGCGGGTAAAGAGGTGGAGATTCTGGAGACCAGTGTGGACCGGCAGTGTGTCCACGAGTTTCTCCTGGAGGTGGTGGAAGCCGCGGGCCAGGCGGACGCGGTGTTGTCTCTGGCCTGTGGCGCCGGGGTACAGGCCCTGGCGGCCCGCCTGCCCAAGACCCCGGTCTTTCCGGCCTTAAACACCCTGTTTATCGGGGAGACCGCGGAGCGGGGCCTCTGGCTGGAAAACTGCCGAGGCTGCGGCAATTGCCTTCTGGGGCTTACCGGCGGCATCTGTCCTGTGTCCCGGTGTGCCAAGAGCTTGCTCAATGGGCCGTGCGGCGGTCCCCGGGACGGTATGTGCGAAATCAATCTGGCCAAGGAGATCGACCCGCCGGTGCCGTGCGCCTGGATGGAGATCTATGAGCGCCTGAACACTCTGGGGCAGTTGGACCGGCTGTTACAATGCGCCCCTGCCAAAGATTGGTCTTCCGGCGACGGTGGGGGGCCGCGGCGGGTCCTGCGTCCGGACCAGCGTGGTTAAGGAAGTGCGGTTATGCCTGCCAAGTATCATATTGCGGTGAAACCGGTGACGGCCCGCTTTCCAGCCCTGGGCAAAAGCACGGTGCTGGACTGGGGTGAGGGCTGCATCCGCTGCACCCATTGCGTCAAAGAGACGTGCCCCTATAATGCCTTTGAGCAACGGCAGTTCGACCGGCGCAGCCTGACGGACACCATCGACACCTTTTGCAAGAATTGTTACCGCTGTGTTCAGGGTTGTCCCCGGGAATTGGTGGTGAAAGCCTTAAATCCCCAATATCAAGGTCTGGGGGACAGCTATTGGCGGCCGGAAATTATTCTGAGCACCTGGTATCAGGCGGAAACCGGCAAAATTCCGGTGTCCGGCGCCGGCTATGGCGGTCCCTTCACCGGACCCGGATTCGACTCTATCTGGACGGACATGTCGGAGATCGTCCGGCCTACCCGGGACGGCATTCATGGCCGGGAATATATCAGCACCGCCATTGATTTAGGGCGCAAGCCCATGTTTCTCACCTTTGATGACCGGGGGGACGTCCTCTTTTCTCCGCCGCCCCTGGTGGAAATTCCCTTGCCAGTGCTGCTGGGGGAGCCGCCTTTGGGCGCGGCTCCGGGGAAGATGCGCCAGGTGTTGGTCCGGGCCGCCCAGAGCCTGGGTACTTTAGCCTTGCTGTCCCGGCGGGTGATTACCGGCAACCTGCTGAAATACATTCCCAACCTGGTTCCCAGCTACTCTGCCGGCAGCCTGGATCTGGACGACTACCTTCTCAGCCAGGTCAAGGCAGTGGAGATTTTGGACCATCCCGGCATTTTGGGGCAGTTGGACGCCTTAAAACAGCAATTCCCGGAATTGATCGCCTGTGTCAAGGTGCCGGCTAACCACCACGCCGGCCAACGCCTGGCGGAGCTTACCGCGGCCGGGGTGGAGATCATCCATCTCCATGCCAGCGAGGTGGCCCAGGGGTTCGGCAAGGCCGAGCACCTGCATTTAAAGGACCTCATCCGCCAGTGCCACCAGCGCCTGGTAGAGGATCACCTGAGAGACACCGTCACCCTGCTGGTGAGCGGCGGCATCGCCATGGCCGAGCATGTGCCCAAGGCCATCATCTGCGGGGCTGACGGGGTGATCGTGGACCTGCCCCTGCTCATCGCCCTGGAGTGCCGTCTCTGCCGCCAGTGTCTTGGTGACGGCTCCTGCCCGGTGCAGATGGAGGACCTGAACGTCAAACAAGGGACGCAGCGTCTGGTGAACCTGATGGGAGCCTGGAATAACCAGCTTCTGGAAGTGCTGGGGGCCATGGGCATGCGGGAAGTGCGCCGCCTCCGGGGGGAAGTGGGGCGGGCCATGTTTGTGGAAGACCTGCAACGGGAAATCTTCGCGCCTCTATTTGAACGCTTAGAGGGAGAGGCCTTGAGGCGGGAACCGACTTAAAGGACGGTTCTCGGTTTTCGGTAAATACTCCCCTCGTTCCCAAGTTGAACTTGGGAACGAAGGGAATTAAAAAGTCTTAAAAACGAGTATCTCCGGGGCGCTAAGGCCCTGTGTTTTGCCGTTAGATAGATTCAATGTAGTTGTAACGTATTGACGGTATAGCGTTATGACGCTATAATGCCGACATGAAAACTTCGCCGAAAAGAGCTACGATCTACTTCGACCCGGACCTGCACCGGGCCTTGCGCCTCAAGGCCGCGGAGACGGATCAGTCGATCTCCGAACTGGTTAATCTCGCGGTAAAGTTCAGTCTGGCTGAGGATGCGGAGGACTTGGCCGCCTTCGCCGAACGCACCCAGGAACCGAACCTGGCTTTTGAAGATGTCCTGAGGGAGCTGAAGCAGCGTGGCAAAATATAGGAGACTGATCAAGCCGGCGGCAGTCAAGGAAATTGAAGCCATTCCGGTGAAAAAGGAACGCCGCCATATTGCCGAGGGCATCTGGAAGCTGGCCGACAACCCCCGCCCCTCCGGGTGCGAGAAATTATCCGGGCCGGACCGGTATCGGCTGAGACAGGGACGTTACCGCATCCTTTATACCGTTGCCGATCCGGAGCATACCGTGCTGGTGGTCAAGGTAGGGCATCGCCGAGACGCTGCGCGGTAAACTAGGCAAAAGCTTATTTCCCCTTGCTCCCAAGCACAGCTTGGCACGAGGCCGAAATTCTCCAAACCCAAAATTCAAACCCAAAACTAGAAACTCGAAACTTTACAACGGACTTGATATGGCCAGAGCAAAAAAGGTGAAACTTCTAAAAACCTGGTCCGAGGGGGAACCCTGGCAGCCGGTGCAAACCCCCTGCCGTTTCCGCAACCCTCTCACCAAGTACCGGGTCTGGCGCAATGAGGCCCGCTGCATCCGTTGCGGCAAGTGCGTGGAGCTCTGCCCTTACGGCGTCCACACCAAAGCCGGGCAATACCTCAAGCGGCCCAAAAGCTATCTGTGCCTGGGGACCTCCTGCCAGAAGAACGATTTTTACTGTGTGGCCAATTGCCCGGCCAAGGCCCTGAGCGTGCGCCTGAACCCGGTGTATCCCACTTTCGGGGACTGTCGCTGGACCAATGATTTGCTTTTAAGCACCTGGTGGATGGCGGAATGGGGGAACCTCCCTTACAGCGATATCGAGTATCGCATCGGCGGCTCCGGGGGCGGTTTTGACAAGCTGCGTTTCCTCTTCCCGCCTCAACCCCGGGATATTAAGCTCAGGCACGAAGACATCTCCCTGGACCTGGACCTGAACCAACGGGGGGACGGCCGGCCCCAGGTGCGTCTGTCCGTGCCCTTTTACAGCGCCGGCATGTCCTTCGGCTCCATCAGCCTGCACGCCATGCTCTCCCGGGTGAAGGCCACGGTGCGCTTTAACACCATGATGAGCACCGGCGAAGGCGGCTACCCGGAAGAACTCTATCCCTACGATGACCATGTCATCACCCAGGTGGCCACCGGGCTCTTCGGGGTCAGGGAAGACACCATCCAGCGGGTGCGTATGGTGGAATTCAAATACGCCCAGGGGGCCAAACCCGGCCTGGGAGGCCACCTCCTGGGGGACAAGGTCACCCCCGCAGTGGCCCGCATGCGGGAGTCGGTTCCCGGGAGCGCCCTGTTCTCCCCCTTTCCTTTCCACAGCGTCTATTCGGTGGAAGACCATAAGAAACACATCGACTGGATTAAAGAGGTCAATCCCCGGGCCTTGGTGTCGGTGAAGGTCTCCACCCCCACGGACGTGGACATGGTAGCGGTGGGGAGCTACTATGCCGGGGCCCATGTGGTGCAGTTGGACGGCAGTTACGGAGGCACCGGCGCGGCGCCGGACATCGCCAAGAAGAATATCGCCATGCCCATCGAATACGCCATTCCCAAGGTGCACCAGTTCCTGGTGAATGAAGGCATCCGCAAACAGGTCACCTTGATCGCCTCCGGGGGCATTCGCACCGCGTATGACATCGCCAAGGCCATCGCCTTGGGCGCGGACGGCGTCCAGGTGGGCACCGCGGAAATGGTGGCCCTGGGGTGCCTGCGCTGTTACCAGTGCGAAAGCGGCCGGGGCTGTGTCCGGGGCATCGCCACCACCGACCCGGAACTGGTGGACATGATCCAGATCGCCTGGGGGGTCAACCGGGTGAGCAACCTTTATTATGCCTGGTCCTGGCAACTGAAGGAAATCCTGCGCCGCCTGGGGCTTTCCAGCATCCGGGAACTGGTGGGGAGGACGGATACGTTGGTGCATTTGGACTACTATAACTTGCCGGTGGATGATGACCTACGCCGGGGGGCGTAGTTCAAAGTTCAAGGTTCAAGGTTCAAAAAAATGTGGGGCGGGCATCGCCCGCCGCAACTAGTAGGTTGTGAATTTCTAGACCTTTTATTGAGTAAAAGCCTTGCCCAAACCAGGCGTTTGAGCTGACGCCAAACCCCGGCCTTAAATCGGGGCAAGAAACATGCTAAAGGTCGACCCACATCCAGATTATCCTCCAGAGGATGGCAGGTATCTCAGGGGGAATGATTTTTCTCCAGTGGCTGTGGCGATAATTTTGAATACTGACGAAGACAAAATCCCGCGCGAGCTCGAGAACCTGGTGAGGTCTGGAATAGAAGCAGGGGCGGCTCTCGCCGGGAGTGTGCAAACAGAGAATATCGGGTTTGAGAAAATTGTGTGCAACATCGTCTCGAACCCCAATATACGCTATCTGATTGTGGGTGGACCAGAATCTGGAGGTCATTTGACGGGTGAAGCTTTAAAAGCTTTGGTTCATCATGGCGTTGACGAGAAGAAGCGAATCATTGGCACCGATGCGCCCCACCCTTTTCTTTTCAACTTGCCCATGGAGATGATTGAACGTTTCCGGAAGCAGCTATCTCTCATTGATCTTCAATTTGAAGGAGATCCGGCGGTAATTAGAAAGGCTGTTTGGTCATGCTACCAGGAAAGCCCTGTGGAATTTTGGGGCTATTCCTTGTACGACCCAGGTGCATATCCTGAGGCGCCTCTAAGCGGTAAGCTGACATGGCGTGTCACCCAGCCCTGGGCTGAGGTCATCGATGAGAAGGAACGCGCGGCAAAAATAAGAGCGCATGAATTTATGGAGCGGTTGAGGGCACTTACCAAGAAAGAGCCAGACGAGAAGTCATAAGAAGAGGGCCGGCAGTAACTATTAGATAGTGAATTTCGATTGGCGGGCGAGACGCCCGCCCTACATAATAAGCTGAAAGCTGATGGCTGATAGCCGACAGCAGAAGATCTAGGGCGGCCCGTGGCCGCCATGATCCGGCGTGCACGGCACGCCATATAGCCCTATCGAGGAAGGAAATGTCAAACGCATCCCACCAACAACACCGGGGTCTTAGATTATTGGATACCCGCCGGGAATTCACCTCTCCCTTTCCGAGAAACCGCGTTATCAAAGGCGAGGACGAAGGCGGCTGCGGCGTCACCGGCTTTGCCGCCAACGTGCCGGTATCCGGGAAGCACATCTTCGCCCCGTCCATCCAGATGCACAACCGGGGAAACGGCAAAGGCGGGGGCATCGCCGCGGTGGGCCTGGACCCGGAGACCTTGGGAGTCTCCCAGGAGATTCTGGACCAGGATTACCTCATCCAGGTGGCTTATCTGGATACCGAGGCCCGGGCCCAGGTGGAGGCCCAGTTCATCACCCCGTCCTTCCGGGTGGACCACGCCCAGCGCATTCCTATGCTGGAGGACTGGCGGGACCTCCCCGGCCTGGTAGTACAACCCCCGGAGGTCTGGCGCTATTTCGTCCGGGTCAAACCGGAAGTCTTGCAGTATTTCATTCAGAAGCACAAACTTTACGGAATCCCCTGGCGCCGGGTGGAAGACGAATTCGTCGCCCAGAACTGCTATCGCCTGAACCAGGCCTTTTACGCCTCCCTGGGGGACAAGAAGGCCTTTGTGCTCTCCCAGGGGCGGAACCTGATGATCCTGAAAATAGTGGGCTACGCCGAGGAAGCCGCCCTTTATTACCGGCTTCTGGATTTCAAAGCCCACATCTGGATCGCCCACCAGCGCTATCCCACCCGGGGGCGGGTCTGGCATCCCGGGGGCGCCCACCCTTTTGCCGCGCTCAACGTGGCCCTGGTGCACAACGGCGACTTTGCCAACTATTTCGCGGTGAGCGAATACTTAAGCCAGCGCCACTTCTATCCCCAGTTCCTCACCGACACCGAGGTGGCGGTGCTGCTCTTCGATCTCTGGAACCGGCTCTACGGCTATCCTCTGGAATACGTCATTGAGGCCATGGCTCCCACCACGGAGCGGGACTTTGATCTCCTGCCCGCGGATAAGCAACGCATTTATCGGCAGATCCAGGCCGCCAACATCCACGGCTCCCCGGACGGCCCCTGGTTCTTCATCATCGCCCGGAACGACACCGAGCGCCGGCGCTGGGAACTAATCGGCATCACCGACACCTCCATGCTGCGCCCCCAGGTCTTTGCGCTCCAGGACGGCGAGGTGCAGATCGGCCTCATCTGTTCGGAAAAGCAGGCCATTGACGCCACCCTGGCCAGCTTGGCCGAAGAAGACCGACGCTTCTGTCCGGTGGCCGACATCTATTGGAACGCCCGGGGCGGCAGCCACACGGATGGCGGCTCTTTCATCTTTTCCCTGGAGTCCAAAAACGGCCGCAAGGTCCTGAGTTGCCACGACAAGTTCGGCAAACCCAAGACCGTGCCCTGGCACCAGAAACCCTGGGAAGGCACCGTGCTGGAGTTTAACCCGGACCGGTTTTCCCAACTGTCCCCTTCTCTTAAGGCGGACCTGGAGGACCCCAGCGGGCAGCGGCTCTTTAGTTGGATTCTGGAGCGCCTGCCCCAGTGGCCTTATGCCCGTTTCCTGGAGATCCTGCAGATGGCGGCCCGGCTGGCCGGAGAGGGCGATCTTCCCAAAACCTCGGCCATCGCCGCCTTGACCCTGCTCCTGGACCGCCACTACGACCCGGGGGATAAGAAACGCAGCCATCTGCTCCGCCTGGTCATGGAGGTCCTGTCCCAGATCTTCCGGGATACCCCCCAGGTGGGGGAGGTCCATGCCAGCCGGTATCGCCGGGTGGATTGGCAGACCCGGGCCGACCTCACGGCCCCGCCCCAACCGGACGCGGTGCTGATCATAGAGGCCACGGATTTTCCCCCGGAGGGGGAAGACTGCGACGCCCGCTTCCTTTGCCAGGCCTATCAGTCGGGTTGGAAGAGATTCATCACTTACGGCCACAAAGGGCAGCGCTTCCTGGGTTGCGGTTTGGGGTTGGGAACTGACGCGGTGCGCCTGGACGCCTACGGCAGCACCGGGGACTATCTGGCCTCCGGCATTGACGGCATGGAGATCCACATCCACGGGAACGGCCAGGACCAGTTGGGCCAGATCATGAAGCGGGGCAAGCTGGTGGTTTACGGCGACGTGGGACAGACCTTCATGTATGGGGCCAAGGGCGGCGAAGTTTACATCAAGGGAAACGCCGCCGGCCGCCCCTTGATCAACGCGGTGGGCCGCCCCCGGGTGGTCCTGAACGGCACCGCCCTGGACTTTCTGGCCGAATCCTTCATGGCCGGGGACCCCTTGAACGGCGGGGGCTTTGTCGTGGTGAACGGCCTGGAATATGACACCCAGGGCCGCCTCAAAAAACAGCCCGCGCCCTACCCCGGCTCCAACCTCTTCTCTCTGGCCTCCGGGGGCGCCATCTATATCCGGGACCCCTACCGCCAGGTGGTGGACGAGCAACTGAACGGCGGCGAGTTGGTGCCCTTGAGTGACGCCGACTGGAACCTGATTCTCCCGTATCTCCAGGAGAACGAACGCCTTTTCGGCATCGCCATCGACAGCCACCTCCTCACCGTGGACGGGGAACTCCGTCCCCCCCAGGAAGTCTATCGCAAGGTTCAGGCCGTCAAACTGGCCGTCCTCACCAAAGTCGCCGACGATACGGAATAGACAGGTCAGGAAGATTTGAGATGGGTAACTAAGACCGGTAACCCAGGCTTATAGCCTGGGTGAACCCGTACCCCCTCTCCCCATCCCTTAAGCTTAGGGGCGACCCGCTGAGTCGCCCCTTGCACCTCTCCTTCATAAAATAACCTGTTGGCCTGCCGGATCTATTTATCCCTTTAGCCAATTAAAATCCAATAAGCTATTTCACTCTTTACTCGTCATTATCCCCCAGGTTTCTTATAATGGTTCTAGCAGGGAAAGGGGGCCGGCGATGACGGATATCTGGCGCTATGTTGATGAGTTGGGGCCGACCAAGATCATCCACGTCTATGAACCATCCGTCAATCTGAAAGCGGTGCTGGTGGTGGACAATGTGGCCGCAGGACCGGCCATCGGCGGCGTGCGTATGGCTCCCGACGTCAGCACGGAGGAGTGTTGCCGCCTGGCCCGGGCCATGACCCTGAAGAATGCCGCAGCCGGTTTGGCCCACGGGGGCGCCAAGGTGGTCCTCTACGGCGACCCCAAGATGCCCAGGCCGCAGAAGGAGCAACTCATCCGGGCCTTGGCCTGCTCCCTCAGGGATGTCAAGGAATACATCTTTGGCCCGGACATGGGCACGGATGAGGAGTGCATGGCCTGGGTCAAGGACGAAATCGGCCGGGCTGCGGGGCTGCCCGCGGAAATCGGCGGCATCCCCCTGGACGAAATCGGCGCCACCGGCTGGGGGCTCAGCCACGCCGTGCACGTGGCCCGGAAGTTTTGCGACTTCAAACTCAAACACGCCCGCCTGGTGATCCAGGGCTTCGGCGCGGTGGGCAAACACGCCGCCCGTTTCCTGGCCGAAGAGAAGGCCGTCCTGGTGGGGGTGGCCGACTCCCAGGGAGCAGTTTACCATCCCGAGGGCCTGGATATCGAGAAGCTCTTTAAATTGAAGGAAGCCGGCAAGAGCGTGGCCGATTATCCCGCCGGCGAAAAGTTCGATAGAGAGGCGGTCATCGACTTCGAGTGCGACATCTGGATTCCCGCCGCCCGCCCCGATGTCATCCACGAAAAAAACGTCCACCGCCTCAAGGCCAAAATGGTGGTGCAAGGGGCCAACATCCCCTTCACCTACGGCGCGGAACAATACCTCCACGACCAGGGCGTACTGTGCGTGCCGGATTTCATCGCCAACGCCGGGGGAGTCATCTGCGCGGCCCTGGAATACCAGGGCGCCTGTCAGACTGTGGCCTTTGACACCATCAAAGAAAAACTGCGCCACAATACCAAATTGGTTCTGGAAGAAGCGAAACAGAAGAAAATCCTCCCCCGGGACGCGGCCATGAACCTGGCCGTGCAACGGGTGAAAAAAGCCATGACCTTCCGGCGCTGGTCGATTTTTTAGACGATTGTGGGGAGAGGGCCAGGGACCTAAGGTCCCTGCCCTCCCCCCACACCCCCCTCCCAACCCGCTGATGGAGTTTGGTTGGGCCGGGG
>JBFLZI010000114.1:0-9738 GCA_040756315.1 Thermodesulfobacteriota bacterium | reverse complement strand
TTGGGGGAGGGGGTAAGGGCCTGCGGCCCTTAGCCCCCTCCCCCAAATCTATCTTCCCTCTAATCTATTTTGCTAAAAGGGCGGCAGCCCTTTTAGCAAAATAAGTCAGTATCATATCCGCGCCGGCCCGTTTGATGGCGGTGAGGGTTTCCAGCATAACCGCGTCTTCGTTGAGCCAGCCTTTTTGGGCCGCGGCCTTGATCATGGCGTACTCGCCGCTCACCTGGTAGGCGGCGATGGGCAGGTCGAATTCCCCGGCCAACTGGGAGATAACGTCCAGGTACGGCAGGGCCGGTTTGACCATGAGGATGTCCGCGCCTTCTTCCACGTCCAGGGTCGCCTCCCGGAGGGCCTCCCGCACGTTGGCCGGGTCCATTTGGTAGCTCTTGCGGTCCCCGAAGGCCGGGGCGGACTCCGCTGCCTCCCGGAAGGGCCCATAAAAGCTGGAGGCGTATTTCACCGCGTAGGCAAGGATGGGCACCATCTCAAAGCCCCGTTCGTCCAGGGCCTCCCGGATGGCCCCCACCCGGCCGTCCATCATGTCCGAGGGGGCCACCAGGTCCGCGCCGGCTTCGGCATGGGAGACCGCCACCTGGGCCAGCACCTCCAGAGTGGCGTCGTTGTCCACCTCACCCTGATGAATCAGGCCGCAATGGCCGTGGCTGGTATAGCCGCAGAGGCAGACGTCGGTGATGACCAAAAGGTCCGGCACCGCTTTTTTTAGCCGGCGCACCGCCTGTTGCACCGTGCCCTGGGGAGAGGCGGCTTCGCTGCCGGCCTCATCCTTGCCCTGGGGCAGGCCGAAGAGGAGGATGGCCGGGAGGCCCAGGTCGGCCACGCCCTTGGCTTCCTCCACCAACAGGTCGGCGGACAGGCGAAAGACCCCGGGCATGGCGCCGATCTCCCGGCGCACCCCTTTCCCCGGGGCCACGAACAGGGGATAAATAAAGTCCGCGGGGGTGAGATGGGTCTCCCGCACCAGGCGCCTTAAGGCTTCCCGGCGCCGGAGGCGCCGGGGCCGAAATAGTAGCTCCATGACCTTCCCTTTTGTTCAGGAATTATGATTAGTTATTTACTAACCCACCGGGCCTTGCCAGGCAAGGGAATTTTAGGGCAAAATTCCCGGGATGTTCCCGGAAACAGTTTTTCGGCCCGTGGGGCTCTCTCTTCCACCATAATTTTTAGGGATTGGTGGGGCAAAGAGACTGCTTTGGGATGCTGGAGTAAAAAAGTAAGTTTGCTTCCAGAATTTGACTTTTATCATGGCAAAGGAGAAATTTTAGTAGAAAATTTTGCTTAAAGCTGGCAATTTAACCTGCGTTGCCCAGATTCAGGGTATTTTTTATGGACAAACCGCTAGACCCTATCAACTTGGATGAGTCGGACCGCTATTTTGCCGAAGACGTCAAACATCATAGCGGGGTTGACTTCAATCGCTGTCTTTTTTGCCGGAGTTGCGGCAACGGCTGTCCCTTTGACCGGGCCATGGATTATCCGCCTTTCGCCGTCCTCCGTATGGTTCAGTATGGTATGCGACAAAAGGTCTTAGGGTGCGCCACCATTTGGGTCTGTGTAAGCTGTCACACCTGTTCCAGCCAATGTCCCATGTCCATTGACATCCCCGCCATCATGCACACCCTTTGCAGCATGGCCCTGGAAGAGCATGTGGCCCCCGGGGCTCCGGACATTCTGGACTTCCACCTGGAAGCCCTGCGCTCTATCGAGAAGCATGGCCGGACCCACAAACTGGGGATCATGCTGCGCCACAAGCTGCTTACCGGGAAATGGTTCAAAGACGTGGATGTGGGCTTGAAGATGCTGGCCAAACGGAAACTGGACCTGCTGCCCTCCCGGGTTCAGGGCATGGAAGAAATCGCCCGTCTGTTTACCCGGGACTGGAAAACCTATATGCCATGAATAATCCCAGCCACCTGGAGTTTTCCTATTACCCGGGGTGTTCCGTGGCCACCACCGCCGCGGAGAGCAACCTGTCCCTGATGAAGGCCTGCCAGCGCCTGGGGTTCCATCTCCAGGAACTGGAGGATTGGAATTGCTGCGGCTCTTCCCCGGCCAACACCATCGACCCGGAGTTGGGTTTTAATCTGGCGGCCCGCATCCTGTCCTTGGCTCTCCCCGACCGGCCCCTGCTGGTGATGTGCCCCCGTTGTCTCCACTACCTCCGCTTGGCCCACCTGAGGGTGCGGGAGGATCAATACAGCCGCCGGTCCCTGGAACGGCGCTGGGGCCGGCCCATTTCCCCGGATTTGGAAATCGTCCACTTCTTGGAAGCCGTGGTCAAGCTGGGGCCGGGCCAACTGCAAAATGGCCTGACCCGCGGCCTTAACGGCCTGAAATTCGCGCCTTATTACGGCTGCACTCTGAACCGCCCTCCGGCCCTGCGCCGCCAGAAATATTACCAGGCGGAAGTGGTGAATATCCTCACCGCCCTGGGCGCAGAGCCGGTGTCCCGGGCCTTGTCGTACCGTTGTTGCGGCAGTTTCCTCTCCGCGGTGCGGCCCGGTCTGGTGACTACTTTGGTTAACCAGATCATCAACAGCGCGGTAAACGCCGGGGCCGATTGTCTGGTAACGATCTGCGCCTTGTGCCAGTTAAATTTAGAGATTCGCTGCACTCTCGAGAAGAAGGTGCCCGTCTTCCACTTCTCGGAAATCCTGGCCCTGGCCCTGGGCGCGGAGGACTACGAAGACTGGTTCGCCCGCCACCTGGTGGACCCCCGGCCGGTACTGACGGCCCGGAATTTGATCCGTTAAGGTTCGGATTTGAGCAGGGCCGGGGAATTCATCCCGCCGGTAATAGATCCGCAACGTTCAGCTCTCAGCCGTTCAGGTTTAAAAAATTAAAGACAGAATAATACAGAATAATAAGATTTATTGAGCACTCTGCCCTGTAAGGGGATGTGAACCCTAACTCCAGGTTCTTGCTGAAAGCCGATGGCTGGTCGCTGATTGCTTACAAATAATTTTTTCCTCTCAAGCTCTTTTTCATTGACTGATATTCACCTATTCTATAAATTTTCAAGATTGCGTTAGATACACAACGAGGGGGTGGCACTAAAGGGAGGTGATTCCCCGCCAGAAAATTATGTAAGGGAGGGTTCCGCCCATGAGAAGGGAGTTCCTGGTCCAGAACCCGCGGCCCGACGGATACCACCTGATGATGGAATTCTATGGCTGCGATCAGGAAAAGATAAATTCCCGCAAATTTTTGCACAGTATCGTCAAGAGCGCCGTAAAAGAGGTGGGACTCACCAACTTAGGGTCCAGGTTCCACCAATTCCAGCCTCACGGGGTCACGGGATTCACCCTGTTGGCCCAATCCCATATTTCCCTTCATACCTGGCCGGAGTTCGGTTATTTGGTGCTGGACATCTTCACTTGCGGTGACCAGAACCAGGCGGACAAGCTGGCCGATCACTTTATGCAGCGATTGCGACCGGACCGCGTCAACCGGCAAGTGGTGCGGAAAGGTTATAAATATCCCCGGGAATAATCAGCCCTGACTTGATTTAGCCTTCCTAAGCCGGGTCTAAAAAGGGTTGACGGGACCCGAAGGGATGGCATAATAGTCTCGTATTGCCTCAGGGAAGGACTTTGGTTTGACTTATCCCGCGATAATGACGGCCTGGCTGGCGCTGGCCTTTCTGGTCGGGACCATCGGGTGCGGCGGCCCCCCGCCCGTGGGAACCTTTGAGAATATCCCGCCGCCGCCGGCCACTTCCCCGGTGACCTACGGCCGGGCCGATCAGGTTATCTTAAAGGAAGCCCTGGAAGGCAAGCCCCTGTCCCCGGGAGAGGTGGCGGACTTGAGTGACCGTCTCCTTACCGAAGGCAGCTCCACCTTCCATAATGAAGAGACCATGGCCCGCCTGGATATGTTGTTGAACAAGTCCCTTAAGAACGGCAACCCCCAGCACCAGGCCAAATTGATGCGGAATCTGGGCATCATTCATTACCACCAGAAGAAATATAACCTGGCCCGCCAGGAACTTCAGAGGTCTAACGAAATCAATCCCCGGGACGCCCGGACGCATTTCTACCTGGCCCGGCTCTATGCCCAGCGGGGAGAATATTACCAGCGCCTGGGGAAGCGGAAGAAATCCCGGGGTCAATTAAAACTGGCCGCCACGGAATTAGGACTGGCCCGCAAGCTGGAGCCCTCCAATTCTTTATATAAACAGGACCTGAAACAAATCCTCCGGCACGATCAGGGGAAATGAAGATTTCCTGCCCTTATTGCGGCAATGACGCCGATTTCTATGAAGTCGCGGAAGGGGTGACCATCACTACCTTTTATGAGCAGAATGAAGACGGCAGTTTCTCGGCGGTGAGCGATGAATCGGAAATCCAAGGGGAGGTGCGTCTCTTCTGCGGGGAATGCCACAAAGAATTAAAGGAGTTTCACGAGCATTTCCTGGATATGCTTTTTTAAGTCCCTTTCCTACAACCTACGGACAATATTAATCTTCTAACTGAAAACCGAAAACAGTATTAAGCCCGCTTTAATTTCTTTTTCTCAAATTCATCCCTGGCATACAAAGCCATGTATTCATCGTGCACCCGTTTGGCGTCAGCTTCAGCTTCTTCCACTTTCTTTTTCAGTTCTTTAACGGTCAGAGAGCTCTCCTTGGCATCATTCAACGCCTTCTCCAACTCCGCAGTTAAGCGCACCTTTTCCGCGGTCAATTCTCCCAGTTGCTGACCCATCTCTCCCATGGCCGCCTTTAGCTGGTTCCTTTCTTTTTCCAGAAATTCCACTTTGGCAATGAGCAGCAATTTTAGATCTTCCATAGAAACGTCGTCGGGCAAGGTCAGATTTTCCAAACTCTTCTTGGAAAAACTGGCGTACAAGTGGTGGTGGCGCAGGTAAAAAAAGGCCCCCATCCCCAGCAGGGCCAAAGCTGCCAGTAAAGCAAGGGTCAACCAGAAGACCAGAGTGCCGCTGAAATCGGGCAAGAGTTTCTTTAGCGACAAGGAGCGCAGCCGCTGTTTAAGGGAAAGACGGCGGCCGGGGCTGGACGGTTCCGGAGTAGAGGTGACTGAGGCCGCGGTCAAATCCAGTCGCAGGGGGGCCGGCTGGATGGCCAGGGGCCGGCCCGACGCAGTGGTGCCCCGGAGATTGAGGTTACCCACAAGGGGGCCTGGGTTGCCTCCCACCAGGGGTAGGGTGAATTCCGTTCCTGGAGTGGGCTTAAGAAAGGCGCTGACAATACTCCCGGAAGGGAGGCGGACACTGAAGCCACCCCACAGTTGCCCGGTCTTACGCTCTCGGTTCGGTATAAATTTCAACCGGGGGGGACGACCCGAGACGCCCGGAACCAATTCCACTTTATACCAGGGGGAGGAGACCTTCAGGGAATACTCCATTTCCCGTTGAAAAGTCTTTCCCCGGGCCAGAACTTTGAGCTGCCATTGGCCGGGAGTGTTAAAGGCGGGAAATTTGCCCACCCGTGTTCCCGGGGGCCAGAATTCCGCCTGCTCCGGCGGCGGTGCCTGCAGTTCGATGGTGACGGGATCCCCAACTTCTCCCTGGAGTTCTCCTTGAAATACGGTCTGCTGCAGGAACTCCGGCGCGGTTACCAGTTTGCCCTTTTCCAGGATAGCCGCCCCCAGCCAGAGGGCTTCATCGCTGCCCAGGGTTTCGGATAAATGAGGACAGGTCAGCTTCAGGTCGGTCATCAAGATGACCTTTCCTTCCCCTTCTTGATAATTACTCAAGGTCCAATAACCGGGCCGGGGCTTGGGAATGGTCACCATGTCATAAGCGGTCGTGGAAAACCAGCGCATGGACCGGGGGGCATTTTCCAAGGTGATCCGCTTCCCTTCCGGATCCTCCAAAATTACCGGCTTTCCTTTCAAAGACCGGGTGGCCACGAGCACCGCCTCCTGGACGCCGGCGTCGATCAGAAAGCGATTGCCCGTAATGGGGGCCAACTGCGGGTGTTTGAGATTCTCATAGACCCGGAGGAAGGCCTGATGCAAGCCCGGAGCCTTGGTAATTAAAATGAATCTGCCGCCGGTCTCTTCCGCCAGTTCCTTGAGCAAGACCTGGTCGCTCTGGGGAGTAAAGGCCACCGTATAAATGGGAATCCCCGCCTTCTTATAGGCCGGGATAATTTCTTGTTGCACCTTGGCCACATATGCTTTAGAGTCCCCTTTCTGGAGGCTGATGTCCATGTGCCCGTCCGTGAGCAGCACCAGGACCCGCTGCCCCGGCCCTTGGGGATCAAAGCTCTTCAGGGCTTCCCGTAACGCGGTGTAGATGTCGGTATAAGCCCCCTGAGGTTTGAGGCGCAACAGCTCCCGCAAACCCTTCTGACGGTTGTAGGAATTGAGAGGGCCCAGGGGCAAAAGTTCTGCGGCGTTTTCGTCAAAACTGAGCAATCCCAGGTAGTCCCTGTCTTCCAGGAGATTGACGATGACGTTGGCGGCTTTGGGCATCAGGCGGGAGGGATCGTTGCTTTTCATGCTGCCGGAGGTATCCAGGGCCAGAATAAGCTGCACCCCGGGGTGGTCCTCGGCGCCAACGCTCAGGGGCGGGAGGACGCCGACCAGGAGCCAGAAAAAGAGAGCGGCGTAAGCAAGCCTAAGTCTAGATTTCTTTGCCATACTTGACCATGATCTAACAAAGCTAAAATACTCGGGAAAGCGACCTACCCTGTTCTGATTAACTTTATGAAGCTAAAACAATATCCTTAATCAAAAAATTAACCCTATTGTCTTTATCGAAGTAACCTATAGATTTCTTTAGACAATAATTATAAATCGTCCTAGAACCTGCCCTGATAAAGGACTTTTTCGGATTATGCCGGAGCTTCCGGAAGTAGAGGTCATCCGCCGGGGTCTGGCCCCCCGTCTGTTGGGTAAACGGTTTTTGGCCGTGGCCGTGGGGGAGAAGCGCCTGCGCCAGGAGTCATCCCCCGGGGAACTCCAGGCCTGGTTGCCGGGCCGCCGGCTGGAGCGCCTCACCCGCCGGGGCAAATATCTGTTGTTCCACCTGGAGGGAGGCGTCACCCTCCTGATCCACCTGGGTATGACCGGGCGGCTCCTCCTGGGGCCGGTCCCCATGCCCCCTTTCTCCCACGTGCATCTGAGTTTCCGGATGGAAGGCGGACTGGAGTTGATCTTCCAGGACGTGCGGCGCTTCGGCCAGGCCCTGGTTTTTCCCCCCGGCGCGCCCCTCTGGCCTCTGGCCCATTTGGGGCGGGAGCCGTTTTCCCAAAAAGTCACTCCCGGCTGGCTCCTGGACCAGGCCCGGGGTCGGACCCGACCTTTGAAAAATTTTCTCCTGGACGCCCGCATCCTCACCGGCATCGGCAATATCTACGCCAGTGAGATCATGTTCGCCGCCGGCCTGCCCCCCACTTACCCGGTGGGCCGCCTGTCCCTTAAAGACTGGGAACGGGTCCTCCAGGAGACCCGGCGCGTACTTAAGTTCGCCATCCGCCTGGGCGGCACCACGGTAAACGATTTCCTCAACAGCCGGGGGGAAACCGGCCTCTTCCAACTGGAACTCATGGTCTATGGCCGGGCCGGGGAACCCTGCCACCGCTGCCGCACCCCTATCGCCGTTCTGAGACAAGGAGGCCGCAGCACCTTCTTTTGCCCGGTGTGCCAGGGAAAAACACTCTTATAGTCAATTTTGACTACTCATAAATGGTTATTCCTGCCAATAGACTTCTCCTCGGAAAAACTTACATTTACCCCAGCTATTCTGGCTGAAAATCCTCCTGACGGTTCACCTGGCCCTACTCAAGTCGGCGCGGCTGCCCTAGCTTCCCGCCATCAGCCCTGACGGCTTTTTTGACTTACCGTGAAAAGTTGACTGGCAAGATCCTAACCCAAACAGCCAAAGGAGAATCTTAATGTCTCCGCCTCCCTTTAGCCGGAAAAAAAAGGCCTGGTGCTTAGTTATCTGCTTCGGCCTGTGCCTGTCCGTCCTGGCCTTTTCGCCGGCCGGGATTTGGGCCGGCGCGTCAGCCGAAAATTTAGGCGATAAGAACGGGGAGGTCGGTCCGGCTGAGGTGAAAAGTCCTGACCCCAACCCCGCTCCCCTAAAGGTCAAAGAACCCCTGCCCCTTCAACCTGCCAAAAGTCCCTCAGAAGGGGAGACTCCCACATTCCGGCCCACCAAGGAAGGAGTCAAGCCCGGCAGAGGCGGGGCGCCGGTGAGACCGGAACCTCCGCCTTACACCCCCAGATCCCGCTTTATGGCTTAGTCCGCTAAAATTGCTGCAGCTTTCGATGGGGCCTGCTGAACGCCTCGAGCTTGTCCCGGGGGTAAAAAGAGGTACGTCTGGGCGAGGCGGATTCGGAGAATGATAAAATTACCAATTATGCATAGCTTTTTTGGAAAGATCAGGATAAATTTATCAGTCAACGTCAATAACTGGTCTGGCCCGGACGCGGCCCGCCTCGATTCTTAAGGCCATCATGGGACGTAAGGTCATGGTCAGCCAGCCCTAAAACTGATTTTTCGCAAATCCAGGTGCTTTTTATGAAGAAAGACATTCATCCCAAGTACTTCCAGACCAAGGTGCGCTGCGCCTGCGGCAATGAGTTTTTCACCGGCTCCACCAAGGAAAATATCCGGGTGGAAATCTGCTCCAAATGCCATCCCTTTTTCACCGGCAAGCAGAAATTGATCGATACCGCCGGACGGGTGGAGCGCTTCCGCCGCAAATACGCCCATCTAGAGGAAAACTCCCCGGCCCCCGATAAGAATTCGTGAAACCGGAGGAACCTCCCTTCCCCATAGGCGGCCAGGCGGTGTTGGAAGGAGTGATGATGCGCTCCCCCCGCGCCTGGGCCATCGCCGTGCGCCTGCCCGACGGCAGCGTCCTCCTCAAAGAAGAGCCCTACACCTCCCTGGGAGCCCGCTACCCCCTTCTCAAGAAACCCTTCCTGAGAGGCCCGGTAATCCTCGTCGAGGCCCTGGTCACGGGCGTCAAAGCCCTGACCTTCTCCGCCCAGGCGGCCCTCTCCGAAGAGGAAGAGTCCCTGGGCTGGGGCAGCCTGGCCCTGACTCTGGGGGGCGCTTTTCTTCTGGCTTTCGTCTTTTTCGGTTTCCTGCCCCACTGGCTGAGCGGCTTGGCTGGTCACCTGACCGGACGCCCCCTCACCCCCGCGGATTTTTCTTTTCACGTCATCGACGGCTGCATTAAAGTAGCCTTTCTCTTACTATATATCTGGGGCATCTCCTGGTTCCGGGACATCCGCCGGGTATTCCAATACCACGGCGCGGAACATAAGTCGGTGTGCGCTTACGAAGCCGGGGAACCCTTGGACCTGGACCACGCCCGGAAACACTCCACCTGCCATCCCCGCTGCGGCACCTCCTTTATCCTGGTGGTCCTCCTGGTGAGCATTCTCCTGTTCACCGTCTTCTTCCCCTGGTTTCCGCCCCTGACCCGTCCGGGACTCCTGAACAACCTGCTCCAGGTCATTATCAAAGTGGGCCTTATGTTTCCCATCGCGGCCCTGTCTTACGAAATCATCCGCTGGGGCGGACGCCACGCCGACCACCCCCTGGCCCGCACCCTGCTCTGGCCCGGTCTCCTGACCCAACGCCTCACCGCGCTGGAACCGGACGACTCCCAAATCGAAGTGGCCCTGGAAGCCCTAAGAGCCGTACTGGCCTACGAAACCCGGGCCAGCACTGCGTCGGAATAGGTATTGTTGTGGGGGGAGGGCCAGGGACCTGAGGTCCCTGCCCTCCCCC
>JBFLZI010000113.1:0-9817 GCA_040756315.1 Thermodesulfobacteriota bacterium | reverse complement strand
TCACAGACCCCTGGCCCCCTCCCCCAAACCCCCTCCCCCAACCCCTTATGGGGTTTAAGTGGCTGGGGCAGGCGGGGCCAGAGCCCCCGCCTGCCCCAGCCCCCATAAAGGGGGTTGGGAGGGGAGTTTGAGGGGAGGGCGGGGGAGGACAGCCGAGGGCGGCTGTCCTACACCCCCGGTCCTCCCCTTAAAAATCCTACCCCGTTACCCGCCTTACCGAGATCACTTCTTTCAGCCGCTTGATGGCGGCAAAGACCCGTTCCAGGTGTTGTTGGTCCGCCACCTGGATAGTGAAGTTGGCGATGCCCCGTTGATCCGCGGTGGTTTCCACCGAGGCCCGGGTGACGTTGACTTCCGCCATCTTCAGGGCGCTGGTGATATCCGCCAGGAGCCCGGGCTTGTCCACCGTCACCACCTGGATATTGGCCGGGTAGAGTTTTTGTTGGTTGCCGTCCCATTCCGCCGGTATTTGCCGGAAGGATTCGGTGCGGGCCAGATAGGGGCATTCGGCCCGGTGGATGGTCACCCCTTTGCCCCGGGTGATATATCCCATAATGTTGTCGCCAGGGATAGGTTGGCAGCAGTTGGCCAGGCGCACCAGCATATCATCCAGGTCTTTGATATGGATGGGCCCCAGGTCTTTGGCCGGCTGGACCTCGGGAAGGGGTGGGGGAGCCTCCTCTTCCGGGGGGGTGATTCCCTTCAAGAGACGCCCGGCCACCTGGCCCGGGGAGAGTTTGCCGTGCCCCACGGCCTCCAGCAGGTCTTCCAGGCGCACTAAGGAGAGTTCCTGACATACCCGTTTAATTTCTTCCCCGTCTTTTACCAATTTTTGCAGGCTGGCGCCGCTCTTCCTGAGTTCCCGCTCCAGCAGTTCCTTGCCCAGGGCGATGCTCTGCTCCCGCTCCGCGGCTTTGAGGAATTGCCGGATCTTGTGGCGGGCCCGGGAGGTCTTGACAAATTTGAGCCAGTCCCGGCTGGGGCGATGGTGGGGGGAGGTGATGATCTCCACCGTGTCCCCGTTTTGCAGTTCATAGCGCAGGGGCACCATGCGGCCGTTGACCTTGGCCCCGGTGCAGAGGTTGCCCACTTCCGTGTGCACCGCGTAAGCGAAATCCACCGGGGTGGCCCCCCGGGGCAGCTCTTTTACCTCGCCCCGGGGCGTAAAAACGTAAACCTCATCCGGGTAGAGCTCCAGGCGCACTCCCTCTAAGAGTTCCTCGGGGCTTTTCAGGTCCTTTTGCAGGTCCACCATCTGCCGGAGCCAGGCGAAGCGCTCCGCGTCCTGAATCTTGTGAGGTCCTTGTTCCTTATAACCCCAATGCGCGGCAATGCCTTCCTCCGCCACCCGGTGCATCTCCTGGGTGCGGATCTGCACCTCCATCCGCTCCCCATAAGGCCCGATCACCGTGGTATGGATGGATTGGTACATGTTGGCCTTGGGCATGCCGATGTAGTCCTTGAGGCGGGTGGGCACCGGGCGGAAATAGTGATGGATCACCCCCAGGGTCTCATAGCACTCGGTGACGGAGTCCACCACGATGCGGAAGGCCAAAAGATCGTGGAGTTCGTCCAAGGTGATCTGCTGGGCCTGAAGCTTGCGGAAAATGCTGTAGAAGTGTTTAAGGCGGCCGCTGACTTCCCCCTTGAGGTGATGCTGGGCCAGCTTCTCCCGGAGCAGCTCACAGACTTCCTGGATATATTTTTCCCGTTCCCCTTTCTTCCGGGCTAAACCTTCCTGAATCTGTTGGTAAGCCTCCGGTTCCAGATAAAAGAAGGCCAGGTCTTCCAACTCCGCCTTCAGGCGAAACATCCCCAAACGTCCCGCCAGCGGGGCATAGATATCCAGGGTCTCTCGGGCGATGCGCTTCTGGCTGGCCACGTCCATGAACCCCAGGGTGCGCATGTTGTGCACCCGGTCAGCCAGTTTCACCAGGAGCACCCGGATGTCCCGGGACATGGAGAGGACCATCTTACGGAGATATTCCGCCTGCTGGGTGAGGCGGCTGCCGAAGGTCAACTGGCTGATTTTGGTGACCCCGTTGACGATGTCGGCCACTTCTTCGCCGAAGTATTCGTCCAGTTCATCTAAGGTGGTGGCCGTGTCTTCCACCGTATCGTGGAGCAGGCCGCAGGTAACGGTGACGGGTCCCAGACCCATCTGGGCCAGGAGGTAAGCCACTTCCAGGGGATGGGAAAGGTAAGGTTCCCCGCTTAAGCGCATCTGGCCTTCATGGGCCCGGGCGGAGAAGACGTAGGCCTTGTTGAGCAAAGAAGTATCCGCCTCCGGATAGTGCTTGAGCACCTCCTCCTCAATGTCATTGAGGCGAATGATTCTAACCATGCAGTTCCTTGGAAATCTGGTCCTTCAGATAAGATACTAGATGGTCCAGGCCCACCATAACGGTTTCCCGGGAACGTCGGTGGCGTACTTCGGCCTGCCCCTTAGCCAGGGTTTTAGGGCCGATGACTACCCGCAAAGGCAGCCCCATGAGGTCGTAATCCTTAAATTTCACCCCCGGACGTTCGTCCCGGTCGTCCAGCAAGACTTCCAGGCCCGCGGCTTCCAACTCGTCATGCAGCCGGAAGGTTGCCTCCCGGGTGGCCGCATCCGTCAAGGCGATGGGAATCAGCCCCACCTGGAAGGGGGCCAGGGCCAAGGGCCAGATGATGCCGTCGGCATCGTGGCCCTGCTCGATGGCTGCGGCGACGATGCGGGACACGCCGATGCCGTAACACCCCATGTAGAGATACTGCTCCTGGCCGGCGGCATCCAGAAAAGTGGCCTTCAGGGCCTGGGAATATTTCCGTCCTAACTTAAAGATATGTCCCACTTCGATGCCCCGCAAGATCTCCAGGGCCCCGCCGCAGCGGGGACAGGGGTCCTGGGCCGTCACCAACCGAAGATCGGCTACCTGAGTCAGGACCAGGTCCCGCTGGGGATGCACCTGGATCAGGTGGTAACCATCGCGGTTAGCCCCGGTGACCATAGCGGCCAGAGCCATTACCGCCTGGTCGGCGTAAAGGGGTAAGTTCAGGCCCACCGGTCCGGCAAAGCCCACTTCCGCGCCGGTAAGCTCCTGGATCCGGGCCGGTCCGGCCAGGATTAATTCCGTCACTCCCAAAAGATTTTTGACCTTTACTTCATTGACTTCGTGGTCCCCCCGGAGAAGCACCGCCACCGGGCCGGCCTCAGTTTCATAGATCAAGGTCTTGACGACCTCCCGGGGGCTGACCTTCAAAAAAGCCGCCACTTCTTCCACGGTGCGGACTTCCGGGGTAGCCACCGCCTCCGGGGCCGCGCCGGGGGCCGGGGCCGGGTTGCCCTGGGGAGGGGCCACCTCCGCCTTTTCCAGGTTGGCGGCGTAATCGCAGGCGGCGCAGGAGGCCAGAGAGTCTTCCCCGGTATCCGCCAGGACCATGAATTCATGGGAAAAGCTGCCGCCGATAGGCCCGCTGTCCGCCTCCACTACTTTGAAATTAAGGCCGCAGCGCTGGAAGGCCCGGCTGTAGGCCCGGTACATTTCTCCGTAGCAGGTCTCGGAGTCGGCTTCGTCCACATGGAAGCTGTAACCGTCCTTCATGAGGAACTCCCGCCCCCTAATCAGCCCGAAGCGGGGCCGGATCTCGTCCCGGAACTTCACCTGGATCTGGTAAAGGTTTAAGGGGAGCTGCCGGTAGGAATGCACTTCCCGGCGCACCAGGTCGGTGATCACCTCCTCATGAGTAGGCCCGAAACAGGAGTCCCGGCCATGCCGGTCCTTAAAACGGAGCAGCTCTTTGCCGTAAACCTGCCAGCGTCCCGATTCCTGCCAGAGTTCCGCGGGTTGCACCGCGGGCAGCAAGACCTCCTGGGCGCCGGCCCGGTTCATCTCTTCCCGGACGATATTTTCGACTTTGCGGAGCACCCTTAGGCCCAGAGGCAGATAATTATAAATACCGGAGGCCAACTTGCGAATCATCCCGGCCCGGAGCAACAGGCGATGGGACACCGCCTCGGCTTCCGCCGGGTTTTCCTTGAGCGTGGGGAGGAGCAGTCGGGAATAAAGCATCTGGTCACCTAACTTGTTATTTTAACATATATATTAAGGGAATGCCGCCAAGTTTTTTTGAGGCCCTGAAATTGGCTGATGGAGGGAAGGCCGGAGGAGAATTTTGGGGCTAAAAGAGAAAAAGGCGAAAAGGATTAAATAAATAACTTATGAACACAAATCTCTTTTCGCCCTTTCGCCAATTCTGGGACCCCTTAGCTCCCTCCCCCAGGTCATCCTAATCCGCCCCGAACAGAGGCACTACCCGGAATCGGTTCACGTCCACCAAGCCCAGGTCGGTGAGTTTAAGGTTGGGGATGACTTCCAGGGCCATGAAGGACAGGGCCATAAAGGGGTCGGCCAGGGTTCCCCCCAGGGATTGATAGGTTTTTTGCAGGCCATCATAGGCCGCGGCTACCTCCTCCAGGGAAGCCGGGCTGAGCAGGCCGGCGATGGGCAGGGGCAGGTCCGCCAGCACCTGGCCGTCGGCGGCCACGGCCAAGCCGCCCTTAAGGTCGATGACGTGGCGGGCCGCGGTCAGCATATCCCCTTCTCCGACTCCTATGACAATGAGGTTATGGCAGTCATGGGCCACGGAAGAAGCCAGCGCGCCCTTTTTCAGGCCGAATCCCTGGATTAAACCTAAGCCCAGGTTGCCGGTGCCTTGATGGCGCTCTATCACGGCTAATTTCAATAAGTCCCGGGACGGGTCGGCCACCAAAAGGCCGTCCCGCACCGGCGCCGCCAGCACCCGCCGGCCAGTGAGGAGTTGGTCCGGGATCAGGCCGATAACTTTGACCAAGTCGCCTGCCGCCTGAAGAGAAAATGATTCCACCTCCAGAGCCTTAACCCGAAAGGCCGGGGCCGGAGCCGGATAATCCGGCAGGTCCAAATCCGACCGGAGCCTGCCCCCCTCCGCCACCAAGCGGCCCTGTTTCCAGACCTTGTCCACCCGAAATTCTTTCAGGTCCGACACTGCCACCAGGTCCGCCGCCAGCCCCGGCGCCACCCCCCCCCGGTCCCGGAGGCGAAAGTATTCCGCCGGGTTCAGGGTGACCATGGTGAGGGCCTGGATAGGGTCCAATCCCAGGGAGACGGCTTTTTGCAAGAGGTGATTGAGGTGCCCCTGCGCCAACAGGTCCACGGGATGGCAATCATCCGTGACCAGCAGGGTGCGGCGCAGACTGGCCGGGGTCACCGCCGGGAGTAAATCCGCCAGGTTTTTGGCCAGGCTGCCTTCCCGGAGCATCAGATAGAAACCATCCCGCAACTTTTCCTGGGCTTCGGTGAAGAGAGTGCATTCGTGATCCGAGGCAATGCCGGTTACGCGGTAAGCGTTCAGGTCTTTGCCGGAAAGCAGGGGGGCGTGGCCGTCCACCGGCCCCTCAGGAAACAGGGCGATTTTTTCCAGCAGGCCGGTATTGCCGGCCACTACTCCGGGAAAATTCATTACTTCGGAGAGACCCAGGACCCGGGAGTGGCCCAGGTAGGGCTTCAGGTCGGCGGCTTCCAGGTCGGCCCCGGCAGTGCCCCAGGGGGAGGCCGGCACACAGGAAGGCAGCGTGAAAAAGATGTCCAGGGGCAGGTCCCGGCTGGCCGCCAGCAGATAATCCAGGCCCTGGGTGCCCCAGACATTGGCGATTTCATGGGGGTCAGCCACCACCGCGGTGGTGCCTAAAGGCACCAAGGCCCGGGCCAGTTCCCGGGGGGTCAGCATGCTGCTCTCAAGATGCAGGTGGCCGTCGATGAAACCGGGGAGGAGATATTGCCCTTGAAGTTCTAACCGGGGACCGGCATAGTCTCCCAGGCCCACGATGATGCCGTCATAAACGGCCACGTCCAGGCTGAGCCACTCGCCGGTATAGACATTGGCCACCCGGCCGCTGGCGAGGACCAGGTCCGGGGGGATTTCCCCCCGGGCGGCTTTGAGGCGGCGCTTTAGCCTCTCCAGTTCCATGCCTGATGCCTCCAACTCTTGGATTTTTAAGGGGAGGGCCGGGGGAGCCGCGGACAGGCGCGGGCGGCTGTCCTCTATCTGCCCTCCCCCAGATATCATTCATGCAGTTTAGCCCAAAGTGGGTCCTGGAGGAAAGTCTGGAGTTAGGGCAGAGGAAGGTTGGAAAGGCCTATCCCGCGGTGGCGAAGGGCTTCTGATGAGGAATAGAGAACAAAAAAGTGTCTGGGTTCTACACTAATTAGTCAGGTGACGGCACACCGGGCATTTAGGGTTGAGCTGCAGGGGCTCTTCCTGAAACTGAAACTGATTGCCTTTGAACACCAGGAGTCGGCCCAAGAGCGCCGGGCCGAGACCGCCCAGGATGCGCAAGGCCTCCAGGGCTTGCATGGCCCCCATGATGCCGGGCATCGGCCCCATCAGGGCCGGCTGCTTCTTCGGCGGAGGTTCCGGGAAGACACAGGCCAGGCAAGGACCCTGACCCGGCCAGAAGGTGGTCAGATGGCCTTCCATATCCCAGACCCAGGCGTGAATCAGGGGAATCCGGAAGCGGGTGGCCGCCAGGTTCAGGAAATAACCCGCGACCGGGTTTTTCATGGCATCGATCAATAAATTGCAGCCGGAGGACAGACGATAGACGTTATGCTCGGAAATGGTTTTGCCCTGGCCCTCCACGCTGGCAAAGGGATTGATCTCCTTGAGGCGGCGCTCGGCAATAGTGGCCTTGGCCTTGCCCAGATCCCGTTCCCGATACAAGATGGTGGCATGGAGATCAGCGAGGGAGATACGGGAAGGGTCCACCAGGCGCAAGGCGCCGACACCGGTAGTCATAAGGTGGAGGGCCACGGAGGAAGCCAGCCCGCCGGCGCCGGCCACGAGGACTCGGGAGGACTTCAGCCGTTCTTGAGATTCACGTCCCCACTCATCCATGGCTATTTGAAAAGAATATCGGGTAACTTCCGCGGGGCTTAAGTTGTTGTTCATCACCTCTCCTGGCACAGATAAGGGAGGACCTTCCGTGTCCTCCCCGGTTTCTGCTGATTTCATCTATTCCATCGGCCTTAAGCCCCCTTAACTTTAAAATCACGGCGGGCGCGTTTATAATGACGGAGACACCCGGAAAGCTAAAAATGCTGTTCCCTTATGCCCAAAGTTTTGTTAAGGCCCTAAGCAAGAAATTTTTTTAGGGGGGGATCACAAGCTATCAGCTATCAGCAGTCGGCCGTCAGCTATAAAGAAGAAAAATAAAGGTAATTGCTGACCACTGACCGCTAATTCCCTTAGCCTCCACCCCAAAACCTCATCACCCCATACCCAACCGCCCCATGATTGAGCTAAAGGAAATTGGCAAGACTTATCGGCGGGGAGCAGTAGAGATTCAGGCCCTTTGGGGCATCAATCTCTCCATCGCTGGGGGAGAATTTCTGGCCGTCACCGGCAAGAGCGGCTGCGGCAAGAGCACCCTGCTTCACATCATGGGCGGCCTGGAGCCGCCCACTTCCGGCCGCATCCTGGTGGAGGGCCGGGACCTGGCCCGGCTGCCGGAGGCGGAACTCACCCGGTTCCGGCGGGATCGGGTGGGCGTGGTCTTTCAATCCTTCAATCTCCTGCCCCTGCTGACTCTGGAAGAGAACGTAGCCCTGCCCCGGGTCCTCCAGGGGGCTCCCTACCATAAGGCCCGGGAAGAGGCCTGCCACTGGCTGGCGGAAGTGGGGCTTACCCCTCGACGGCAGCATAAGCCCCACCAGGTCTCCGGGGGGGAAATGCAGCGGGCCGCCATCGCCCGGGCCTTGATCAACCGGCCCGCGGTGCTGCTGGCGGATGAGCCTACCGGCAATCTGGACTCCGCCACCAGCGCTCAGATTCTGGAGCTCTTCTGCCGTCTCCACCGGGAATGGCGGCAAACCACGGTGTTGGTGAGCCATGCGCCCGAGGCCGCGGCTTATGCCAATAGGTTAGTGCGCCTCCATGACGGGCAACTGATACCATGAGGCCCTGGCTTTTTCGCCTCTCCTTGAGCCATCTGACCGAATATCCCGGGCGCACCCTCCTGGGCCTTTTGGGTATCGCCCTGGGCACCGCCGTCTATTTAAGCATTTCCCTGGCCGCGGCCAGCGCCTTGAAGAGTTTCCAGAAGGGTGTCGTGGCCGTGGCCGGGAAGGCACAGTGGCGTCTCCAGAGTCCGGGGTCGCCATTGGCTGAATCCCTCTTTACCAAAGTCCGCCGCCTGCCGGAGGTCAAAGCGGTGGCTCCGGTGGTGGAAAGCGTCCTGGAGTTGGCCGCCCCCCGCCAGGGGCCGGTGCTTCTCCTGGGGATTGATCCCTTCTCGGAAATCCCTTTCCGCAGTTACGAATTTTCCCGGGAACCGGGACCGGATGCCGACGCCTGGCAGGAATTTCTCACTAAGCCCCAAAGTGTCCTGTTGAGCGAGCCTTTGGCCGTCCGCCTGGGACTGAAAAAGGGGGACTCCCTGCCGGTAATGGTGGGGCCGGTGCGCCGAAGCCTGCCGGTGGCGGGAACCTTCCGCTCCCCCCAGGGCCTTTATCCCCTGGAGGGCGCGGTGCTCCTCATGGACCTGGCCGGTGCCCAGGAACTTTTAGACCGGGTGGGCCAATTGGATTATTTGGACCTGCTGGGAACCGGCAACGACGCGGCCATGGCGGCCAAATTGCAGACTGAGCTTCCCCCGGGGGTGGAGCTGCTGCGGCCCGGTGCCCAGGGGCGCCAAATGGAGGGTCTGGTGGCCTCCTACCGTTTGAACCTCTCGGTCCTAAGCGCCATCGCCCTTTTTGTGGGCATGTTTCTGATTTATCAATCCGTCACCCTATCGGTGGTGCGCCGGCGCCGGGAGATCGGCCTGCTGCGCACCCTGGGGATGCCTCCCGCCCAGGTCCTGCTGTTGTTTTTGGCCGAAGGTCTGGTGAGCGGCGCCCTGGGGGGCCTTCTGGGCCTGGTCCTGGGGGTGGGGTTGGCCAAAGCCGCCCTGGGCCTGATGACCCAGACCATGAGCTCTCTCTACACTCCGGTGGAAGCCAGGGAGGTGCTGGTCCAGGGCACCTTATTGCTCCAGGCCTGGGGCCTGGCGGTGGGGGCCACCCTGGTGGCCGCCTTGATTCCGGCCCGGGAGGCGGCCCGCACCCGGGTCCGGTCGGTATGGTACCGGGAGGATTTGGAGGAACGCCTGGAAAGCCGGACCGGGACTCTCTTCTGGGTGGGTTTAGGGGCGCTGGCCCTGGCTGCCGTCGCCGCCTCCCTGAAGGTGGGCAGCGGACCCCCGCTCCCCGCTTTTGTGGGCGCCCTTCTCATTCTCCTGGCCTTCGCCTTTTTCACTCCGTTAGCCACCCGCCTGCTGGGGCGGGGGCTGCTGCCGGTCTGGCGCCGCTTCCTGGGAGCGCCGGGAGATCTGGGCTGCCGTTACCTGGCCGGTTCCCTCTCCCGGAGCGCCGTCTCCATTGCCGCCTTGGCCTGCGCCCTGGGCATGCTCATCGCGGTGGCTACCATGATCGGCTCCTTCCGCCGGACGGTAAATGACTGGATCAGCCGGGCCATCAGCGGCGACATCTTCTTCGGCCCCGCGGTCTTTTCCACCGCGGCTTACGACCACTATCTGCCCCCGGAGATTGTGCCGGAGCTGCGCCAGGACCCGGAAGTGGCCGATATCTACCTCTACCGCTGCGTCCGCCTGCCCTTCCGGGGCAGCTATATCCTGGTCATCGGCGGCAGCTTCGACATCCTGGCCAAACACGGCGGCCTCTGGTTCCGAAAGGGCGATACGGGGGAGATCATGAAGAGTGTTGGGGGAGGGGGCCAGGGGCCGACGGCCCCTGCCCCC
>JBFLZI010000112.1:0-9951 GCA_040756315.1 Thermodesulfobacteriota bacterium | reverse complement strand
GGGGAGGGGGTAAGGGCCTGTGGCCCTTAGCCCCCTCCCCAAATCATCATCCAGGAGTCGCGAGATATGAGTCGGGGGTATCAGGTAGCGGTAGTGGGGGCCACCGGTGCGGTGGGTCAGCAGATGGTGGCCTGTTTGGAGGAACGTCAATTCCCGGTGGCGTCTTTGCGGCCTTTGGCCTCCGAGCGGTCTTTGGGGAAGAGCGTTACTTTTAAAGGCCAGGAGATTCCCGTGGAGGTGTTGACGGAAGCTTCCTTTAAAGGCATAGAGATTGCCCTGTTTTCCGCGGGAGGCTCCATCAGCCAGAAATTCGGCCCCATTGCCGCCCAGGCCGGCGCGGTGGTGGTGGACAATTCCAGCGCCTGGCGCATGGACCCGGAGGTCCCCCTGGTGGTGCCGGAGGTCAACCCCAAAGATATCGCCGGTTATAAGAAAAAAGGTATTATTGCCAATCCCAACTGTTCCACCATCCAGATGGTGGTGGTCTTGAAGCCCTTGCATGACGCGGCCCGGATCAAGCGGGTGGTGGTTTCCACTTATCAGGCGGTGTCCGGCACCGGCCAGAAGGCGGTGGAGGAGTTGGCGGCCCAGTCCCGGGCCCTCTTCTCCAACCAGGAGTTAGTCAAAAAGGTCTATCCCCATCGCATTGCCTTCAACGTCTTCCCCCACATCGACGTCTTCCTGGAGAACGGCTACACCAAGGAAGAGATGAAGATGGTGAATGAGACCAAGAAGATCATGGGGGATGAGAGCATCGAAGTCACGGCTACCACGGTGCGGGTGCCGGTCTTTTACGGCCATTCCGAGGCGTTGAATATCGAGTTTGAACGGCCGCTAACTCCGAAGGCGGCTCGGCAACTCCTGGCCGCGGCTCCCGGCATCAAGGTGGTGGACGATCCCGGCAAAAATCTGTATCCCATGCCCCTGGACGCGGCGGGCCAGGACCTGACCCTGGTGGGGCGCATCCGGGAGGATTTCAGCGCCAAGAACGCCCTCAATCTGTGGATCGTGGCGGACAACATCCGCAAAGGCGCGGCCACCAACGCGGTGCAGATTGCGGAGATTTTGATCAAGGATTATTTGAGGTAGTTGTTGGGGGAGAGGGATTTCAGTGATCAGTGATCGGTAATCAGTGATCAGTAAAAACAACATTAACGAGACCGATTACTGATCACTGATTACTGATTTACCCGGTCCTCCCCCCACAACCAATCCATCAACCCGGGGTAGGGGGTGCAGATCACCGGCGGCTACTTGAAGGGGCGCCGCTTAGCCGCAGTCAAAGGCCGGGTGCGGCCCACCGCGGCCAAGGTCAGGGAAGCGATCTTTAATATTCTGGGGCCGGCGGTGGCGGGGGCACGGGTGTTGGACCTCTTTGCCGGCACCGGCGCGTTGGGCCTCGAAGCCCTGAGCCGGGGGGCAAAAGAAGCGGTCTTTGTGGAGGAGCAGGGGGCGGCCCTGGCGGTTTTGGGCCGTAATCTGGAGGCCCTGGACCTGAAAGACCGGACCAAGGTAATGGCTTTGCCGGTCCAGGCTGCTTTAAAGAAACTGGCCGCCCAGGAAGGAAAGTTCGGTTTGGCCTTTCTGGACCCGCCTTATGGCCGGGACTTGGCCGAGGCCACCTTGAAGGGTCTGGAGACCCGGGGCCTCCTTCAACCGGAGGCCTGGGTGGTGGCGGAATACAGTCGCCGGGAAACCTTGCCGGAGGTGATAAACCGCCTCCAGCTTCAAAAAGTCAGGAGATACGGGGACACCCAGGTGGCCTTTTATATATGCAGGGAAAATGCGGAGAAACAGGAGATTGACGGCTGATGCCCAATCTGGCGATATACCCGGGGACCTTCGATCCCATCACCAACGGCCACCTGGACCTGATTGACCGGGGCCTGCGCATCTTTGACCGGATCATCGTGGCGGTGGCGGAAAGTTCCTTCAAGAAAGCCCTTTTTAGCGTGGAGGAACGGCTGGAAATGATCCGGGTGGCCCTGAACGACAACCCCAACGTCACCATTGACAGTTTCAAGGGCCTCCTGGTGGACTATGTCAAAAGCCAGAAGGCCCAGGTGATCCTCCGGGGTCTCAGGGCCGTCACCGATTTCGAATACGAGTTCCAGATGGCCATGATGAACCGCCGGATGGAGCCGGAGATCGTCACGGTGTTTCTCATGACCAGTTTGCGCTGGGTGTTTTTAAGCTCCAGCATCCTCAAGGAAGCCGCGGTGCACGGCGGCAACATCGAAGGCCTGGTCCCCGATTTGGTTTACCGGAAGCTCCAAGAGAAATTCGGGCTGCTGTGAGGAGATAAGGTGCGCATCTGCGTCATCGACGGCCAGGGCGGGGGGATCGGCGCCGCCCTGATTAAACGCTTGAAAGAAGTCTATCAGGAGGAGCATGAAGTCATCGCTCTGGGCACCAACGCGGTGGCCACGGCCCAGATGATGAAGGCCCGGGCCAACCGGGGGGCCAGCGGCGAGAACGCCATTGTCCGCACCGTGCCCACCGCGGACGTTATCCTGGGGCCCCTGTCCATTGTCCTGGCCAACTCCATGATGGGGGAACTCACCCCCCGGATGGCGGAGGCCATTGCCTCGGCCCCGGCCCCCAAATTACTTCTGCCCTTAACCCAGGAAAAGGTGGAGATTGCCGGCCTGGTGCCCGAACCTCTACCCCACCTGGTGGAAAAAATCGTCAGCGAACGACTGAAGGAGTACCTAAGCCATGTGTGAAGCAGCCGCGTATATTCTTAAAAACGGTCAGGAAGAACTGTTCCTGTCCGAAGTGGATGTCATCGAACCCGACGGGGAAAACCTGAGACTGGTGTCCATCTTCGGGGAACAGAAGACCATCAAGGCCACCATCCACAGCCTCAACCTCATCAACCACAAGGTCTTGTTAGTGGAAAAGCCATAGATTTGAGGGGAGGGCCGTTAATGGAGGACAGGCGCTCTCGCCTGTCCAGGACAGCCGGGGGCGGCTGTCCTCCATCCGGCCTCCCCCCACAACTCAACCTCTTTTCCCTCACTTTACCTCGCAGTAGCGGCCGCCTTTTAGTTCGACGATATAGACGCCTTCTTTGGTGCCACCGCGTACCACGTCGTTCTTATCGTTGAAGGAGAGTTTGCCGGTTACCCCGTCGAAGTCCTTAACTTCCTTGAGAAATTTTTTGATGCCTTCGCTGGTGGGGCCGTTTTTCTTCATGCCTTCCAGGACCAGGCCGGTGGCGTCGTAGGTCAGGGCCGCGAACATGGTGTTCACCGGTTCCTTGTTGGCCTTGGCCTGGTCAAGATAGTTTTTATAGAATTTCAGGTTTTTCGGGGTGTTGTAGCAATCGTCATATTCCCCGGCAATGATATGGCCTTCCGCGGCCTTGCCCGCCAGCTTGGCGTATTCCTCGTCCATATCGCCGTAGACCCCGAGGATGCGCTGGTTCATCCCCAAGCTCCGGGCCTGGGCCGCGGCCGGCGCGGTTTCCGGGGTGTAGCCGGGAATGAACAGTATATCCGGGTTGGCGGCCTTGATATTGGTGAGTTGGGCCTTGAAGTCCCGGGAGCCGCGCAGGAAGGATTCTTTGGCCACTACCTTGATGCCCAGTTTTTCAAAGTCCTTGCCGAAGACCTCGGCGCAGCCTTTCCCGTAAGGTTCGTTGGAGAAGAGGATGCCCACGGTCTTGGGCTTAAATTTCTGGGCGACAAACTCGGTCAGGGCCTTGGCCTGGGCGTCAATGCGGGAGCAGCTCCGGAAGAGGTAGGGGCTGGCGCCGCTGATCTTGGGGGAAGTGGCGGTGGGGGTGATATAGACCACCTTGGCGTCGTCCGCGGTTTTATAGGCCGCCAGGGTGGCGCCGGAGGTCATGGGGCCCACCAGGGCCACCACCTTGTCCACGTTGATAAGCTTTTGGACGGCGTTCACCGACGCGGTGGGAGAGTCTTTTTCATCTTCAAAGATGACCTCCACCTTCTGGCCGTTGAGGCCGCCGGCGGCATTGAATTCATCCACCGCCATCTGCACCCCCCGTTTGGCCGGGATGCCGTGTTCGGCGCCGATGGAGAGCCGCAGCACCGAGCCGATCTTCACCGGGTCCTTACCCCAGGCCAGGCCGGCAAACAACAGCCCACACGCACAGGTCAACACCACAATCCACTTCAGTTTTCCCATAATTTAACCCCTCCTATGAGTTTTTTTGCCACGCAAAAGTAGTAATTTTGTGGGGAGATGGCCGGGTAAATCAGTAATCAGTAACCAGTAATCAGTGAGCAGTCTCGGTATGTGTTTTTTACTGATTACTGATCACTGTTCACTGAAATGCCCCTCCCCCCACTTCCTTCAAGGTAATGCGGGCGTTGATGCCCAAGTGGTCCTGGAGGTGCCGGCGCACTTGGCGGCACAGGCCCTCCAGGGCCTTCACTTCGTCGGAAAAGAGGGTTTCGTCCAGGGTGAGGTCGAGGTCCAGGAATTCCAGGCCGTCTTCCTCCTGCACCTGCCAGCGCCACTTCGGCAAGTGGCCTCCCAAGAATTGCTGGAGCAACGTCCCGATCTGGTCCGGGTGCACCTTGATGCCCCCCACGGAGAAGATGGCGTCCACCCGGCCGCTGATCTCGCCTAAGCGCACCAGGCTGCGCCCGCAGGGGCAGCGCCCCCGGAGGAGCCGGGTGCGGTCCCCGCTCCGGAAGCGCACCAGGGGGAAGGCCACGGTGCTCAAGGTAGTGATCACCAATTCCCCTTCCGCGCCCGGGGGCAGGGCCGCGCCGGTCTCCGGGTCGATGATCTCCGGATAGAAATGGTCGGCGGAAAAGTGCAGTCCCTGGTCGGCTTCGCAACTGAAGGCCAGGCCCGGGCCCATGACTTCGGTGATGCCGTAGGCCGTGGCCACCTTGACCTGGAGGGTATTTTCGATTTCGTGGCGGACGTGGTCGGCCAGAGGCGCGGCCACCAGAAAGGCCTTCTTCAGGCTTAAGTCCGGGGCCATCAGGTTCATGCGGCCCATCACCGCCAGGAGGTGCTGGGCCAAAGAAGGGGTAGTGATCAGGACCGAGGTCTTGTAATCCCGCATGACCATGAGTTCCTTGGCGAAGTTCAGGGTGGCCGCGGGGATCACCGAGGCCCCCAGATATTCCGCGCCGGCCTGGAGGTCCCGGCGCCAGTTGGCCAGGCCCGCCGGTAGGATAAGCTGCACAATGTCTTCCCGGGTGACCCCGGCGGCAGTGAAAAGGCGGGCCAGGAGTTCCAGCCACAGTTTCAGGTCCTGGGCGGTGTAGCCTACCACGATGGGCTTTTCCGTGGTGCCGGGGGAGGAGACGATGCGGACGATATCCCTTAAAGGCACCGCGAAGAGGCCGTAGGGGTAATTCTCCGAGAGGTCCTCCCGGGTGGTGAAGGGGAACCGGGCCAGGTCCCGCAGGCTCCGGATGGACTCCAGACGCAAGCCGGCCTGGTCAAACTGGCGCCGGTAGAATTTCACCTGGCGGTAAGCCCGGGTGAGGGTGCTCTGGAGGCGCTCCAGTTGCAGCAGTTCCAGTTCTTCCTGGTCCATGGCTTCGACTTGGGGCTGGCGCACTTCCCTTACCTCCCTTCGGTGAATTCCTTCCAATCCCGGCCCAGGTAAGCCCGGGTCACCTGGCGGTCCTGGAGAAGATCTCCGGCCGCGCTGCTTAAGATGATGCGGCCCGTTTCCAGCACATAAGCCCGTTGGGCCACCTTCAGCGCGGCCCGGGCGTTCTGTTCCACCAACAGGATGGTCACCCCTTCTTCCTGGAGGTGGCCCAGAGTGGAGAGGATGGTCTCCACCATCATAGGGGCCAGGCCCAGGGAAGGCTCGTCCAGCAGCAACAGCCGGGGGCGGGCCATCAAGGCCCGGCCCATGGCCAGCATCTGCTGCTCGCCGCCGCTCAAGGTGCCGGCTTTTTGCCCCTGGCGTTCCTCCAGGATGGGAAAAAGGCGATATACCCATTTAAGGTCCGCCCGGATGTCCGCCTGGGAATCCCGGCGATAGCGCCGGTACGCCCCCAGTTCCAGGTTCTCCGCCACGGTCATGGGCGCGAAGAGCTGCCGCCCTTCCGGCACCTGGGAAATTCCCAAGGCCACCAGCTCTTCCGGGGCGATGCCGTCCAGGGCGCGGCCCAGGAAGCTGATCTCCCCCTCCCGGCGCACCAGGCCGCAGATAGCGTTGAGCAGAGTGGTCTTGCCCGCGCCGTTGGCCCCGATCAAGGCGACGATCTCCCCTTCCTTGATGTGGCAGGTGATGCCGCTCAGGGCCGTGACCGCGCCGTAGTAGGCATAGAGGTTGCGGATCTTTAGCATAAAAACAGTTTTCTGTTTTCTGTTTTCTGTTGTCTGTGTTTGATCATGAGCTTTGTAGTTGTGTAGGGTGGGCACTGCCCACCAGAAATTTTAAGATGGCGGGCAGTGCCCGCCCCACACATCTAAAATTAGAGAAAAACCTTATAGTCCGTCTTTAAGACCTGGGCCAGGCGTTTGGCCATGTTTTTGCCGATGGGGCGCTTGCCGTTCTCCATCTCGGAGAGGTTGGTGCGCTTGATCCCCAGTAGGCCGGCAAGCTGTTCCTGGGTCAGGCCCTCCCGCAGGCGCAAGCCGCGAATGGCGCTGCCCGGATGCAGGTCAGGAAAGACCTCTTCCAGAGGCAGGGACTCGTCCTCAACCCCCAGGATGGCGGCTAGGGCCTCTTGAATCTTGCTGATTTTGTCGTCGGAGAGCCGATATCGCCGACAGACCTCAGCAAAGTCTTTGGTAATCTGCTCCTTCGTGGGTTCCAACATAGGTCACCTCCAGGCAGTGCGCGCCGGTGACTTTCCAAACGGCCACATATGTGGGCCGGCCTTGCTTAATATGGCAATGATAACAATTTCCCATGCCTTGGATTTTGCCGTAATGAGGCCACTGTAATTGCACCGGGCCTGTGGCTCGCAATTCCAGAGCCAGGGCTTTGAAGCGATCTTGAATCTGCGGAGGCAGTTTCTGGTAATTTTTTATCGCTCTCTTGTTGAGGCGCACTTGTCATTTCATTGTTCCATCATTCATGTATCATTTTCTGAGACGTATAGCAACTAGTGTAGGGTGGGCACCGCCCACCAAAAATCATAGGATGGCGGGCAGTGCCCGCCCTACATCTCTTGGGTCTTTTGGGGGGAGGGGCCAGGGGCTTTCACAGGCTGGAAGCCTGTGCCACTGGCCCCTGTCCCCTCCCACAAACACCCACCCCCAACCCCTTATAGGGGGTTGGGAGGGGAGTTGGAGGGGAGGGCGGATTGTAACCCCCGGCCCTCCCCTCAAATCACGCTTGCCAATCCGTTCCTAGATATGCCGCAATTACCTCCGGGTTCTTCTGCACCTCCCGGGGCGCGCCTTCGGCGATGAGGCGGCCGTAGTTAAGAACCGCGATCTCTTCCGCCACTTCCATGGTCAGGCTCATGTCGTGTTCCACTAACAGGATGGTCAGGCCCTTATTTTTCAAGTTTAAGATCATTTCCCCCAGGCGTTCGGTCTCGATGGCGTCCAATCCCGAGGCCGGTTCATCTAAGAGCAGGAGTTCCGGTTCCGTGGCCAGGGCCCGGGCGATCTCCAGGAGGCGCTTCAATCCCAGGGGCAGGATGGCCGCGGGTTGCTGGGCCCGGTCGGCGAGGCCCACAAACTCCAGGGTTTCTTCGGCCTTCCGGCGGATGGCCGCTTCTTCCTTTTGGGTGCGGGGCAGGCGCAAGGCCCCGGAGAGCAGTCCGGCCCGGCTCAAGCGGTGGCGCCCCACCATGACGTTTTCCAGCACGGTCATATGGTCGAAGAGCTGCACCAGTTGGAAAGTGCGGGCAATGCCCCGTTCCGCCACGGCATAAGAAGCCTGGCCCTGGATTTCCTCTCCCTGGTAAATGATCTGGCCGTGGTCGGGCTTTAAAAACCCGGTGATCAGGTTGAAGAGGGTGGTCTTGCCCGCGCCGTTGGGGCCGATCACCGCTTTGATGATACCCGGGGGGACGCCGAAGGTGACCCGATGCAAAGCCTTCACCCCCCCGAAGGACAGGGTGACTTCTTTCAGGCCCAGTAGGGTATGGTTAAACAGAAATAGTCCCCCCTTCCTGTTTATAGCGGCGAAATTCCCACAGGTCCAGGATGCCCCGCACCAGCCCCCGGGGCAGGAAGATCACCACCACCATCAGGATGGCTCCAAAGATGACGATCTCATAGTCATGAAAAAAGACCAGCAATTCCGGGAGCACGGTGAGGACCGCAGCCCCCAGCAAGGAACCCCAGATGCTGGCCATGCCGCCCACCACCACCATGGTGACCAGCTTGATGGAAAACATAAAGGTAAAGGAAGAGGGCGCAATAAAGTTGAGGGCATAGGCATAGAGGCTGCCGGCCAGGGAGGCGTACAGCGCGCTCCAGATGAAGATCAACAGCTTCAGGCGGGCGGTGTTCACCCCCAGGGACTGGGCCGCGGCTTCGCTGTCATGCAAGGCCCTGAGCCCCCGGCCCAAACGGGAGTCCACCAGGTTGGCGCTCAGGGCCAGAACTAGCCCCACGGTGGGCCAGATCAGGAAATAGAGGCGCTCCGGGGTGTTCAGGGGAAAACCGGCCAGGGAGAGGGACGGAATGCCGGACAGGCCCGAAGGGCCGCCGGTCCAACTTAAGGCTTCATTAAAGACAATATAGACAATGATGCCGAAGCCCAGCGTGGCCATAGCCAGATAATAGCCCCTAAGTTTCAGGGCGGGCACGCCGATGAGAAAAGCGGCCGCGCCGGAGACCACCAGGCCCAGGAACATAGCCAGCCAGGGGTCGAAGCCGTAAGTGGCGGTGAGGATGCCGGAGGTGTAGGCGCCCAACCCAAAGAAGGCGGCGTGCCCCAAGGAGATCTGGCCGGCATAGCCCATGAGCAGATTGAGCCCCACCACCAACAGGGTATGGATGCCGATGAAATTAAGGAGAGTGTAGTAATAATCGTTTCTTACCACTCCAAAGATCAACAACACCCCGGCGGCGAACAGGACCCACCGGTTGAGGAGGACCCGGGCCGTCATTCTTTGCCCCCCACCAACCCCTGGGGCCGGAGGAACAGGACCAGGAGCAGGAGGAAAAAGGCCACCGCGTCCCGATAACCCGAGGAAATCAGGCCGCTGGCCAGAGACTCCACCACCCCTAAAAGAAGCCCCCCCAGAACGCCGCCCAGAATACTGCCCAGCCCGCCCAGAATGGCTCCGCAGAAACCCTTAAGGCCCAACATGGCCCCCATGTCATAAATCCCCAGGGTCAGGGGCGCGACAAGAATACCGGCCGCGGCCCCCAACGCGGCGCTGAGCCCGAAGGAAAACTGCACCATGCGGCTGGGGGAAATGCCCACCAGGCGGGCGGCCTGGGGGTTGTAAGCACAGGCCCGCATGGCCTTGCCCACCAAAGTCAGGCGAAAGAAGGCCTCCAACACCAAGACCAGCAAAGCCCCGACCCCCAAGACCCAGAGGTTTTGGGGCAGGATGGTGGCCGGACCTAAGTTTATGGGGATATTGCTGGTAAAGGGCGGCAGGCTGTAAGCTTCTTTCCCCCAAAAGAGCATGGCCACCCCTTCCAGGAAGACCGCGCCCCCCACGGTGATAATGATGAGGACCAGGGGAGTGGGCTGCTTCACCGGCCTTAGAGCCAGGCGCTCAAAGACTATCCCCACCAGGGTCACTAATGCCACTCCCCCCACAAAAGCCAGGGGTAAGGACGGCTGCAGATGATAAATGCTGATGGCGCTCAAGGCCCCCAACATCACCATCTCGCCTTGGGCAAAATTGATGATGGTGGTGGCATTATAGATAATGGTAAACCCCAGACCGATAAGGGCATAGATGGCCCCATTGGTCAGGCCGGAGATGAGATACTGCAGCAGGGGGGCAAGCGCTTCCAAAGATATTGACGGCCTAATATAAGGTAGTAGGTGGGGGAGGGCCAGGAGCACAGGCTTCC
>JBFLZI010000111.1:0-9975 GCA_040756315.1 Thermodesulfobacteriota bacterium | reverse complement strand
GGCGGGGCTTTTGGCCCCGCCTTCCCCGGCTCCCCTAAAGGGTGGGGAGGCGTTGGTGGATAGAGAGGGTAACCGGAAGGATTTGAGTTCCCCTTTATCCAGCTTAAATCAACCGAAAACCGAAAACCGAAAACCGAAGACCCAAGGCACGATAGTCATTTCCGAACCCCTAGCCGAGACCTTCGGCTATCGGGAGGGTGACACCCTGATCCTGCCGACGCCCTCCGGGCCGCAGCCCCTCACCGTGGCCGGGGTCTTTTATGATTACCGCACCGACGGCCCCAGCGTCTGGATGGACATCCGCCAATTCCGCCGCTTCTGGCCGGACCGGCATCTGAACGCGGTGCGGCTTTATTTAAAAGATGGCAGCAAGGTAAAAGAATTTCAGGCAAAATTGCAGCAGAGATACGGCAGCCGCTATCGCCTCCTGGCCCTGTCCCACCGGGAACTCCGGGACGGCATCCTGGAAATTTTTGACGACACCTTTGCCCTGACCTACGCTTTGGAGGGGGTGGCGGTGCTGGTGGCCGTCTTCGGCATTATCACCACCTTCCTGGTGCTCATCATGGACCGGGAACGGGAACTGGCCCTGCTCCAGGCCCTGGGGGCCTCCCGCCGCCAGATCCTCAGCATGGTCCTGGTGGAATCCGGCTTGGCCAGCTTCCTCTCCTATCTCTTGGGGGCCATGTCCGGAGCGCTCCTTTCCCTGCTGCTTATCTTGGTGATTAACAAACAGGCCTTCGGCTGGACCGTCCGCCTCTACTGGACCCCGGGCATTTACTGGCAAACCCTGCTCCTGGTGGTGGCCCTGGGCCTGGCCGCGGGGGCTTACCCCGCCTGGCGGGCCATGCAGCCCCACTTAGCCACCATATTAAAAGAAGAATAGCCGGCCTTCCGGAAGAGGCGCGAGGGACTGTTTAAAAATTGTTATTTAGGCAGAGGGGGCATATCCTGTAAAATAAGGAAAAGGAGCAAAAAGCCATGACCGAAGCCAACCTGCGTAAATGGCACCGTACCATGGGCATTTTTCTGGCCCTGTTCATTGTCCTCCAGGCCGGGAGCGGGGTGCTCCTTAACACGGTGTCCATGATACCGGCGGCCTGGGCAGGACCGGCGGAGCAGGGGGAAGCCTGGTGGGAGAGACTGGCGGAGAGAATTCACCTGGGGGGCGGCTTTGTCGGCAAAGTCTATCGGCTGGGACTGGGCTTCGGAGTCATGGGCATGGCCGCCTCCGGCAGCCTCATCTTCCTGAAAATCCGGGCCCGGGGCAAGAAGTGAATTGAATTGAGGATGTTGGGGGAGGGCCAGGGACCTGAGGTCCCTGCCCTCCCCCCACACCCCCCTCCCAACCCGCTGATGGGGGCCGGGAAAAGAGGGCCTTTGCCCCCCTTTCCCGGCCTCATCAATTCCTATGAGGGGTTTGGGGGAGGGGGCAGGGGTCAGTGGCACAGGCTTCCAGCCGGTGTAAATCCCTGGCCCTCTCTCCCCAAGAAAGGACAACCCATGTCAATGATGATCCCCGATCCGGAAGGTTATTTCCGCGGCTTTCTGCCCCCCCGGGACCAACTGCTCCTGGAGTTGGAAGAGGAGGCCGGGCAACAGGGCATTCCCATCGTCGGGCCGGTGGTGGGAGAGCTCCTCTACATTCTGGCCCGGGCGGCTCAGGCCCGCCTGATCCTGGAGTTGGGCACCGCCACCGGCTATTCCACCATTTACCTGGCCCGGGCCGCGGCAGAACTTAAAGGCCGGGTGCTCACCCTGGAGCGGGATCAAGGGCTGGCCGCCAAAGCCCAGGCCAATTTCGCCAAAGCCGGTCTGTCTGCGGTAGTGGAAGTGCAGGTGGGGGAGGCCGATGATCTGCTGAGCCGGCTTCAGGGGCCGGTTGACTTCATCTTCATGGACATCGACAAAGAAGGCTATCTCCCCGCCCTGCCCAACTGCCAGAGGCTCCTCAAGGTGGGCGGTCTCCTGGTTGCTGATAATGTGGGCTTTCAAGGCGCCGCGGATTTTAACCGGGAAATCTTCAAACAAAAGGAGTGGCGCGCGGTGCCCCTGTTGTGCCTTCTGCCCCACCACTCCCCGGAAAAAGACGGCTTATCCTTCGCCCTCAGGGTTTAATGAATATTTTTGGAGAAGGTAACAGAATTAATGGAGGACAGGCGCCCTAGCCGGTCCAGGACAGCCGGGGGCGGCTGTCCTCCACCTGCACTCCCCCAAAACGGCCCTGGAGCCGGAGAGGAGGAAAAGATGCCCAGACCGATTTATCCCTTGTTAATATCTGCCGTCCTGGTGCTGGTAACGGTTGCCGGGGCCTGGGGACAGAAGGTCTCGGTCAATCCCTGGCCGCCAAATGCCCGCCCCCAGTGGACGCCGATACCCCAGGTCCCGGGTCTGGAGTATGCCCCCAACCTGCCCACCGACGTGTTCCGCTACCAGAAGCAGTATTTCTTTCTTCACGGAGGGAAATGGTACTATAGCCGAAAGGTGGCGGGGCCTTGGCAGTTACTCTCCCGGCCGCCCCAAATCTTTTCCGGGGTGGAGGCCGCCTATTTTAAGCATCCTCCGGGATGGGCCAAGGGGAAAAAAACCGGCTGGAGCAGTGCACCTCTGCCTCCGGGGCAGATGAAAAAATTCGATAGAGAAAAATCCATACCACCCGGGCAGATGAAGAAGATTTCTCCTTAAGCCTAATCCGTTAAGGTATGGGGAGGGTCCTAAGGCTAGCAGCCGTCAGCTAGCCACCATCGGCTGATAAGAGGAAAATCCCCAAGCTGATGGCTGAAAGCTGACCGCCGCTGGCTGATTTTGCCCTTAGCCCCCTCACCCCAATCACCCGCTAATGCAAAAAAAGCAGGCGGGCGGCGTTCCGTCTCCGCCCTGAGGGTCTTTTTCCGGTCAGTTCATTTTACCCAGAGTTGCAGCCCCGGGGATAAGGCCCCTTCCAGGCCCACTTCATTACCCCACTCATCATGGACCCGTCGGCCCTGCTCAACTTCCTCCAGAAGCCCGGCGGCCATCAGGGCATGCCGCACCGTCATGCCGGCCATCAAGTCCACCGGCCTTTGGTTCACATAAATCCTGAGGCTGATTGGCTTCGAGAAAGACATTTAGGCGGCACCTTCAGCGGACTTCCTTGATTCTCCCTTCCAAAGCCGGAGCCACCTTGCCTTGGGCCTGGAGGAAGTCCGCCACCACTTCACGGAGCTGTTTCCCCGGCTGGCTGTACATCACTTTGCCCCCCTTGCCCATTTTCACTTGGGCCTGAGGGGCGGCGTCTCCCTTGAGGAGTTCCACAAATACCGTGTACTTGTCCCCCCCGGCGGCCAGGAAATCATTGGTGGCTAAGGTGTACTCTTGCTCCGGCTTAAGGGGCTGGCCGCCAATTATCACTTCCTTCACCCGGGAACCCACCGGTGCGGCAGGATTATAGGTAAAGGTCAGACCGGACACCTGGGGAAATCGGCCGGCTTTCTCCGCCACCCCGGAAACGCCGTGCTCCAGGGCCTCTTTAATCTGCCCGCCGGTGAGTTTCAGGACCACCAGATAATTATCGAAAGGTAAGGCGGAATAAAGGTCTTGCTGGCGGATGACCCCTTTGACGAGGCTGCGCCGGAGGGTGCCGCCGTTGATGAGGGCCACTTCCGCCCCGGTTTTCTGTCTGATGATGTCCGTCACCAGGTCCCCGAAGTTGGTCTCCCGGCTCCGGGCGTGGTCCGCGTCCAGGTCCACGTCGGTCTCTCCCACCACCTGCTGCAAGACCCCGTCCATTTTCTGCTGATATTTAGCGACGATCCTGCTGACGGCCGGGTCATCCTGGCCGGGTTCAGGCTGGATTGCTTCCAGGTAGCCTTTAGCCAAGGAGATTTTCCCAGCTTTGCGGGTCAAGTCCAAGACCCCCAGAACCTTACCGTACTCCCAGGCCTGAACGATGATGGTGTCATTCACCCGGGCCGGTTTATCTAGTTTGGTGTGGGTATGCCCCCCCACGATGACGTCAATGCCCGGCACTTTTTCCGCCAAGGCCCGGTCCTCGGGATAGCCCAGATGGGACAAAATAATGATCACTTCGGCTTGATTCCTCAATTGGTGGAGATATTTCCGGGCCGTCGCTTCCGGGGAGGCGAACTTCAGGCCTTGGACGTCTTTGGGATTGGCAAGTTCCGGCGTCTCCGGCGTCACCAGACCGATGATGCCGACCCTCACTCCGGCCACGCTTTTAATGACATAGGGTTTTAGGGCTGGCAAGCCGGCCACGTTGGCCCCCAGGACGGGGAACCTGGCCCTGGCGATAATCTCCTTGAGGACCTTGGGGCCATAATCGAATTCATGATTGCCCACCACCATGGCGTCAAACTTCATAGCGTTCATCAACTCGATGACCGAGAATCCCTGAAACAGGTTAGCCCAGGTATTACCCCGGATCATATCCCCCGCGGCCAGGAGCAGGGTGGGTTTTTCCCGACGCAGTTGATTCACCCGGGCGGCCAGATAGGCAATCCCTCCTTGCAGCGGCCCATCCCCTTTGGCCTTATAAGGCTCGGCGTAACCATGGAAGTCATTGACATAGAGAATCCTCAGGGAAGTGGGCGCGGCGTGAAGGGGGGATATCAGGGCTGAAAAGATAATTAAGAAAAGTATTGTAAATATTGATCTTTTCATGGTCAGGATACCCCTGGCTATTCTTCTAGCCTCGTTCCCAATTGCAACTTGGGAACGAGTTGAATTTTGTCAGGTCCCTTCAGGGATTTGCCCGGAAAGAGGCCATAAGTCGTAATAATCTACCTGTCCGGTCCATACCTGTCAATGGGCTCTGCCTTCCCAGGCCTTCCCCGGTTTTTTCACCCCGCTCCCGGTTTTTCACGTTTTTTTGCTCAGGTTGGGACGACATCTGGTATAAAAGTGAAGTTGTTCAGGGAAATTCCGCCCAGGTCGCCAAAGCCCGGAATCAGTTCCTGGACAGCGCCGGCGTGGACTAAGAATCTAAATTAGGGGGGGCGCTCCGCCCGACTATGCCTTTTTCCTCTAATACCGATAATACCGACCCCAGGGCAAATCCCTCCGCCTCCTACCGCATCATCCACAAGCTGGCTTACCTCCTCAGCGCCCGCTGGGTCCGGGACGTCCTCCACACCGTCTTTCTTATCTATCTGGCCCGGATCAGCGCCTCCACTTATGGAGAATTTATGCTGGCCCTGGGCCTGAGCAGCATCCTCCTGTTGGTGGCGGAGTTCGGCCTCAATCTCTCCCTGGTGGGCCTGCTGGCCAAAAAGGACCGGGACCCGGCGGAGGCCTTGAGCCAGGTGTCCTTACTCAAGGGAGGATTGCTGGCCCTGGCCTTCCTGGGAGTGGCGGGCTTCATCTATTGGCAGGACTATGCCTACCCCCTGAAGCAGGTGATGCTGGTGATCAACGCCGGGGTGGGGTTGGAAGCCCTGGCCACTACCTTCTTTGTGGCCCTGCAGGTGCAAGGCCGCCAACCCGTTGAAGGCAAGATCAAGGTCCTGGCCGCGGTTCTGGGTTTCGGCTACGGCCTGCTGGCCCTCTTCCTGGGAGCCCCGCCTTTGGTGGTGGCCTTTTTCAAGCTCATCGAGACCCTGGTCAACCTGGCGGGGGGCTTCTGGGTAATCTCTGCCCAGAAACTCTGGCGCTGGCGCCGGCCCTCTCTGGCCAGGTTGGGAGCTACTCTGAAGCTGGGCCTGATCTTCGCCCTGATGGAGATCACCGCGGCCATTTATAATAAGGCCAACCTCTTTTACCTGCAAAAGTACGGGGGGGCCGACGGGGTGGCCCAATACAGCGCCACCTGGCAGGTGGTGGACGGCTTCTCCGGCCTGGCGGCCAACCTCCTCCTGCAAAGCGTCCTCTTCCCCTTATTTGCCCAACTCTGGGACTCGGACAGAAAAGAGGTCTCCCGCCTGGCCCAGGACACGGCCCGCTGGCTCCTCATCGTGGCCCTGCCCCTGATGTTCGTCCTCTTTGTGGAAAGCGACCGCATTATCACCCTGATCTTCGGGCCTCATTACCAGGCGGCCATCTGGATGCAGAAATATCTGGTAATCACTATATTTTTCGGTTTTTTTCATAACCTCGCGGCCTTTTTGATGATGAGCATGAGGCTGGAGCGCCTGCTCCTGACCTTTTATCTCACCGGCCTGGTCTTTAATCTGATCTGGTGCTCCCTGGTAATCCCCCTCAACCCTCTCCTGGGCGCGGCCCTGGCCATCGTGCTCACCAAAGGAGTGGTGGCCGCGCTCACCATCTCCTTTACCCAACACCGCCTGGGCCTGTTTCCCTGGCGGACGGTGGGCCCTCTGGCCCTGGCCGCGGTGCTGGGCCTTGCCCTTTACCTAGCCGGTCAAGCCTACCTGCCCCGGGAGGCCGCCGAAATCCTGGCCTTGATCCCCCTCCTGACCCTGGCCTGGCACTGGTGGCGGGGGCGGGGTTAGGAGAAGATTGTGGAGGGAGGGCCAGTAGCACAGGCTTCCAGCCTGTGCTACTGGCCCTCCCCCCACACCCTCTCCCAACCCGCTTAAGGGGTTTGGTGGGGCCGGGGCCTTTGGCCCGGTTCCACCAAACCTTTAAAACCCCAAAAGGGATTGGAGGAGTTGTGGGTGAGGATTGTAAGTGGGCCTGCGGCCCTTAGCACTCTTCCCTACTCACTTACCATCGGGATGGCCCCGGAGGCGCCTGGGGCTGTCCCGGAGAGGGCGGCTGGGGCGGTTGTTCGGGGCGTAGCGGCTCTTGAGGCGCTTGGGGCTGTTGAGGTGCCTGGGGCGCCTGGGGTTGGGACGGCGCTTGCGGCTGGGCCGGCGCCTGGGGAGATAGAGGTGACTGAGGTTGGGGCGGAGCCAGTGGCTGTTCCGGGGTTTGCGGTGACGGCGGCGAGGGCGGCGTCCGGGGTTGCCATTGACAGAGATGCTGTCCCGCCATTGGTCTTTTCTGCTCCATATCCGCCCACCCGGACGAAAGCACACCGGGTTTGTGATCAAGGACCTGGCTTAACAGCATCCCGGGAAACCCCCAAACCACTGTAAAGATAAGGGCAAAGACCCGACTACGCCAGGGCCGGGCCATGAGCTTCCTCCTTTTACCGTCAAGTCTCACTAGCTTATCGGGAAGGGAGGACATTATCCTGCAGGATTTCTCAACGGGAAATAATCCTGCCGCTTTCCTTAAGACCATTTGTCGGACCCGAACTAGAGGGACCTCGGACTTCCGGCTTTGCTCCCCACGGTCAGCCCTTACCAGGGGTCCCTGGAATTATCCTTGACATAGAACCTGGGCATTTGTTAGGTTTTAAAATTCTGATAGGATGGCTCAGTCAACTTTGCCTTAATCGCTGAAGGGCAAAGTTTAAGGAGATTTTTTCATGGCAATCAGACCCCTCACTCCGGAAAATTATTACCGCCTGCCCTGGAATCTGGCGGACAACGCCATTACCTGGCTGGAACCCACCACCAAGTGCAATATCTACTGTGACGGCTGTTATCGGGAAAATGACCCCGGGGGGCACCGGCCCCTGGAAGACGTTATTGAGGAATTGCAAGCCATCAAACATCTGCGGAAGACCGACGGCATTTCCATCGCCGGGGGCGAACCCCTGATTTACCCCCATATTGTGGAGCTGGTCCGGTATGTGGCCTCCCAGGGCTGGAAGCCCATCATCATTTCCAACGGCACCGTCCTGACCCCGGAATTGATACGGGAGCTCAAGGACGCAGGCCTGGTGTCCTTCACCATCCATATCGACTCCCACCAGAAGCGTCCTGATTGGACGGGGAAAAATGAGGAAGAATTAAACGAGTTGCGCCTGCACCTGGCCCGGATGATTCATGAAGCCGGGGGCGGCCGGATCGCTTGCGGCTTCAACGCCACCATCTACCGGGACAGTTTGCAGTTCATCCCGGCAATGACCAAATGGGCCCAGGACAATATCGATATCGTCAACACCATGGTCTATATCCTGTTCCGCTCCGCCAAGAGCCAGGCCAATTTCCAGGCCTTCGCCCAGGGCAAGATCGTGGATCCCACCCAATTGGTCTATCAGTTGGACAGCAAAGAAGATCATGCGGATGTGATGACTGAGGAAGTGGTGGAGAAGATCCGGGAGGCCTCTCCGGAATATGAGCCTTGCTCCTTTTTGAGCGGCACCGAAGACACCCGGGCCTTGAAATGGCTTATCGGCATGCGGGTGGGAGACAAGGAAAAGATTTGGAGCTACATGGACAGCAAGTTTTCGGAATTTGTCCAGATCGCCCACCATTTCCTGTTCGGCACTTATCTGGCTTATACCCGTCCCTGCCTCTTTAGGCGCTCCCAGGTAATTTTTCCCTTATCCGTGTTCAGCAAAGGAGCACGCAGGGCCTTGGGAAAATGGCTGCTCCAACCCTCCAAGTGGCTTAAGCCCTTGCATATGCAAACCATCTTAATCATCCAGCCCGTGGATGTCTTCCCCGACGGCCGCATCAGTATGTGCGACGGTTGCCCGGACGCCATGTTCTATAAGGGCAAGCTGGTGTGGAAATGCCGGGTGGATGAACTGGCGAAGTTCGGCGGCTATATCCAATGCATTCCGGCGGATAAATCAGCCGATTAGGGCCGGATTTCCCTGATCCAGATCAGACTCGGTGAAAACACCGTCTATCTTCCCCGGCCCGGCCGGCCTGGCGCCGTAATACTCAGGCCCTGCCGGCAAAGCCCGGCATCCACCAACTCCAACCTTAAGATGTGAATATGACCATATTTCTTGGGGTGTCCATGGTCCTGGAGCTGTTGCTCCTCCTGGGCCTTTTTTTTCACAGCCGCCGGCATATCTATCAGAGCTTCCCCGGCCGGGAGACAGGCGAAGGGAACCCGGTGGAACTTCAGTCCTCCTTTCCCCGGGCCGCCATCCTGGTGCCTTTGACCGGCAACTCCTTAGGGATGCGCGCCTGTTTGGAGTCCTTGCTGAACCAGGATTATCCGGATTATGAAACGGTCTTTATTACCCGGGACCTGGAGGACCCGGCCACTTCCCTGATCCAGGATTTATTGGCCCGCCACCGGCGGGCCCGGCACGTTATCAGCGGCCCGGCCCAAGGTTGCAGTCAGAAAAACCATAACCTGCTGGCCGGTATCGCCGTCTTGGCTGAGTCGGTGCAGGTCCTGGTGTTTTGCGACAGCACCCACCAGGCCTCCCCATACTTTCTTCAGGAGCTCATCCGGCCCCTGGCTCAAGGGGAGGCGGTGCTGACCACCGGCTTTCACCGCATCCTTCCAGGGGATTTCCGCCTGGGCACCCTGGGGATGCTGCTCACCGTCCTGGCTATCCATCTGATGCACGGGGTGGCCGGTATTGTCCACCCCTGGGGCGGGGCCACGGCGATTTTCCGCCGGGTATTTGACGATCACCGGGTGGCCCGTCTCTGGGGCGAAACCGTGGTGGACGACTTTACCATGGGACCCCTCTTGCTCCGGGCGGGCCTCAGGGTTAAGGCCGTTCCCGGCGCGGTTCTCACCACTCCCCTGGCCGGACAAAGCCTGGGGGGCTGGATCGTCTGGCTGACCCGGCAGTTGATGTACCTGAAATATTGTCTCCCCGGCACCTGGGTGGCCGCAATTCTGGCCGTTTACCTGCTGGCCGGGCCGATTATTCTGGGCGGGCTGGCCGGACTGGGGGGCATTGGGGGGTTGGTTTCCCCGGGCCCGGCCCTGATGGGAGGGGGGTTCCTTCTGGTCCTCACCGGGGTGGGGGTTTTGGCCCGGAGCCTGGTGCCCCAACCCATCCCCTGGGCGCCCTGGCTGGCCGCTTTTTATGCCGCTCTCCTGGTGACCCCCTGGTGTTACCTGAAGACCTGGAGCACCAACATCATTGCCTGGCGGGGTATCTCTTACCGGGTCACCTGGGGGGGCAGGGTGAAGGAAATCATTACCAACTCCAGATAAGGCCTTTGTTAGATTAGTTTGTGGGGGGAGGGCAGGGACCTGAGGTCCCTG
>JBFLZI010000110.1:0-10006 GCA_040756315.1 Thermodesulfobacteriota bacterium | reverse complement strand
CCCCCACCCCCAACCCCTTATAGGGGGTTGGGAAGGGTGTTTGAGGGGAGGGTGGGGGACCTGGGGTCCCCCAGCCCTCCCCTCAAATTAATTTTAATACGCTTGACGCAAGTAGGCAAGCAGGACTTAGTAATTCTCCTAAGGTTTAAGATTCGATAAAGCTTTTCAGCCGGGTGCTCCGGGAAGGATGGCGCAGTTTTCTTAAGGCCTTGGCTTCGATCTGGCGGATGCGTTCCCGGGTCACTTCGAAATCCCGCCCCACTTCTTCCAGGGTATGGTCGGTCTTCTCGCCGATGCCGAAGCGTTTGCGCAACACCTTTTCTTCCCGGTGGGTGAGGGTGGCCAGCATCTTACTGGTCTGTTCCGCCAGGTTGAGGTTCACCACCGCTTCCATGGGCGTAAAGATCTTTTTGTCTTCGATGAAATCCCCTAAATGGCTGTCTTCTTCATCGCCGATGGGCATCTCCAGGGACAGGGGCTCTTTGGCGATCTTCAGCACCTTGCGCACCTTTTCCAGAGGGAATTCCATCTTCTCGGCGATCTCCTCCGGGGTGGGCTCCCGGCCGATTTCCTGGACCAGATAACGGGAGGTGCGAATCAATTTATTAATGGTTTCAATCATATGTACGGGGATACGGATGGTGCGGGCCTGGTCGGCGATGGCCCGGGTGATGGCCTGGCGGATCCACCAGGTGGCGTAAGTGCTGAACTTATAGCCCCGTTCATATTCGAATTTTTCCACCGCCTTCATCAGGCCGATGTTGCCTTCCTGGATCAAATCCAAAAATTGCAGGCCCCGGTTGGTGTATTTCTTGGCGATGCTCACCACCAGGCGCAGGTTGGCTTCCACCAATTCCCGTTTGGCTTTCTCGGCCTGATATTCCCCCTTGTCCATGCGCGTCAGGACGGAAAGCAAACGGAAACCGGTCAAGCCCACCTCTTTTTCCAATCTTCTCTGGCGCTTCTGGTTCTGGGCCACCGCTTCTTCCAGGTGTTTGAGGCGCGTCTCGGTGAGGCCGGCGGGCAGTACGGCGGGGAGGCCGTTTTTCTTATCCCGGACCAGAGACCGGAATTTAGTGAGGGACAACCCGGCGTCCTTCAGGGATTTTTGAATTCTCTGCTGACTCTCCCTAAAGGACCGCCCCACTTTGGCCAGGATAAGGCGGATCTCCTCCAGATGTTGATTCTCCAGGCGCAGGCCTTTCAGGCAATCCACGATGCGGCCCCTAAGCGCGGCAATATTTTTTTCCAGTTGCTCCCGGTTGTCTTTTTGGTTCCGGGCCGCGGCCCATTCTTTCTGGGCTTGATGTAAGCGCTCCGCCTGGGTGCGCAATTTTTGAATACTTTTAAGTACCCGGGACTTATGGGTCGGGTGATCTAAATCCGGGTCATCTTCGCCGAAATTGTCGAGAGCGCTCTCCGGAGATAATTTTTCCTGCTCCCAGCGGTTCACCAGGGCCATAATTTCCTTAAAGGCCCAGGGTACTTCCGTTAAGGCCTGGAGAACCTCTTTTTCCCCTTCTTCGATGCGCTTGGCGATCTCCACTTCCCCCTCCCGGGTGAGGAGCGACACCATGCCCATTTCTTTCAAATAGAGCCGCACCGGATCATCCAGCTTGGCGCTGGCCTCCGGATCCAGAACCAGGTCCCCTTCGGTCTCCTCGATTTCTATGGCGGCGGACATGGCCAGGCTGTGGGAAACTTCCGTGGAGGCCAGGTCCAATTCATCAAAGATGAGAATGTCTTTGGCCGGTTCGGCGATGTAACAATTGGGAGAGAGGGAGTCATCCAGATCGTCTACGGGAATCAGGTTATCATCGTCCCCCATCGGCATGATTTCCGGGAAACCATCCATACCCATACCGTTGCTCATCCACTTTCTCCTTTTGTTAGAATTAACCTTTCAAATCTTCCAGTTGCCGGTCAATTTCCTGCCTTTGGGCCTGGAGGGCCAGGATATCTTCCCGGTCAGGCCGGGCAGAGGCCTGGGCCAATCTCTCTTTTACGGCCCGGCTCAATTTCTTCAGGTGCAGGGTGCGAAAGACCCGGCGGAAGTCCGCGGCCAACTGCTCTCCGGACAGGCCGCCGAATTCCTCCTCTCCCAGGGCCAGGGCGCAAATTTGCCGCCGGAGCGCCTCCTCCTCCACCTCTTGCAGCAAGAGGCTGTAATCCAGACTGCCCAATCTCCGATAGTTGCTGAGGATCAAGTCCATGATCTCCCGGAGTTCCCGAACCTCAAAGTGCCCGGCCCACTCCTCCAACTCCTCCAGGGGCACCGCGCCGGGATGGTGGAGAATCCATTTGACCAGGCGTTTTTCCCGATTGATGACCAGGTTGCTCCTAGGGTCCAACCGGGCCGGGGACGGGGAGACCGCCTCGGTCAAAGAACGGCGCAATTGGGCCTCCTCCACCCCCAGGCGCTCCGCCGCGGACTTCAGCCACAGACCCTGTTCCACCGGATCGCTGATGGCCTGGAAGTAGGGGCGCAACTCCGCCACAATCTTCACCCGGCCTTCGATGTCCAAACCGTGGGTCTCGATCAACCCTTCCAGGAGATAGGTAAACCAGGGTTGGGCCGTCTCCCAAGGGGAGCGGAACAGGTCCACCCCGTGGGTATTGGCGTAGCTGTCCGGGTCCATGCCCGGCGGCAGGGGCAAGGCCCTGACCGCCAGACCTTCCTGGGCAAACAAAGGAAAGGCCCGGCACATGGCCCGGGCCCCCGCTACGTCCCCGTCAAAGACCAGCACTACCCGGGATACCAGGCTTTTGAGCAAGCGCACCTGCTCCCGGGTGAGCGCGGTGCCCAGGGTGGCCAACACCGGCTCAATGCCCTGGACCCGAAGGGCCAAGAGGTCCAGATAGCCTTCCACCACTAAAGCCAGGTCCCCTTGGCGCAGGGCCGTCGCGGCCTGGGGCAGCCCGTAGAGGGTGCGTCCCTTGGAGTAGAGGGGGCTTTCCGGGGAGTTCAAATATTTGGGTTCCCCTTCTCCCACGATGCGGCCCCCGAAGGCGATGACCCGGCCCTGGCGGTCCTGGATGGGGAAGATGAGGCGGTCCCGGAAGCGGTCATAAAAACCCCCGGAGGTTCGGGGCATCAACAGGCCCACTTCCTGGGCCAATTCCAGGGAAACGCCCTTGCTCTGCAGATGACGGCGCAGGGCGTCCCACTCCGCCGGGGCATAACCCAGGTGAAAGGCCCGGCTCACTTCCGGGGTGAGGCCCCGTTTAGCCATATAGTCCCGGGCCACCTTGCCGCTTTTCCCTTCCAGGGTGGCCTTAAAAAAGGCCGCGGCCAGGGCGTGAATCTCATAGGCGCCCTGGCGTTTTTTGGTGCGCTGGGCCCCCTCCGGCCCCAAATCCTTATAGGTCAGGGTGATATTGTAACGCCGGGCCAGTTCCTCCACCGCCTCCGGGAAGCTCAGGCGCTGGTATTGCATGAGGAAGGCAAAGACGTTGCCCCCCACGCCGCAGCCGAAACAGTGGAAGATGCCTTTATCCGGGGCCACGGTGAAGGAGGGCTTGGTGTCGGCGTGAAAGGGGCAGAGCCCCAGGAGGTTTTTGCCCCGTTGCTCCAGCTTGACGTACTGGCCCACCACTTCCTCAATGGGCGCGGCGGCCTTGATTTCCATCAGCTTGTCTTCGGGGATGAACGCCATTAAAAGCCTGTTTTCAGTTTTCAGTTTTCGGTTAAAAAAGATTGTTTGGTAGGGCGGGCGTCCTCGCCCGCCGCCTTAAATGGTGGGCAGTGCCCACCCTACATAAATTATTCCGGTGGCACAGGCTCTCCAGCCTGTGCCTTTTGGTGCGCGGCGCGCATACTATATTTTGCTGCCGTTTTATTGGCTGGCAGTGCCCGCCCTACATTTACTTTTCGCCCTTTCGCCTCTTCCCCTTTTCGCCCTAATCCTTTAAATCCACCACCGTCACCCCGGGGTTGGCGTCGGGGTGCAGGTCCTTCACCGCGGCGTGGTGCTTCAGATGCTCCCACACCGCCTGTTTCAAGCGGCCGGTGCCCATCCCATGAACGATGTCCACCTTCTCCGCGCCGTGCATCAGGGCCTGGTCCAGGAGCCGGTCCACCAGGGGCAGGGCCTCGTCCACCCGTAAGCCCACCACATTTAGCCGCGGCAAAGTCTCCGTAGGCAGGTGAAAACCGGGGGACGCCAGAGAAGCCGCCCCCTCCTTTTCGGCCCCCGCCGGGGAAACCTCCTCGGCGCTGACCCTAAGTTTCACCTTTCTCACCCGAACCGTCAACCGGCCGTCATGGCCGGGGCCGGACATCACTTCCCCGGTGAGGCCCAGGGCCGGGAGAAAAACCTTCTGGCCGGGAGAGAAAGTCAGGCTCACCGCCGCCGCCTTACCGGGGCCGGGGGTCAATTGTTCCAGGAGTTCGGCCTGCCGGGCGGAGAATTCCTGGCGGAGTTTGCCCCAGGTTTCCTCTCCTTGTCGGAGCCTTTTAATGATCCCTTTAAATTCCGCTTCCGCCGCCCGGATGCTGGCCCGGGCCTGTTGTTGGGCTTCCCCCAAAAGCTGCTGCTCCTGGGCGGCCAGTTCCTCACGCCGGGCCTCCAGTTCCCGAGCCTGGGCCTCCAGTTCCTGCTGCCGGCGGGCCAGCTCCATCCCCCGGTGGGCCAGGTGCTCCTGGGCCGCCTCGATTTCCCCCAGGAGGCGGTAATTTCTCAGTTCCTCCTGGTCCAGATAACCTTCCGCTTCCGCCAGGATTTCCGGGGACAGGCCCAACTCCCGGGCGATCTTCAAGGCGTTGGAGGCCCCGGCCACCCCATAGGCTAGGGCATAGGTGGGCCGCCGGGTCTCTTCGTCAAAGACCACGGCCACGTTCTTAAAACCCGGCTCCCGCTGGGCCAGGGCTTTGAGGGTGGGCAGATGGGTGGTCACCGCGCCGTAAGCCCCCCGGCGGTAAAAGGCCATAAGCAAGGCAATAGCCAGTGCTCCCCCCTCGGTGGGATCGGTGGCGGTGCCCAATTCGTCCAAAAGGATCAGGGCCTTCTCCGGCAACCGGGCCAGCATCTCCAAGGCCCGTTTCAGGTGGGCGGAGAAGGTGCTCAAGTCCTGGTGCAGGTCCTGGGGGTCGCCGATATCGGCAAAGACCCGGTCAAAGGGGGCGAAACTGCTCCCTTCCGCCACCGGGATGGGGATACCGCTTTGCACCATCAGGGTGAGGAGCCCCAGGGTCTTTAGGGCTACGGTTTTCCCCCCGGCGTTGGCCCCGGAAATGATGAGCCAGCGCTCCCTCTCCGTCAGTTTCAGGTCAATGGGCACCACTTTGGGGGTCTTGGGCCGCTCCTGTTGCCGCTTCAAGAGCAGGGGGTGGCGGGCCTGGCGGAAATTCACTCCGCCCCGGGAACTAAGGATAGGCTCCCGGGCCTGGAAGTCCCGGGCGAATTGCCCTTTGGCGTTGATGGCGTCCAACTCCGCCAGAGTGGCCAGATCCCGGGCCAATTCCTCTTGGGCGTGGCGCACCCGGTCGGTGAGACGCCGGAGCACCGCCTCTTCTTCCCGTTTCTCCTGATTAATTAATAAATTGACTGCGTTATTCTTTTCTACTAAGGGCAGGGGTTCCAGGTACAGGGTGGCCTTGGTCTGGGACTGGTCGTGGATGATCCCCGGGATGGCCCCCTTATGGTCGGCCTTAAGAGAAATGACGTAACGCCCGTGGCGCTGGGAAATGGTGGGACTCTGGATGACGTTTTGATACTTGGGCCCAAAGAAGGTCTGCTTGATCTCTCTCAGGATTTGCTCCCGGGTGTGGGACAGTTCCCGGCGCACCCGACCCAACTCCGGGCTGGCCTGATCCAGAATGAAGCTGTGGGGGCTGACGCACTGAACAATGGCTTCCTTGAGGGGGGCCAGGTCCACCAGCCTCCCGGCCAGGGCGGTCAGGCGGGGGGCCTGGGCCTCTCCTAAAGCCAGGTAATGGCGCACCTGGCTAGTGAGGCGCAGGACCGAGAGAATGTCATTAAAGGCTTCCGGGGGCAACAGGCTGCCCGGCACCGCGGCCTTGGCCAGCCAGGGGGCCAGGTCCGGGAACGGACTTAAGGGGAGAGGCCCCTCCCGGTCTTCCAGGTCTTGTAATTCCCGGATTTCCTGAAATTTTGCCTGGATAAGAGCCAGATGGGCGGAAGGCTCCAGATGGGCTAAAAAACTGCGGCCCAGCATTGAGACGGCATAATGCTGGACCACTTGGAGGAGTCCTGGAAATTCCAGGGCGGTCATGGTTAGTTCCGGCATGCCACTCCCTGTTTCCAGTTAAAGGGCAGGGTTCAGGCGCTCAGCCGCCGGCGCACAATCTCCTGAACCAGCTTGCCGTCGGCCCGACCGGCCAGACGGCTCATGGCGCCCTTCATTACCTTACCCAGGTCCTGGGGGCCGCTGGCCCCCACTTCCGCAATGACCTGAGCGATCTCCTTTTCCAATTCTTCCGGACTGAGTTGCGGCGGCAAAAAAGAAAGGAGGACTTGGAGTTCCTCCTCTTCTTTTTGGGCTAAATCAGGCCGTCCGGCTTTCTGGTACTCGGCCATCGCCTCCCGCCGTTGTTTAGCCTGACTGGAAATGACGGCTTGCAACTCCACCTCGGAAAGCTGGTGTTTCAGCTCCACCTCCCGGTGGCGGATGGCGGTGCGCAACATGCGCAAAGTGGACAGCGCGGTGGCTTGTTGGCCTTTCAGAGCTTCCTTGAAGGCCCGATCCAGCCGTTCCACTAAAAGGGTCATGAGCCCTCAAGCCGACGCAATTTTTTCAAAGCTCGCTTTTTGGCCGCCAAAACTTTCTTTTTACGCTTGATACTGGGCTTTTCGTAATGTTCCCGCTTGCGGATTTCTGACAGGATTCCAGCTTTTTCGCACTGTTTCTTAAAGCGCTTAAGGGCGACCTCGAAGGGCTCGTTGGGTTTCACCCTGACGCCAGGCATTCATCTTCCCCTCCTCCCCTTGGTCAGATCGGACCGTACCCCGGACTACCCAGGGCAGAAGCGTTATGACCCTCAGATGTGCTGATCAGATTCGCTCCCAATCTGAATTTTTTTATCATCTTTTTTTAGCCTGTCAAGGGCTTTTTTTCCCGGAGGGCTAGATCCGCTCCAGGCACTGGAGGAGAGCCGGCAAGACTTCCCCGGCCTTTCCCGGGCAAAGAAAATCGCTGTAGGGCGTCAAGGGGGTGGGCACAGGGTTGATCTCCGCCAGACGGGCGCCCCTTTCCTTGGCCAGGAGGGCAAAGGAGGCCGCGGGTTGCACCACCCCGGAGGTGCCCACCACCAGCATCACCTGGGCTTGTAAGAGCGCGGCCTGGGAGGTTTTGATGATCTCCGGGTCCAGGGCCTCTCCGAACCAGACCACATTGGGCCGCAGAAGGGAACCGCACTCCGGGCACTGGGGAGGCAAGGGCAGGGGGTGGCGCCGGTCTTCCCGGGTTATGCCGCAGCCGGTGCAGCGCACCTCCCAGATACTGCCGTGAATCTCCAGCAAGCGCCGGGACCCGGCCTGGCGGTGCAGGCCGTCCACGTTCTGGGTGAGGAGGAGAAAATCCGGGATTTCCGCCTCCAGGGCCGCCAGGGCCAGGTGGGCGGCATTGGGTCGGGCCGTGGCGATGCGCCCCCGGCGCCAGTCATACCATTCCCACACCAGGAGGGGGTCTTTCTTAAAGGCTTGGGGAGTGGCCAGGTCTTCCGGGCGAAAGTTCCGCCACAAACCCTCCGGCCCCCGGAAGGTGGGGATGCCGCTTTCCTGGGAAATACCCGCGCCGGTAAGAACCACCACCCGTTGGCTGGCACGCAGCCTCCGGGCTAACTCCGGCAGCACCGCTGCTGGTGGGCAAGCTTCGGTCATGACACCACTAAGAGGTTGAATTCTCCCGAGGCCCCGGCTGGGGTGAAGATCAGCCCGCAGGCCCGCCGGAATTGCCTTGGGGGTTATTTAGGAAAAAAAGCGATCAGCCCTATAATTGGCATTGACAACCAGGTAAAATATAGCGAAATTTTTAGAACAAAGCAGGGAAAATCTTTCGTCTCTGACACCGACACCGTCGTCTCCAGCTAGTTTCATCACTGTATTTTCGGTCATCCTGATGGGCGTTAAGGTTCTCATCTTTTTGAAAAAACCGGATTTTATGCGACTTTCCGGGAGACCTTGACGGTGACCTGAGGTTTTAAAACTGCTGGGACCGTTGCCGGGAACCACTGTCGAAAAGATGCAACGCCCGGATTGGCTAAAGATTGGCGGCGTTCTTTGCCTGGCCTTTTTCCTGCTGGGGAGTTGCGGCCTGTCCCGCCAGGAGAAAAGCTATGAGGAGGCCGAGCGCCTCCTGAAGAGTTCTGATTTCGATTCTTCTCAGGCTCTTCTGGTCCTGGCAATCTGTGAAAATCTCTTGCCCCAGGCCACGAGTGAGCGGACCAACCTCCTGACCCGGCTGTCTCAGGTCTGTTTCCTTCTGGGGGAAAGAAGCCCTAAAGATCAGAAGCAGAAATATTTTGAAAAAGGGCGTCTCTATGCCGAATCCCTGAGCCGGGAACAGCCTGCCTGGGCGGACGGCCATTATTGGCTGGCCCTGAATATCTGCGGACTGGCAGAAATCGGCGGCCCCCGGCACGGTCTCCGCATGCTTCCCAACATCATCCAGGAACTGGAGTACAGCCTGACCATTGATGAAACCTACGACCAGGCCGGGGCCCACCGGGTGTTGGGACGCATCTATTATGAAGCCCCTTCCTGGCCCCTGTCCGTGGGGGATATACATAAATCCCTGCGGCATCTGACCGCGGCGGTTAGCATCGCCCCGGAAAACAGCACCAATCACCTCTATTTGGCCGAGACCCTCTTTCGCCTGGGGAAAAAGGCCGAGGCCTGCCGGGAACTGGAGCGGGTGCTCAACTCCACCCGCCACGCCCTCTGGCCCCAGGGCCTCAATCATGACCGTCAGGAAGCCCGGCGCTTGTTAAAGGAATGGGCCGTGTCGGGGCCCCGGCACCTCCACCGGGACACCCCTCTGGCCCAGGCAGGTTATGGGGCGAACCGCGATTAACCGGGGCGTCGGTGCCGCTCTCCTCCTTTTGCTCCTGGCCGGTTGCGTCACCGTTAAGGTGACTCTCTTCGAAGAGCCGGAACCCCTGAAAGAGAAGGTGGTCTCCGGCACGGGCCGGGATAAGATCCTCCTCCTGGATATCTCCGGGGTCATCTTTGAAGGGCGGGGCCTCTTCTGGAAACTGGTGGGGGCCACCGGTCCCAGCCGGGTGAAGGAAGAACTGGACAAAGCCGCCAAGGATAAACACATCAAGGCCCTGGTCCTCCGGATCAATTCCCCGGGAGGCACCGTCAGCGCCTCGGATATGGTCTATCATGAGCTGCTGACCTTCAAAGAGAAACAACAGGTGCCGGTGGTGGCCTGCCTCATGGGGGTGGCCACCTCCGGGGGTTACTACCTGGCCCAGGCCGCGGATGTGGTCATGGCCCACCCCACCACCATCACCGGCTCTATCGGGGTCCTGGCCATGAAACTGAATATCAAGGGTTTGATGGAAAAGGTGGGGGTGGAGGGGGAGTTTGTCAAAAGCGGCCAGTGGAAGGATTTTTGGTCACCCTTCCGGCCCGCCACGCCGGCGGAAAAGGAGATGATGCAGGCCATCATCGATGGTTTCTACCAGGGCTTCGTGGAGGTGGTGATCCAGAACCGGAAACTGCCCCCCGCGGAGATCAAACGCCTGGCCGACGGCCGGATTTTCACCGGGACCCAGGCCAAGGAACTGGGGCTGGTGGACCGCCTGGGTTATCTGGAGGATGCCCTTACCCTGGCCCAGGAGAGGGCCGGCCTGGAACAAGCCCGGGTGGTGATGTACCACCGCCCCGGCAGCTATCGCCCCAACATCTATTCCCTGACCCCGGAGATGGACCTGGCCCTGAGTCCCCAATTCCTATACCTCTGGTGGCCCGGGGGGGCTTTTTGACATTTGTGGGGGGAGGGCCAGTAGCACAGGCTGGAAGCCTGTGCTACTGGCCCT
>JBFLZI010000109.1:0-10039 GCA_040756315.1 Thermodesulfobacteriota bacterium | reverse complement strand
GGCAGGGGTCTGCGACCCCTGCCCCCTCCCCCAAAAAATCCCTCAACCGAATTCTTATTAGGGAGGTGAGGAGATGAGGTGGTCTTTATTGGGGATGTCGGTCTTTGGTTTGGTGGTGGGGGTCATGATTGGTGGCGCGGCGGCGTGGGCCGAGTCCGGCCCTCAGGTCCGGATGATCACGGATAGGGATCAGGGGAGCACTTTTACTTTGCCGGTGGGGGCCAGGCTGACGGTGCAGGTGCGCAACCCGGCGGACGGCGGCTATACCATCGTCAACCCGGTCTTTGACGGCCGCGTGTTAAAATTGCGGAGCCGGAAGGATCAGCCGCCGGACCCGGCCCGGCCCCGGCTTTTGGGAGATTTCGGCAAGATTATTTTTGAGATGGAGGTGATCGGGGACGGGAGCACGGACTTGATTATTCAGATCGCCCGGCCCTGGGAGAAGGACCAAGCGCCCCAGGAATTCCTGAAAGTCAGGGTCAATGCTACCAGGTGAAGGTCAGGCGGTGCTAGGTCTGGCCTAAATGCTAGAAGCTATTGCAAAACCTATTTTTCCTGTCATCCTGAACGGAGTGAAGCGGATCTCAACTTCTTGAAAAAACGAGATTCTTCGCTTCGCTCAGAATGACATTTCGGGTGACGTAGAGGTTTTGCAATAGCTTCTAAGGCGTCCCCTGAATCAGGCGGACTTGGCCAGACTCGCAACCTCTTCGGCACTGAACATCTGACTCATGTCGATCAAGACCACCACGCCCCGCTCAGTTTTGGCCATGCCGGTGATGTAATGGAGCTGGTATTGGCTGAAGACCGCCGGCACATGTTCAATTTCCGTTCCCTGGATGAACAACACCCCGGTCACCGAATCGGTTAGTACTCCCAGCAACACCTTGCCGCCGGTGCTGGGGATTTCCACCACGATGATGCAGGCGTGTTCGCTCAACTCGGCCGGGTCCAGACCCAGGCGCAACCGCAAATCCATGATGGGGATGATCTTGCCCCGCAAATCGATGACGCCCTTGAGATAGGACGCGGCTTCTGGGAGGGGGGTGGTGGGCAGCGCGCCGATAATCTCCCGGACGTCAAAGATGTTGAAGCCGTATTCCTCTCCGGCCAGGGAAAAGATCAGGTACTTGCCGGTCAGGCGCTCGGCCCGGAGGCGGGCTTCCTCAATCCGCTTATCTTCGGTGATGTCGATGAGGGCGCCGACAACGCAGTCGATGTCCCCGGTGTCGTCCAGCAGGATCTCACTCCACTCCTGGATCCAGGCCAGTTCCCCGTCTTTTTTCTTGATGCGATATTCCCGGTTATAAACCTTGTCCGATTTTAGGGCCTTGACGAAGGCTTCCTTGACTCTGGGCCGGTCTTCTTCAAAAATCAGATTGGTCCATTTTTCTTTCCGCAATTCCTCTTTGGTATAACCCGTCATCACTTCTACCTGGTTGCCGTAGAATTCCACCAGGCCGTCTTTGTACCCTTTGTAGGCGGCAATCCTCCGCTTGGCTTGCTCCGGAGCCGTGATCTCTGCTGCTGCCATCCCCGTGCCTCCCCTGGCTGGTCAACTATCTCTCACAGGCTAAGAGGTGTAAATAAAAAAACTTATTCCCCTGGGAAACCGAGCCCGGCCTTTCAAGCCTTAAAGGGTCGCGGCAGCGCGACCGGGGCCGGGCGGGACTCGATATAGGCATAGGCCGAGTGATTGTGGATGGATTCAAAGTTCTCCGATTCCACCGCAAACCAGGTGAAGTTGTCGTTTTGGCCCAATTTGTGGGCAATCTCCCGGACCACGTCTTCCACGAACATGGGGCGGCTGTAGGCCTTTTCCGTGACGAACTTTTCGTCCTGGCGTTTGAGCAAGGCGTAAACCTCGCAGGAGGCGGACTCCTCCACCAGGCGGATCAGGTCTTCGATCCAGAAGAACCTTTTAAAACGCACCTGCACCCGGACTTCCCCCCGCTGGTTATGGGCACCGACTTTGCTGATCTCCTTGGAGCAGGGGCACAAGGTGGTGATGGGCACGGTGATGCCCACCACCAAGTCAATATGGCCGTCCCCGTCCAGAGAGCCTTTGAAGGTGCAGATATATTCCATCAGACCCCGGGCCTTGCTCACCGGGGCCTCCTTGTCAATGAAATAGGGGAAGGTCATCTCGATGTGAGCCGACTGGGCGTGCAGGCGGCGGCGGGTCTCCTCCAGGATGCTGGAGATGTTTTTGATGCTGATGTCCCGGCGGCACTCACTCAGGATCTCCACAAAGCGGCTCATGTGGGTGCCCTTGTGGCGGTGGGGCAGGTTGACATAAACGTTGATGCAGGCCACGGTATGCTGGGTGCCGTTGAATTTGTCCAGGACGACGATGGGATAGGAAATATTTTTCACCCCCACTTTATCGATGTCAATGGTGCGGGGGCTGGCCTGGTTCTGCACGTCGGCAATATCCAGGGCCGGGCTGGGGAAAGCCGGAAGTTTTCCAGTCGCCATAACTTATAACTCCAAAGTTAATTTTTATTCAGATCTCTAAATATATTATGTGGGGAGAGGGCCGGGGTTATGGAGGACCGGCGCCCTCGCCTGTCCAGGACAGCCGGGGGCGGCTGCCCCCCCCTCCCCCAAAACTCACCCTCAACTATATCTAAACCGTTCGGCCACGGCCCGGGCGTGGAGGGGCAGGCCCTCGGCCTCCGCCAAAATAACCACCGCCTCCCTCAAAGCTTTCAACCCCTCCCAGGTGAGGTGCTGGAAAGTGGGTTTTTTGATAAAGTCATCCACGGACAGGCCGGAAAACATCCGGGCCGAGCCCCCGGTGGGCAGAACGTGATTGGTCCCGGAAGCATAGTCCCCCACCGGCACCGGGGCATAAGGCCCCAGGAAGATGGAGCCGGCGTGCTGGATCTCAGGCAGCAGGGCAAAAGGGTCCCGGGTCATAATCTGCAAATGTTCCGGGGCATAAAGATTGGCGAACTCCAGGGCCTCGGCCAGGTCCCGGGTCACCAACACCGCGGAATTATTGGCCAGCGCGGCCGCGATGATCTCCCGGCGAGGCAGGCCGGGCAATTCCTCATTGATAAGGTCCACTACCCTCTGGGCCAGGGTGGGAACCGGGGTCACCAGCACCGCGGCGGCGTCCTGATCGTGCTCCACCTGGGAGAGAAAGTCCGCGGCCACCAGCCGGGCTTCCGCGGTGTCATCCGCCAGGATCAAGGACTCGCTGGGTCCCGCCGGGGAATCGATGTCCACTTCCCCAAAGACCAGGAGCTTGGCCGCGGTGACGTATTTGTTCCCAGGGCCGACGATCTTGTCCACCTTGGGCACCGATGCGGTGCCGTAAGCCAGGGAGCCGATGGCCCAGGGACCCCCGAGCTTAAACAGACGGTCAGCCCCGGCCAGGTGCGCGGCCACCAGAGTGGCGGGGTTGACCGCCAGCCCCGGTCCGGGAGGAGTGCAGGCCACGATTTCCGCCACCCCCGCCACCTTGGCGGGAATAATATTCATCAGCGCGCTGGAAGGATAGCTGGCCAGGCCCCCGGGAATATAACAACCTACCCGGACCAGGGGCCGATAAAGGCGGCCGGCCAGGATGCCGGGCCGCACTTCCACCGCCCACATGGGCCTCTCCCGCTGGGCCTGGTGGAAGGTTTCGATGTTTTTGGCCGCCACTTTTAATGATTCCAGGACCTTGGGGTCCAGAGAATCATAGGCGGCCTCCAGTTCGGCGGGACTGACGGCCAGGTCAGCCGCAGTCAGATCGGCCTTATATTGCTTATGCCACCGGAGGTTTTCCCCATCCCCGTCCCGGCGCAGCGCCGTGAGGATAGGGCGCACCTCCTCCATTACCTGGCTCACGTCTTCCTTAGAGCGGGTCAGAATCTTTTGACGCCTCTCCGGGGAAAGATCAGATAAATATTCGACTTGCAGACCCGCCATCTGCAGGGGCCGCCTTTTTTTGATAAAATTTCCTACTAATTATAATTGTATATGGTTGTTCGGAAAAGCACAAAATAAAATCTAGGTTTTAGGAGGCTAGATGAGTTCAAAGAAGCGCCGGAAGCGACCCTCCGGGGAAAAAAAGGTCCTGCAGGCCTTTGAGAAAGCCGGGCGGCCTTTGCTCCTCGGCGAATTGCCGCAGTTCCTGGGGTTGTCTCCCCAGGAAGCCGGCTGGGTGGAAGATACGGTGGCCAATCTGGTGGGCCGGGGGGAGCTGGTGCTCCTGAAAGGCCAGCGTTACGGCCTCACCGACAGGATGAACCTACTGGTGGGGCAGATGACCATCCATCCCGACGGCTACGGTTTTGTCACCCCGGAGCGGGGCGGGGCCGATATCTATGTCACCGGGGCCAATCTGAAGGAGGCCTGGCACGGCGACCGGGTAGTGGTGCGGCTGGAAGGCCGCCGGGGACGACGCCGGGAGGGGCGGGTCATCCGCATTCTGGAGCGACACCTTAAAGAAGTCACCGGGCTGTTGTGTCAGGCCGGGGAGACTTATTACCTTGAGCCCGAAGATGAACATCTGCTCTTCAACCTCATCGTCAGCCCGGAACATCTGGGAGGCGCGCAGCCGGACTATATCGTCCGGGCCCGGGTGACCCATTATCCCACCGGCCACCTCAACCCCCAAGGGGAGATCATTGAGGTGCTGGGCCCGGTGGAGGACGCGGAGGTGCAGGCCCGGTTGGTCATCGCCAAATATAATCTACCGGACCGGTTTCCCCCGGAACCCCTGGCCGAAGCCGCGGCGGTCCCCGCCCGGATTCCCGCCGCGGCGCTGCAGGACCGCCTGGATTTGCGCCATCTTCCCTGGGTCACCATCGACGGAGAGCTGGCCCGGGATTTCGACGACGGCATCGCCCTGGTGAAAAAGCCCGGAGGCCACTACACCCTGTATGTGGCCATCGCCGACGTATGCCATTATGTGGCCCCGGGAAGCCCCCTGGACCAGGAGGCCTACCACCGGGGCACCAGCGTCTATTTTCCCCAGCGGGCGGTGCACATGCTCCCGGAGCGGTTGGCCACCGGGATTTGCAGCCTCAACCCCGGGGAAGACCGCCTGGCGGTGTGCGCCATCCTGGACTACGACCGCCTAGGCCGCTTGAAAAATTCCCGTTTTGGCCGCGCCGTGGTGCGGAATCAGGCCCGCCTCACCTACCGCTTGGTGCAAAGATTGTTGACCGAAAAGGACCGCCAACTCCGGCAGCGTTACCGGCCTTTCCTCAAGATGCTGGAGCAGATGGGGGAGCTTTGCCATCTCCTCCGGGACTGGCGGGGAAAGAGGGGGAGCCTCCTCATGAGCATCCCCGAGGCCGAAGTGGTGCTGGATGAGCGGGGCTGGCCCGTGGACATCCGCCGGGTGGATCACCTGCTGGCCCACCAAATCATCGAAGAATTCATGATCGCCGCCAATGAAGCGGTGGCCACCTATTTAGAGGAACCCTCCCTGTTCCGGGTGCACGACCGGCCGGATGCCGTCAAGATGGAGGCCTTTCGCGTCTTTGTCCGGGGTTTGGGCTTTGTCCTTCCCAAGGAAGCCAACCGGGACCCCCGGGTGTTGCGGGACTTTTTGGAGGAGGTGCGCCAGACCCCCCTGGCCCCCATGGTGCAACTGATGCTCCTGCGCTCCTTGAAGCAGGCCCGTTATACCGGGGTAAACCTGGGGCACTATGGGCTGGCGGTGCAATTCTACACCCATTTTACTTCTCCCATCCGGCGCTATCCGGACCTTTTGGTGCACCGGCTGCTGCTGGCCCGCCTGGCCGGTCAGCCGCCCCCTTTATCCCTGGAGCCGGAGGACTTGGAAGAGTCGGCCCGCTATCTTTCCCAGCAGGAGCGGCGGGCCATTGAGGCGGAAAGAGAAATGTTGGCCCGCATGCAAGTGCGCTGCCTGGCGCAGCGCCTGGGCGAAATTTTTTCCGGGCGAATTACTGGGGTAAGTCCATTTGGGTTTTTTGTCTCTCTTGACGATATATATGCTGATGGGTTAGTGCGTCTGGTAGACCTGCCCGATGATTATTATCGCTATGATGAAGCCCGGCAGCGGTTGGTGGGCCGGCGCCACCGCCGTGTCTTTCAACTGGGGGACCCGGTAAGGGTGAAGGTTGGCCGGGTGGACCTGAAACGCCGACATGTCAATTTATTATTAATGGAGTCCGAAGATGCCTGAACTTATGGAAGACTCCCTGAAGGCCAGCAAGATTATCGTCACTGGTACGGATGAAGACAATGGGTATATATTCCTACCCTTGCGTCAACTGGTGCCTGGCTGGGAGGTCACCTTCAACGTCTATGTCAAAATGGTCACCAAGGAGCAGCCGGACCCGCAATATACCGTTTGGGCTTCCCGGGGCCAGGTGATTGACCCGGAACGCTACGCCAAGTTGCAGGACCTGGGGATCAGCTGGGTTTATTATGACCATGAGGAAGAGGAACGGGTCCTCAATTATTTGCACCGCAACCTGGATACCTTGTTGGCCGATGAGAACCTGAACAATGAAGAAAAGGCCACTTTTGTCTGCGATGTCACCCTGGTCTGGCTGCGCCATTTTTATGCCTTCGAAAAAGAGCGGGCCAGCGCCCGCATCGTTCTGGCCTTGAGATACCTGGACGAATTCTTCGAACTCATCAAAAAAGAGGAAGCCCACCATAGCTTTATTATGAGTATCTGGCGGCACAGTCCCAATGTCTATACTCACTCCTTGAATATTTGCCTCCTGGGGCTGGCCTTTGTCAGCTATCTGGTCTGGCCCAAAGCCGAGGCAGAGGCCTTCGGCCTGGGGGCTCTCCTCCACGATATCGGCATGACCGAAGTGTCCAAAGAAATTGTCCGCAAACCTGACAGGCTGGAATTTGAGGAATGGCTGGAAATCAAAAAACACCCCATTCGCGGCTATCGGTTGCTGAAGGATGTCCCGGAGGTGCGCCGGGAAGTCCTGCTCATGACGGTGCAGCACCATGAAAACGGGGACGGCTCCGGCTATCCCTGCGGCCTGTTAATGGACAAGATTCATCCCTGGGCCCGCATCTTGAGGATTCTGGACGCGTATGAGGCCATAACCGCGCCCCGTCCCTGGCGCACTTCCCGGACCCCCAAGGAGGCCCTGTGGATCATTCGCCGGGAATGGGAACAGGGGAACATCTTTGACCCCTTTTATTTGAAGGCCTTTATCAAATATTTGGGGAGCTTTTAATACCGTTTTCGGAAATGCGGCTGATGGGGGGAGGGCCGGGGAGATTTGAAGGGGAAAAGGGAAAAAGGCAAGAAGGAAAAGATAAGGATTTTTCTGTAAAATTTCAGACCCCTTTTCGCCTTTTCCCCTCTTCGCCTTTAAATAACCCCCTTAGCCCCCTCCCCCAATAATAGAGATGGCCTCCATTCTTGATCAGCACCTAAGCGCCAGTGACTTTCTGGACCCGGTGTCAGAGGAATGGGGGGGGTACGTCCCGGTGCCCTTGCGCTATCTGGGCCTGGGCCAGGAAGTCCCGTTCAATCTCTTCCTCCGGGTGAGATCCAAGAAAAAGTCCCAGGTCCGCTTCATCCTGGCTTGCGCCCAAGGCCACACCTTTAAAAAGAAATGGCACCACAAACTACATGACCTGGGTCTGCCCTGTCTCTATTTTTCCCAAAACGACGGGGAAAAAGTCCTGGAGTATCTGGACCGCAACCTGGGGAGTTTACTGTCTGAAGGGAAACTGAGCCAGCAAGGCAAGGCCTCCCTCCTGTGCGATGTCACCCTCCTCTGGCTGCGCACCTTTTTCAGCCAGGAGGAAGGTCGATCCGGGGCACGCTGGGAGTTGGCCCTGAGATACATCGATGATTTTTTTGAGATCGTCAGAAGAAACGAGGCGATCTGCAACCTGGTCCTGCATATCTGGCACTATGACCATCGCCTCTTTACCCATTGCCTGAACACCTGCCTTTTCGGCCTGGCCTTCACTACCTACCTGGATTGGGTGGGTCCCCACGTCCGGGACTTCGCCCTGGGGGCGCTGCTGCACGACGCCGGCATGACCCATTTACCCCGGAGCATCTTACATAAGACCGATAAGCTGAACCTGGATGAATGGTTCCTGGTGGTGGAGCATCCCACCCGCAGCTTTGAGCTTTTGAAAAGACTGCCCCGGATGCGGCCGGAGGTTCTGGCCATGGCCCGGCAGCACCATGAGAATAGCGACGGCTCCGGCTACCCTTACGGCCTGGAAAAAAGAGAGATCGACCCCTGGGCACGGATTCTGAGGATTATCGACAGCTACGAGGCCTTGAGCGCCACCCGCAGTTGGCGCCCGGCCAAATCACCCGTGGAAGCCCTGTGGGTGATTCGCAATAGTTGGCAGACCAGCAATATCTATGACCCGGATTATCTGGCCGCGTTTATCAAATTTTTAGGAGGGTTGAAACATTAGGGGCACCGCCCTTTTGATACCAAAGATGCGCCCCGGGAGGTAATAAACGTAGGGGCGTGATTCATCACGCCCCTAAGGGCGCAATAAATTGCGCCCCTTAGGAAAGTTATCTATCTGACCGCACCTGGTATCACCGGGACCAATAGACCCGGACGAATTTGTTCATCTCCGACCAGCGGAAGTCCAACTCCCCCTTGTAAGCCCGATACACCGCCCGGCCTAAATGCTGGGCCAGCTTTTCGCTGGTGGTCTCCACCACCAGGCGATCCTTCCCTTCCGGAATCATTTGAATGAGGCGATCCTGAACGCTGCGCCCGGCCACCCGGCCCGCCTCCTTCTCCAGCAGCGTGACAATCTCCTCTCGATGCTGCTTAAAGAACTCCCCTTTCAAAGTCAGAATGCCTTCCGGATAACGGTCCCGGATCTTGCGGCAGGTGGGACAGGTCACTTCCCGAACCTTGTCCGTCCCCGCCAGGCGGCCATAGAGTTTGTCATCGAAAAACCAGCGCTTATTCTGGTAGAGGGCGTGACAACCGACGCACAGGGCCGCCTCCTGGCCTTCCCCCGGCAGGTAAGGATCTTCCACCCGGCCGGCATGGCCGAATTTTTTTCCTTTCTCGCCACTCCATTTCCGTTCCTGATATCTGCCCATAAACCTGTCTCCCTTCAGGGACTAGAAGGTTGCCCTCTTAATTTTGCCCTTTATTTTTAACCGGTAAGCCGGTAATTTCCAAGGAGGAAAAGGGTTCCCCGGAATCGGGACACAAGCCCGCCTCAGCTTTATTGCCCTGATTAATCAATAGGTAATCATCAGAAAAAGAAAATCACGGAAATTTTTTCAAGAAAACGGAAGATTTCTGTTGATCTTTCTAAGTTTATGATAAAGTGTTTTTAACTTTTCCCAATATGGACTGGCTTGGATCCAGACCGGATTGGACCGAGACCGGAAGGGAGGGAAAACTATGTGCCTTCCGAGTGAAAACCGGGAGGTTTTTTTTTCTGAATCTCCTCAGCAAGTGAAATTCTCCACGGCCTGGCACCAGATGCTGGCCGAACTGGGGGGCGTTTTCTCCCAGATCACCCCCGAATCCGCCGAAACCCTTATCCAGGAAATCAGCGCCGCACCCCGCATCTTCGGCTGCGCCACCGGGCGCTCCGGCTTTATCCTCCGGGGTTTTTTGATGCGCCTTATGCACCTGGGCCACACCGTCTATGTGGTGGGGGAGACCATCACCCCCCGCCTCCAACCCGGGGACCTCCTCATCGTCATGTCCGGCTCCGGAGAGACGGCCCAACCCCGGGAAATCCAGCGCCGGGCCAACGCGGTGGGGGCGCATACCTTGGCCCTGACCGCCTGCCCCCAATCCACCATCGCCCAAGAAGCCAGGACGGTCATCCATATCCCCGGCACCACCAAACTCACCCTGGCCCAGGAACCCGACTCGGTGCAATGCCCCGGCAGCCTCTTCGAACAAGCCACCTTCCTCTTCCTGGAAGGCGTGGTGCTCCTCCTCTACCATCAACGCTCCGAGAGAGACCACCAAGCCATGCTCTCCCGCCATACGGATTTGGAGTGAAGGCAGTGATTAATTTGAGGGGAGGGCCGGGGGAGCAGTGGCTCCCCCGCCCTCCCCTCAAACTCCCCTCCCAA
>JBFLZI010000108.1:0-10178 GCA_040756315.1 Thermodesulfobacteriota bacterium | reverse complement strand
GGGGAGGGGCAGGGACCTCAGGTCCCTGGCCTCTCCCCCCACAACTCACAATTCTAACTCCTCCTCCACCCGGCGCAGGGCTTCTTCCACCCGTTCCGGCGCGGTGCCGCCGGGGGATTGGCGGCGGGCCACGACGTTGTCGATTTTGAGCCAGTCGAAGAGGTCCGGCCCGGCCTGGGAGGCGAAGCGTTGGATTTCCTCCAGGCTCAGTTCCCAGAGTTCCTTGCCCTGGAATTCGGCGTAGCGCACCGTGCGGCCCACCTGTTCGTGGGCGGTGCGGAAGGGCACGCCTTGCTTGACCAGGTAGTCGGCCAGGTCCGTGGCCGCCAGGAAGCCTCCTTTAAGAGCCGCTTGCATCCGCTCCGGTTTAATTTCCAGGGTGGCAAGGAGGCCGGTAAGCAACTGCACCGCGGCCGTCACCGTGTCCACGGTATCGAACAGGGGTTCTTTATCTTCCTGGAGGTCCCGGTTATAGGCCAGGGGCAGGCCCTTTAAGGTCATGAGCAGGGCCAGGAGGTGGCCGGAGACCCGGCCGCATTTACCCCGGATCAATTCGGGCACATCCGGGTTCTTTTTCTGGGGCATGATGGAGGAGCCGGTGGCATAGGCGTCGGGCAGCTCCACAAATCCGAACTCCGCGCTGGACCAAAGAATCAGTTCTTCGGCCAGGCGGCTTAAGTGCACCATGAGAATAGCGGCGTGGGAGAGGAACTCCAGGATGAAGTCCCGGTCGCTCACCGCGTCGATACTGTTTCGGAAGACCTCCGGAAAGCCCACTTCCTCGGCCACCTGCCCGGGAGCGATGGGGAAGGTGGTGCCGGCCAGGGCCGCGGCCCCCAGGGGGGACACCCGGATGCGCTTTAAGGACTCAGTCAGGCGCTCCTGGTCCCGCCGGAACATCTCCTCGTAGGCCAGGAGGTGGTGGGAGAAGAGGATGGGCTGGGCCCGTTGCAGGTGGGTGTAGCCCGGCATGATGACCCCGAAGTGGCGGCGGGCCAGGCGGGCCCCGGCCCGGCGCAACTCCGTGAGGTCCTGGATCAGGCCTTCCACCTCCCCGGCCAGATACAGGCGCACATCTAAGGCCACCTGATCATTGCGGCTCCGGGCCGTGTGCAGCTTGCGCCCCACCTCGCCGATCAAGTCAATGAGCCGGGCTTCGATGGCCATGTGAATGTCTTCCTGGGCCGGGTCGAAGGGGAAGTCGCCGCTAGCGATCTCGGCTTCAATCTTCGACAGCCCCCGGACAATCTCCCGGACTTCGGCCTCGGGCAAAATCCCCTGGCGGGCCAGCATGCGGACGTGGGCCAGGGAGCCGGCGATATCCTGGCGATACAACCGCCGGTCAAAATGAAGGGAAGAAGTGAAGTCCTCCACCTGCTTTTCGGTTTCACCGGCAAAACGACCGCCCCAGGGCTTCTTTTCCATCAGGCCACCTTGGGCAAAGGAATAAGCCGTCAGCTTTCAGCCATCGGCTTTCAGCAAAGATCAAGAGATAAATTGAGCGTCCCTAAAATCGCGCAATCAGGGCTGATGCGCCTACTACAAGCTATTTCAACTCCCCCCATTCTATAAAATTGTCATTCTGAGCGAAGCGAAGAATCTCGTATTTTTAAATACTTGAAACCCTTCGCGTCGCTCAGGGTGACAGAAAAAACCGGTCTTGAAATAGCTTCTATTGACTTTGTTTCCTAAGCTGACGGCTGAATGCTGAGCGCTGAACGCTCCCTATTTTTCCTTAAAGGATTTCAGTTGGCTAATAATTTTTCTGGCAAAAATCAATTCCCCTTTAGCGGTCTCCTTTTTGACCAGTTCCCGGGTAGTTTCCTTAACCCAGCCCACCTGCGGCGCGTACCAATCATTGGTTTCTACGGTGATTATTACCTTTTGTTCCTGGCCGGATTTATCGGCCGGGTCCTTATAAGTATCCTTGGCCTCCCCTTCGCCTTTGATTTTGATGCAATTTTCAAAGGACCGGCCGGCCACCGTCACTACCTCATCCACCCGGTCGATCACTTTGCTGAGTTTAATATTTAATTTGCTGTTCCAGGCCCCCTTAAAGTTGCCCTCCCAGGTGGCTCCGGGCAGGACCGGGGTTTTCAGCAAAAGTTCGGGGGCTGTTAGGATTTTTTTCTCCTCAGAATTAGGGGGTTGGGTGGCGATGATGAAGATGCCGTTATCTTCTTGGGCAATATAGTAGAAGAAATTAAAGGCGGAGAAGTCATATTTCCGGGGGGTGACCTGTTTGTCTTTGATTTCCGTGGGCGCCAGGTTGGCGACCGTTAAGTTCCTGGTTTCGCTTTTATCGGCCTCAGCCATACCTTGGGATCTTAAGAGTTTATTTTGGGTATGAAAAATCACTTCATATTCCCAGGTCATCCCTTCTTTAAGAGGGTAATATAGCTCCGGTTCCCTTGAGAAGGCCTGGTGGCTGCTCGCAAGCAAAAAAGAGATAAACAGGCTGATGACAAGTGCTGGCCGGCGCATGCTCCCCTTCCCGCTGATTTATTTGTCGGCGCAGTTTAAAAGCTGCGACTTTAGTAGTCGCAGAGCGGGCGTCCCCGCCCGCCATCATCATTGTAACGATGCCCGAGGGGCGCACCCAACAGGAATGAGTGCGCGGTGCGTACCCTACATACAGCTTAAGCGGGTGGGGAGGGAGTGTGGGGGGAGGGCCAGTAGCACAGGCTTCCAGCCTGTGCTCAGGTCCCTGGCCCTCCCTCCACAACTCATTCCCTCCCCCCTCCCCTCACCGCTGCCGCCATCTGGGGCCGGTGGGGGTGTCCAGGATCTCGATGCCTTGGGCAGCCAGTTCTTCCCGGATGCGGTCCGCCGCGACCCAATCCCGGCGCCGCCGGGCCTCTTCCCGCTCTTGCAGCCTGGCGTCAATGGCCGCGTCCTGGCTGGGCCGGGGCGGGTTCATGATCCCCAGGACTTCGTCCAGTTCCTTAAAGCGGGTTAAAACCGCAGCGGCGGAGGCCTGTCCCAACTTGCCCTGGTCGATGTCGGCGTTCAGTTCCCCCACCAGAGCGAAGACCGCGGCCAGGGCCTGGGCGATGTTCAGGTCGTCGTCCAGGGCGGCGGTAAACTCTTTTTTCAGTTGAAACAGGCGTTCCTCCACCTGGGCGGCCCGGGCATCCTCTCCGGTCACCAGGCTCAGGCGTTCCAGGAAATGGTCCAGGCGCTCCCGGGCCCGGGTGGCGGCCTGAAGGTTGGCCGCGTTGAAGGTCAGGGGGCGGCGATAGTGGGTAGCCAGGAGAAAATAGCGGATCTCTTCGCCCCGGAATCCCTGAGCCGTCAGTTCCCGCACCGTCACCCCCTCCTGTTCTTTTAAGGGCCGGCCGTCTTTCAATACCCTCTCGGTATGGAGCCAGAAGCGGGCCAGGGGTTGGCCGGTGGCCGCGGTAAAGAGGGCGTTTTCATTTTCTTCGTGGGGGAAGAGGGACTCAATGCCCCCCAGGTGGAAATCGGCGCTCTCTCCCAAATGTTTCAAGGCCATGGCGGCGCACTCCAAATGCCAACTGGGTCGCACCTGGCCCCAGGGAGTGGTGAAATAGAGGCCCTTCTTCAACTCCGCCAGTTTGGCCCTTTTCAGCAAGGTGAAATCCCGGGGGTTTTCCTTGGCGTATTCGTCCAGGTCCACGGTCTTGCCCACCTTGATCTTACTCAGGTCTATCCGGGAGAGGCGCCCGTAATCCTTAAAGCGGGAGATGTCGAAATAGACGGACCTCAGCTTTTCATAGGCCAGACCCCGCTCCAGCAGCCTCCGGGTGAGCTGCACCATGTCGTCCACGTGCTCGGACGCCAGGGGGTAGAGGTTCCCCTCGATAATGCGCAGGTCGGTGAGGTCCCGGAAGAATTCCTGGCGGAAATGGGCGGTGAATTCCGCCAATTCCTGGCCGGCAGCCGTGGCCCCGGCGATGGCCCGGTCGTCTAGGTCGATGAGGCTCACCAACTGGCGCACCTTCAGGCCCCGGAAGTGCAAATAGCGCTGGAGCAGGTCCGCCACTACCAGGCGTCGGGCCAGCCCCAAAGAGAGGTGGGTATAGAGGGCCGGGCCGTCCACAAAGAGGCTGGCCTCCCCCGGCCGCCGGGGTTCAAAGGCCTCGTGGGTCCGGGCCAGGGTGTTATAAAACTGGAGGGTAGGCGCGGGTTTTTCCGTATAGAGGGGAGTGGAGAGATAGCGTTCGCCGCTGTCCGGGGCAATGGCAATAATAAAGCCACTCTCCAGCTCCCGGGCCTTGCGCAGGGCCGCGGCCACCGCCGCGCCGGAACTCATCCCCAGAAAGAGGCCTTCTTCCCGGGCCAGGCGGCGGGCGGTCTCAAAGGCCTCTTCGTCCTCCACGTTAATGATCTCGTCGGCCTGGCCTTTGACGAAAATGCCCGGCACATAAGATTCTTTTAAATTCTTTAAGCCCTGGATGGCGTGGCCCAGATAAGGCTCCACCCCCACCACCTGGATGGCGGGGTTAAACTCTTTCAAGAAGCGGCTGAGGCCCATCAAGGTGCCGGTAGTGCCCATGGTGGCGATGACCATGGTGACCCGGCCTTCGGTCTGCTCCCAGATCTCCTGGGCGCTGGCCTGGTGGGAGACGGGATTGGCCGGATTGTTGAACTGGTCCGCCAGATAGTATTTCTCCGGGTTCTCCCGGGCCAGGCGATAGGCCTCCTCAATGGCCCCGTCGGTGCCCAGATGGGGCGGGGTGAGGAGAAGCTCGGCGCCCATGGCCCGAAGGATGCGCTTGCGCTCCAGGGAGGCGGACTCCGGCATGGTCAGCACCAGGCGATAGCCTTTGACGGCGCAGACCAGGGCCAGGCCGATGCCGGTATTGCCGCTGGTGGCCTCAATGACGGTCTTGTCCGGCGTCAGCTCCCCGGAGGCTTCCGCGGCTTCGATCATGGCCAGGGCGGGCCGGTCTTTGACGGAGCCCCCGGGATTGAAATATTCCAGCTTGACGTAAACCTCCACCCCGGGGTTGGGGTTGAGGCGGTTCAAGCGCACCAGGGGGGTGGTGCCGATCAGTTCCAGAATATTACGGGCCGCGCCTTTCATAGTTCAGAATCCAAGTCTTTGGGGAAGGGGGCTAAGGGCCACAGGCCCTTACCCCCTCCCCCAAACCCCCTCCCCCAATCCCTTATGGGGGTTTTAAAAGTTTGGTTGGGGCGGGACCGTAGATCCCGCCCCAACCAAACCCCATAAGCGGGTGGGGAGGGGGGTGTGGGGGGAGGGTTAATAGCACAGGCTTTCAGCCTGTGCTCAGGTCCCCGGCCCTCCCCCCACTTGCTCCTTTAATCTTCGCCAGCCTCCCCGGCCAGATAAGCATTCACCAGGTTAATAAAGTCCAAGACAAAATGGCGGCGGTCCTCCGGGTTCTCCTCCAGTACCGCCATTAATCTCTGGGTCAGGGCCAGAATCACCGTGCCGGCCTCTTTGGGAGTCACGCCCTGCTGGTTGAAGCGCTCCAAGATGTCGTTTACCAAAGGACGGAGGCGTTCCGCCATTTCTGCTGCCGCGTCTTTTTCCATATCCCGAAGGCCTCCTTCGGCGCCCCTGGCCCGGAAAGTCATGGTGAAACTAACATATTCCCAAGGTAATTGCAATTGCTTGGTATCAGGGGAAGTTCTGATGCTGGGGGCAAAAATTAACCGGGGCAAAAATGGTCTTTAATCTTTGTTTAAATTTAGTCGATAATATGAGAAGAATCTTAAAAAGTCGGAAGCAGCGGAGGGGACATGAAAGGCTTGATCTTAAGCGGCGGCAAAGGCACGCGTCTGAGGCCTTTGACCCACACCGCGGCCAAGCAATTGGTGCCGGTGGCCAACAAGCCTATACTATTCTATGTCATCGAAAACCTGGCCCGGGCCCAAATCCGGGACCTGGGCATCATTATCAGCCCCGAAACCGGGGACTCCATTCAAGAGGCCGTGGGGGACGGCTCCCGCTGGGGGGTGGAGATCACTTTTATCCGGCAAGAGGTGCCGGGGGGCCTGGCCCATGCGGTGCAAACCGCCCGGCCCTTCCTTAGGGACTCCCCCTTTGTCATGTATCTGGGAGACAACCTCATCAGCAGCGGCATCGCCCCGTTTCTTCAGTCTTTTCAGAAGGAATACCTGGACGCCCTGATCCTTCTCAAGGAAGTGGAAAACCCCAGCCAGTTCGGGATCGCCGCCCTGGACGACCAGGGACGCCTGGTGCGCCTGGTAGAAAAACCCAAAGACCCGCCCAGCAATTTAGCCCTGGTGGGGGTCTATTTCTTCTCCCCCATCATTCACCAGGCCATTGCCGGCCTTTCCCCCTCCTGGCGGGGAGAGCTGGAAATCACCGACGCCATTCAAGTGCTCCTGGAGACCGGCAAAAAAGTGGACTGGCGGACTCTGGAGGGCTGGTGGCTGGACACCGGCAAGAAAGATGACCTCCTCACCGCCAACACCCAGGTCCTGGACGAATGGAGCATCCGGGAAATCTTAGGGGAAGTGGACGACCCCAACCGGGTGATCGGCCGGGTCACCATCGCTCCGGGAACCAAGGTCATCAACTCCACCATCCGGGGACCGGCGGCCATCGGCGCTGATTGCCTGATCAAAGACAGCTTCATCGGCCCCTTTACCAGCATCGGCGATCACTCCCGGGTGGAAGACTCCGTCATCGAACATTCGGTGCTCCTGGCCGGGGTCATTATCTTCCAGGTGGACCGCCTGGAAGACAGCCTGCTAGGCCGGAACGCCCGGGTGGCCCGCCATAATCGCCATCGCTCCCTGCAACTGCTGCTGGGGGATGACACCGTGGTGGAATTCTAAAAGCTGATGAACACGCGCTATCACCTCAAAACCTTAAGGGATCTCATCAGTCACACTCCTCTGGTCATTGATCAGACCCGGGACTCCCCCCGTTTTCAGGACGCCTTGACCCATCTTCCCAACCCCAAACTTAAGGCCTTTTACCAGGGGCTGAACGCGGAGAAACGCCGGCGCTTCCATTACGTGGCCAACGTCTGCCTGGGTTACGAAAGTTGGACCCGGCTTTATAAAGAACTGGTGGTCCAAGAGACCCAGGAGCGCCTGGCGGACCGCATGGAAGAAGCCTACGCCAGCAAATTGGCAGACCTGCGCCAGCAGCAGGAAAACCTGGAGGCGGAACGCCAGGAATGGCAAGAGGAAGTCCTGCGCCTGGAAGGCAATTGCCAGGGGCTTTGCCAGGAAAATCTCGACCTCAGGGAAGAACTGCATAAAACCCGACAGGAATATCTAAGCCTTCAGGAACAACATCAACAGCTCCTGAAACTGCTGGAGCGCTACCAGGCCCTCATTGCCGATCTCCGGCTGCCGCTGCCCGAATCCCCCTGGCCCGGGCCCCCTAAAACCTGACCACCCTATACCAATTCGAGACTGCGAAAGTCTCAGGGAGGACAGCCCCCCCGGCTGTCTGGACTATATTTAGTCGCAGGCGAGAGCGCCGGCGCTCCAGTTTAATTCAAAGGAACAGCAAAAGAGACCTTCCCAAAGGTCTCGAATTGGTATAAGTCCATTTCCTTGGACATCATGTTAACCATCCTTTACTTGGCCCTATTCGCCGGCTTCTTTCTCTTCGGTATAATTGCCTAAATTTCCAGCCATTTTAAGCATTGATCTTTTTGGTATGAACTTTGCTCCAGAATATTTTAAATTTCTGGTTGAGGTGTCTAGATGAAGGAGCAAAACTTTTCGGCCATCTCCGCCGTATATCTGGAACAAGCCCGGGAATTAATGGCCCAGGGAAAGCACCAGGAGGCCTTGATCCTGGCCCTGAACGTTTTGCAAAACGCCTTGACCAACCTCCGGGATTCTCTGCTCTCCCTGCAATATAACCTGGCCAAGCGCCAGGCGACCCTGTCCCCCTCCACCTCTGCCAGGGAAATCCAGGAGTTTTTTGAGTCCCTGACTCTCGGGGAAAAGCCCGAACACTATCATTAAGGGAGTTTGCACCCCCCCTGTAATAAATAGGATGTAGTCTATGGTGGGAGGGCCAGGGACATGAGGTCCCTCCCCTCCCTCCACCCCCCTTCACACCTACTTAGGGAAATCCCCGGCCCCGTTTACCGGCCCCACCGGTGTCATCTTCCCCGGCGTCTCTCCCCTTGACCCCTTCCGTGCCAGTGATTATCTGACAAGAAACAGCCCTTACCGAGGAGAGGAGACTGCTCATGGGACAATTAATTGCTTGCGCCACTCACGAAGGTGTCGTCCTGGCCAGCGACAGCCGGGCCGAGGTTTTTGAGCCTGGCGGCGCCTCCCGTTTTATTACCGTGAACCGGCTGATCCCCCTCACTTCCCACGCGGTCCTGGCTTCCGCCGGGGCCCTGGAGGCCCAGGACCTCTGCCGGGACTTCGCCGACTTTGCCCAGGGGGAAAACCTCACCGATATCGACGCCTTGATCGACGCGGCCACTCCTTATTTCAGCGGCCGGGTGGACGATTTCTTCCGCAAAGCCTGCGAAAAACTCCCCCTGGACCCGGTCATCAACATGTACCTGCTTTTGGCCGGTTACTCCCCCCAGACCCCGGATAACCCCACCCGGCTGTTCATTATTTGGGATCGGGTTCAACCCCCCAAGATCGAATCCACCCGGGCCGCCCACATTTTCACGCTGCCCCGGCGGATGGGACTGGAGTTCAATCTGAACCGTCTGGTAGCCCAACTGGCCCCCTTGTCCGAAGTGGTAAGCCTGGTCAAAGACTCTCTGGCCAAACTGGCCGCCCAGGATGAATATCTCGGCCCGCCCTTCTCGTACCTGACCATCACCGGGACGGGCATCAACCAGATGTAATGGCCGGGGCCGCGTCTCTAAAAGGGGGAGGTTGCCATTCCCCAGGAAATATGCTAACAATCGGGGGGTTATCATCATCTTGCTTTAGGCGACGCCCTTGCTCCCCGATCTCGACCGACTCCGTATTGAGCGCCCCGAGGGAGAGCAGCCTCCCAGGACCTCCCGTCATCTGCGCCTCGGTTTAGCCCTGGCCGGGGCAGTCCTCCTGGTCCTGGGGGCCCTCTATCTCTGGGGTCCCCTCCGCCCGGCCCAAGAGGTGGCCACCACCGTGGTCTCCCGCATCTATCCTTCCCAGGCCTATACCGTCCTTAACGCCAGCGGCTATGTGGTGGCCCAACGCAAGGCCGCGGTGTCCTCCAAGAGCACCGGCCGGCTGTCTTATTTAGGGGTGGAGGAGGGCAGCCGCTTAAAAAAAGGGGAGGTCCTGGCCAGCCTGGAAAACGAGGACTTGGTAGCCGCCAGAAACCAGGCGGCTTCCCAGATCAAGGAAGCCCAGGCCAACCTGGTGAGCGCTAAGGCGGAACTGGTGGACGCCCAATTACAATATCAGCGCTATAAAGACCTGGTGGCCCAGGACCTGGTATCCCGGCAGGATTATGATGCCGCCGTGGCCCGCTACCATAAGGCTCAGGCCGGGGTGGCCAATGCCCAGGCCCATATCAGGACCACTCGCGCCGCCCTGGCCAACGCCCAGGCCGCCCTGGAATATTCTTATATCCGCAGCCCCTTCGACGGGGTGGTGCTCACCAAAAACGCCGAAGTAGGGGAAGTGGTGGCCCCTTTCGGGGCCGCGGCCACGGCCCGGGCTTCCGTGGTCACCATGGCCGACCTCTCCTCTCTCATGGTGGAAGCCGACGTGGCGGAATCCAACCTGGATAAGGTGTACCAGGGCCAACCCTGCGAGATCAGCCTGGACGCCATCCCGGATAAGCGCTTTTTGGGGCAGGTGCACATGATCGTGCCCACCGCGGACCGCACTAAAGCCACCGTTCTCACTAAGGTTAAATTTAATGAACTGGATGAGCGCATCCTGCCGGAGATGAGCGCCAAGGTGGCCTTCCTCTCCCGCCCCCTGGGCGCCGCCGAGGAAAAACCCCGCCTGGCGGTGCCTAAGAGCGCCCTGGTCACCCGTAATGACCGCACTTTTACCTTTCTTATCGAAGGCAAAAAGGCAAAATCGGTACCGGTGCAGTTGGGTCCGGCCATGGGAGAACTGGTGGAAATCACCGGGGGCCTCAAAGAAGGAGACCGCATCATCCTGAACCCACCTCCCTCCCTAACCACCGGCTCCCGGGTTAAATTGAAAGAATGAGTTTGAGGGGAGGGTCGGGGGAGCAGTGGCTCCCCCGCCCTCCCCTCAAACTCCCCTCCCAACCC
>JBFLZI010000107.1:0-10413 GCA_040756315.1 Thermodesulfobacteriota bacterium | reverse complement strand
GGCAGGGGTCTGCGACCCCTGGCCCCCTCCCCCAAATATCTCTACTCATACCTTATAGCTTCGACGGGGTCCAGACGGGCGGCCTTCCAGGAGGGGTAGAGGGTGGCCAGAAAGCTGATGGCCAGGGCTGCGGCGATGATCAGGGTTATGTCCCAGGCCTGGACCTGTACCGGCAGGGTGGAGATGTAGTAAACGTCCCGGGGCAGTTTGATGAATTCGTAGCGTTTCAGAAGGCCGCACAGGCCCAGTCCCATCAGCAGTCCCAGGCTGGTGCCGATGAGGCCGATGATCAGGCCTTTCAGGATGAAGATCTGCATAATGCTTTGCCGGGTGGCCCCCATGGACTTAAGGATGGCGATCTCCTTGGTCTTTTTCATGACCATCATGAAGAGGGTGCTGGCGATGCCGAACGCGGCCACCAGGATGATGAGGGTGAGGATGATGAACATGGTGATCTTCTCCAGTTTCAGCGCGGAGAAGAGGCTGCGGTTCATGCGCATCCAGTCCCGGGTATAAAAGGGCGGACCCAGCTTTTGCTGGATGGCCGCGGCCACCTGGTCGGCGTGATAGATATCTTTGACCTCCACTTCCAGTCCGGTGACCCGATCTCCCAGGCCCAGAAATTCCTGCATCCGGGGAAGGCTGATATAGACCAGGGTGTTATCGAACTCGTACATGCCGGTGTGGAAGATGGCGCTCACCCGGAAGGGTTTCATCCGGGGCAAGCGCCCCAGGGGAGTCAGGGTGCCCAGGGGGGAGATGATGTTCAGGTAGTCCCCCACGGCGAGGTTGAGATTCCGGGCCATTTCGTTGCCGATGGCCACCCGGGGGGGCTCGTCCGGGGAGCTGTCCGCCAGGTCGGTGAAGTTACCTTTCTGCACCCCCAGGGCCTGGGGGCCGCCGGCCTTGATGGTGGCCAGGTCCAGTCCCCGCATCACTCCGCCGGAGATATTCCCCGGGGCCGAAAACATCACCTGGGTGTAGATAAAGGGGTGGGCGGCCACCACTCCGGGAATCTTTTTTACTTCCGCGGCGATTTTGTCGTAATCACTGAGGCTGGCCCCGTGCTTCAGCAAAACCACATGGGCGTTGACCGTGAGGATTTTCTTTTTCAGGTCCTGGTCGAAGCCGGTCATGACGCCGATGACCACGATCAAGGCCATGACGCCCACGGCGATGCCCAAGGTGGAGATGAGGGTGCTTAAAGAGATAAAGCCTTTCTGGCGCTTGACCCCCTTAAGGAACCGCAGGGCCACGAAGGTTTCAAAGAATCTTAACAAACTTACCTCTCGGGGCGGAGCTGCGGGAAGAGGATCACATCCCGGATGGAAGGGGAATCGGTGAAGAGCATCACCAGCCGGTCGATGCCGATGCCTTCCCCGGCGGTGGGAGGCATGCCGTGTTCCAGGGCCGTGAGGAAGTCCTCATCCAGCATCTGGGCTTCCTGGTCCCCGGCCTCCCGGGCCTGCATCTGGCCTTCAAAGCGCTGGCGTTGGTCATCCGGGTCGTTGAGTTCAGAGAAGGCGTTGGCCATTTCCCGCCCGGCGATGAACAGCTCGAAGCGGTCCACCACTTCGGGATTGTCGTCGTTGCGCCGGGACAGGGGCGAAGTCTCGGTGGGATAGCCGATAATAAAGGTGGGCTGCTGGAGCTTGGCCTCCACCAGGAGGTCAAAGAGTTTGGTCAAGGCCCGGCCGTAACCCTCACCCGGGCGCAGTTCCACCCCTTCTTGCCGGGCCAGGTCCAGGAGGGCCTGCCGGTCCTGAACCACCTCAGCCGGGATGCCCCCCAACTCCGTCAGGGAGGCCCGGAGGTCCAGGCGCCGCCAGGGGGGGGTCAGGTCGATCTCCTGGCCCTGGTAGGTCAGGCGTAAGCCCCCCAAGAGATTTTGGGAGATAAAGCAAAAAAGCTCTTCCGTCAGCACCATCAGGTCCTCGTAGGTGGCATAGGCCTGATAGAACTCCAGCATGGTGAATTCCGGATTGTGCAGCGTGGAAAGCCCCTCGTTCCGGAAATTGCGGTTGAGTTCAAAGACCCGCTCAAAGCCGCCGATCACCAGCCGCTTCAAATAGAGTTCCGGCGCGATGCGGAGATACAAGTCCATGTCCAGGGCGTGATGGTGGGTAATAAAAGGCCGGGCGGTGGCTCCCCCGGGGATGGGCTGCATCATGGGGGTCTCCACTTCCAGGAAACCCCGACCCTCCAGAAATTGGCGGATCAGGCTGATGATGGCGGCCCTTTTGGTAAAGACCTGGCGCACTTCAGGATTGACCAAAAGGTCTAAATAACGCTGGCGATAGCGGCTCTCCACGTCGGTGAGGCCGTGGTATTTTTCCGGCAGGGGCAACAGGGACTTGGTGAGAAGGTGGAAGTGCTGCACCGACAGAGTCAGCTCCCCGGTGCGGGTGCGGAACAGGGTGCCCGCCACTCCCAGGATATCCCCCAGGTCTATCTTCTTGAACCAGGAAAAAGCCTCCTCCCCCACCACCTGCCTTTGCACATAAACCTGGAGGCGGTCGCTGCCGTCCTGGATGTGACAGAAGGTGGCCTTGCCGAATTCCCGGATCAGCATCACCCGCCCGGCCAGGCGGAAGGTCCGGCCTAATTGCTCCAGCTCCGACCCGCTCAAGGAATCATACTGTTCCCGGACCTGGGCGATACTGTGGGAAGGGGTGTAACGGTTATAGAAGGGGTCTAAGCCGTGTTGGCGAAACTCCAGGAGCTTTTGCCGCCGCTGGGTGAGGATGCGATGGAATTGCGTCATTTACCGAACCTGAATTGCCTTATGGCCGATTGCGATTGCCGGGATAGCCCTTGATAAACTTTTAATTTTTAGATTTTCCCAGGGGTTTAGTCAAGTGGTAATTGGTTGGGGGGAGGGGGCCAGACATAGGGCGGGAAAGCGAAGCGCATCCCGCCTATAGTATTAGCCCACTTTATTCATGAACTTTTCAAAATGCAGGACAACTCATTGAAATATAAAATTAAAATAGATTTCCGAAAAAAGCAGAGTGTTTTTTACACAGGCTGGAAAGCCTGTGCCACCAGGTTCTTTGCCGCTTGGTGAATTATCCGGGTTAGACCATCTCTAGACTTCGGACGATTAACATTTTCTGCCCAGGCGAATAAATTGTGGTAAGTGAGGTCAAACCAGAATTGCCGAAGGCGGGATGCGCTTCGCTTTCCCTACATTTACTCTTTACGGCAGAAAGTGGCCAGGTTGCGGCTGCCGGTGTGGATTTTGTAGGCGATTTGCAGCCAGTCCAGAGTCAGGAGTTGCCGGTCCCGCATACGCCAGCGCCCGGCCACCATGACGTGTTGCACGTCGGCCGGGCGCGCCGCGTAAACCAAATGGGAGCAAGGGGCATAGAGGGGAGTCAGGTGGGGCTGGTTCAGGTTGACCATAATCAGGTCCGCCTCTTTGCCCGGGGTCAGGGTGCCGATGCGGTCTTCCAGACCCAGGACCTTCGCGCCTTCCCGGGTGGCCAGGGCCACTACCTGGGGGGCGGGGAGGAGAGTGGGGTCCCCCCGCCAGCCTTTGTGGAGCCGGGCCGCCAGGCTCATCTCCCCCCAGAGGTCCAGGTTGTTGTTGGACGCGGCCCCATCGGTGCCCAGGCCCACGGTCACGCCCCGGGCCAGCAGTTCCGGGATGGGGGCTACACCCGCGGCCAGTTTCAGGTTGGACTCCGGGCAATGGCTGACTTTGACCCCCCGCCGGGCCAGGAGGTCCTGCTCTTCCGGCTCCAGCCAGACGGCGTGCACCGCTACGGTAAGCTCATCCAGCAAACCCAGGCGGTCCAGATAGGCCGCGGGCCTGAGGCCGGTCTTATCCTGAATTTCTTTTACTTCCTGTCGGGTCTCCGCCAGGTGGATAAAGAAGGGCAAATGCCGGGCGCGGGTCAGTTCCTTGGCCTGCTTCAGAGTCTCCGGCCCGCAAGCATAGGGGGAATGGCAAAAGATGGTGGAAGTGATTAAGTCGGTAGAAAAATCCGACCCCGATTCCAGAAAGGCCGCAGCAACTTTCAGGTTGTCTTTGGGATCCGGCACCCCGGGCGCGGGAAAGTCCACCACCCCCTGGGCCACTACGGCGCGCAGACCCGCCTGGGCCAAAGCCCGGCGCACTTCGGTCTCATAGAAATAACCGTCCGCTACGGTGGTGATACCCCCCCGGAGCATCTCCGCCGCGGCCAGAAGCGTCCCATTATAGACCTTCTCTTCATCCAGCCAGCCGGCCTCCGCCGGAAAGATGAAACCGTTCAACCATTCCTTAAGGAAAAGGTCATCGGCCAGACCCCGGAACCAGACCATGGGGGCATGGGTGTGGGTATTCACCAGCCCCGGCATCACCAGGCCCCCCTGGGCATCCAGATATTCTCGGGCGGGGGGTAAAGATTTGCGGGTAGGGCCCTGACCTAGGGCGGCAATCTTGCTACCCTGGATGGCCACATAGCCATTAAGCAAGGGGGCCTCTCCAGGTTCCAGAGTAAGAACCAGAGCGTTATGGATGAGACAATCACATTCCATTTTTAAGGAAGAAAATGATGGCCTGGGGCGGGGCGGTTAGCCCTGGCCCAGGCCATCCCCTTACGCGGGTTGGGAGGGGGGTGTGGGGAGGGCAGGGACCTCAGGTCCCTGGCCCTCCCCCCACATCCTTTTCACCGACTAATATCCACCGGCGCGCCGGATTGTTCCTCCACGGCCATCAAGAACTTGGTCCAGTTGATCTGGCCGGCCAGGCCCTTGGCCTCCAGTTTCCGTAAGGCGTAGTGGAACATATCCTTGATTTTAAAATAGATGTCTTCGTGCACTTCCACAAAGATGCGCCCTTTGAGGAAGCCGAACTTCACCGGCTCATAGATGACCTCCACCGTGGTGCCCACCGGGGTGATCTCAAAGAGTCGTTCGATGTCTTCCGGATAGTGGCGGATGCAGCCGTGGCTCACCAGGCGGCCCACCCCCATGGGGGCGTGGGTGCCGTGCAGGCCGTAATGGGACAGGCCTAGCCAGCGGCTGCCTACAGGATTGTCCTCCCCTGGAGGCATGTAGGACATGCCATATTTCTCCCGGAGCCCCTTGGGAATGCGCCAGCCGGGATTTACCGACTTGCTCTGCACCCGGAAGCGTTGGCCGATAGGAGTCTTGTAATCCAGCACCCCCAGGCCCAGGGGAAAAGTGTACACCTCCCCTTTGCCCGGGAAAAAACGATAGCCTCTGAGTTCAGCCACATTGATCAGGTAGCCGGGAGGGTTGGCCTTCTCCGGCAGGACCCATTGGGTGGGGACGACAATGTCGGTCTCCCAGGGCAGATAAAAGTGGTCCAAGGCCCGGTGGTAGCGGGCCAGTTCCCAGAAGCCCAGGTCATACTGCCGGGCGATTTGGTATAAATTTTCATAGCGTACAATATGGTGCTGCTGGGGCTCCCCCACCACCGTCACCGCTTCCGGGTCAACTCCCGGGCCCTGGGGGAAACGGTAATGAAAGGGGCCGGCCCCCCGGGCCACCGCGGTGCCCAGGAACCAGGCCACCAGGAAAAAAGTAATGATTCTCAGAGGTATTGACATTGGCTCCATTTTATATGAAAAAGACGGGCAGAGGAAGGGAAATAGACCGGTTCTCCCAAAAGGGGGCGCGCCGCCCTTGACGATTCTGGATGTCCATACCCATGTTTTCCCGGAAGAAATCTGCCGCCGCCGGGAGGATTTCTTTGCCGACGAACCCGCGTTTCGCCTGCTCTACGACTCCCCCCAGGCCCGATTGGTGACCCCCGCCGAAATGCTCCCCGCCCTGGAGGAAGAAGGGGTGGAGGCCGCGGTGATTGGCGGCTTTCCCTGGCGCCAGGAACGCCTCTGCCGCCGCCATAACGACGTGATTCTGGAGGCCGCGGCCCGCTGGCCCCGGAAATTCATTCCTTTTTGCACGGTTCACCCCCTGGAGCCGGGCGCGCCCCGGGAAGTGGAGCGCTGCCTGGCGGCAGGCTGCCGGGGCATAGGCGAACTGGCCTGGTATAGCGACGACCCCCGCGGCCACCTCCTGGACTTCATGGCCCCCATCGCCGAACTCTGTCAGCACCACCAGGCCCCCCTCCTCCTGCATCTGAACGACCCGGTGGGCGCGCCCTACCCGGGCAAGGCGGCCATCGATCTCCCGGAAATCTATAATTTGCTCAAAACCTTCCCCCGGGTTACCTGGATTCTGGCCCACTGGGGCGGCGGCCTCCCCTTTTTCGGCCTGTTGAAAAAAGAGGTGCCGGAAACTTTCATCAACGTTTACTTTGACACCGCGGCCTCCCCCTACCTCTACCGGCCGGAAATCTACCGACTGGCCGCGGAAATGACAGGACCGGAAAAAATCCTCTTCGGCAGCGACTACCCCTTGCTGACTCCCAGCCGCTATCTGAAAGAGATGGAGCAGGCGGGGCTGTCTGAGGAATGGCGGGAAATGATCCTGGGAAAAAATCTGGCACGCTTACTGGGATGGTAGGGCTGAAGAATCAATGGTCAATTAATGGAAAATAATAATCATTATCGCTATCGTTTAAATCTGGATGAAGCTAAAGAAGAACTATACAAAGAAATCTCTGGTATAGATCGTGATGGATTCAAATACATATATCTATTTGGCTTTAACCATGAAGATAAATTGATTTGGGGCGATGTTCTTGGGCCAGATGATCCTGAAAGTAAATTACATCTTATCATAAACTTGGCCGAGCTATTAGTTAGTGAAAGTGAAAATATCTATTTCATATTGAAGGTAAAATTATTTAATGATTATTTTGAAGGCGTTGCTGATATGTTGGGTACTATGGAAAGTGTTAAAGGCTTCATTAAAGCATGGAATGGTTTTGAAGATAAAAAAGCAATCCCTGCGTTAAAGCGCTACATGGTTGAATTTGTAAATCATAGCCTAGGCCTACCCTTTAGATATTCTGAAAACCAAAGACAACTAGATATGAAGGAACTACTACCTAAGAAAAAATGATAGCAAAGGTGATGATGAATTATTTACTTTATAATGAGAGCCATTTATGTCATCTGAGTTATTTTTTAATAACCTGTTAAATAAAATTTCCTTACGGCACATATAACTTTCTGGCGAAGAAAGCAAAGTAGTTGTAGGGCGCGTCTTACGCGCCATAAACCAGGTATCTGGGAACATGACACTATTTTAGGTGCGTAAGACGCACCCTACATTTTGCTACCTGAAAGAGATGGACCAGGCCAACTTGCCGGCAGACTGGCGGGAAATGATCCTTTACCAAAACCTGGCTAAATTGCTGGGATGGTGAGTGGGGGGGAGGGCCAGGGAGCACGGCTCACTCCCCAAAGACTCTTCGACAAAGGAACTCAAATTGCATCGGATTTCTGACGTATTGGTGATCGGTTCGGGTTTAGCGGGGTTGAGTTATGCCTTGAAGGTGGCGGATCAGTGCACTGTTAATTTAGTGACCAAGCGGGGTTTGATGGACACTTCCACCCGCATGGCCCAGGGTGGCATTGCCGCGGTGTTGGGGCCCGATGATCGCTTTGAATATCATATTCAGGATACCCTGACAGTGGGGGAGGGTTTGTGTCATCCGGAGATCGTGGAAATGGTGGTGCGCCAGGCCCCGGCGCGGATTGCCGAACTGGTCTCCCTGGGCGCTCATTTTGACACCAGGCCGGACAATGGCTATGACCTGGGCCGGGAGGGGGGCCACTCCCACCGGCGCATCATTCATGCCCATGACATGACCGGGGAAGAGGTGGAGCGCATCCTGGTGGAGAAGGTCCTGGGCCATCCCAATATCCAGGTTTTTGAGCACCACATGGGGGTGGACCTGATCACCCGGCAGAGGTTGGTGCGCCGGGGCGCGGTGGTGGCCAATGCCGAAGAATCCTGTCTGGGAGCCTATGTGCTGGATACTCGGAGCGGCGCGGTGGACACCTTTTTGGCCGCGGTCACTTTGCTGGCCACCGGGGGGGCCGGCAAGGTCTATCTTTATACCAGTAATCCGGACATCGCCACCGGGGATGGGATAGCCATGGCCTATCGGGCCGGGGCCTGGATCGGCAACATGGAATTCGTTCAGTTTCATCCCACCTGCCTCTATCATCCTGCGGCCAAGAACTTTCTCATTTCGGAAGCCCTCCGGGGGGAAGGGGCCATTCTCCTGGACCGTCAGAACCGGGCCTTTATGGAGAAGTATCACCCCTTAAAGGACCTGGCCCCCCGGGATATCGTGGCCCAGGCCATCGACAGTGAGATGAAAAAGAGCGGGGCGGAATATGTTTATCTGGATATCAGCCACAAACCTGCCGATTTTATTAAAAGCCGGTTCCCCAATATTTATCAGAAATGTCTGGAGTTCGGTTTTGACATCACTAAAGAGCCTATCCCGGTGGTGCCCGCGGCCCATTATATGTGCGGCGGGGTGGTCACCGACCCCTTCGGCCGCACCACCATTGTCAATCTTTATGCCGTGGGGGAGGTGACCATGACCGGGCTGCACGGGGCCAACCGCCTGGCCAGCAATTCTCTGTTGGAGGCCCTGGTTTTTGCCCATCAAGCGGCCCAGGCGACCCGGGAATCCCTCCCTGGTTTACCGGCGCCGGCCGCGGCCCTGGTTCCCGAGTGGAATCCCCTGGGGGCCACCGACAGCGAAGAGATCGTGGTGGTCTCCCATAACTGGGACGAAATCCGGCGGTTTATGGGTAATTACGTGGGTATTGTGCGCACAGACCGCCGTTTGCTCCGGGCCCGGCACCGCATCGACCTCATCCAGCAGGAGATCAACGAATATTACTGGAATTTCTTGATCACCAGCGACCTGTTGGAATTGCGCAACATCGCCACCGTGGCCGACCTCATCATTTGCATGGCCATGCAACGCAAAGAAAGCCGGGGGTTGCATTACAATCTGGATTACCCTCAAAGAGACGATGACAACTTTAAAAGGGATACTTTGCTCTCTTCAGAAGGCTGGCACTGATGCCAGGTGAGAAGATTCTCCTGGTGGACGACGACCCCACCATCCTGGACCTCCTCAGCCGGTTCCTGGGGGGGCAGGGTTTTGAAGTAACCGCGGCCCCTGACGGCCGCCAGGCTTTAGAGGCCATCGCCGTAGAAGAATTCCCTTTAGCCCTGCTGGACCTGAAACTGCCTGACATGTCCGGGCTAAACGTTCTCTCCCACCTGAAAACCCGTTCTCCGGAAACCGAAGTGATTCTCTTCACCGGGTTAGGGGCCCTGGACAGCGCGGTGCAGGCCTTGCGGCTGGGGGCCTATGACTATCTGGTGAAATCGGAGCTTCGGCTGCCGGAACTCCTGGCCGTGGTGGAGCGGGCCCTGGAACGCCGCCGCCTGACCCTGTCCAATCGGGAGCTTCTGGATGATCTGCGCCAGGCCCAGGCAGAGCTGGCCCGGCAGCGGGCCCAGGAGCTGGTGCAGATCAGGCGCATCGGGGAGGCCCTGGCCCGGCCCCTGACGCCGGAGCAATTGGTGGAGGGGCTCATCGACCTCATTTGGGAGGGCCTTTCTCTGGCGGTCCTGGGGCTGCAAATCCACTGGCAGGGGGACAATCCCCACAATAAGGCTTATCAGCGCCACCCGGATTTACCACGCCGCACCTTCCAAAGTTTTAAGGATTGGCTGAACCAGGAGCTGATCTCTATTACCCCGGGCTCCCCTACTAATGTAGGGAAAAAAGAGGCCCCCAGGAAAAAACCGTTAAAGGCCATGCTCCAGGAAAAGGTGGAGGCCGGAGGGGTTCTGGGCTTGGTGGCGGCCGGGCGGGATCAACCTTTCACCCCTGAGGAAACCGAGCTTTTCCGCATCTTCGCCCTGCAAGGCGAGGCGGCTTTGAAAAACCTCCTCCTCTTTGAGGAGGTAAAAAGCCTGGCCATCCGGGACGGCCTCACCGGACTCTATAATCACCGCCATTTCTGGGAAATCCTGCCCCACGAAGTGGAGCAAAGCCGACGTTACCAGCAGCCCCTGTCCCTCTTGTTCCTCGATATCGACAATTTTAAAATTGTCAATGATACCTACGGCCACCACCAAGGGGACGTGGTCCTGAAGACTATGGCCCATTACCTCCAAAAGACGGTGCGCCACGCCGATTTCCTCTGTCGCTACGGCGGCGAGGAGTTCGTGGCCCTCCTGCCCCAAACTCCCCCGGAACAGGCCAGGACGCTGGCGGAAAGACTGCGGGCCGGCATCGCCCGGATGCCCATACCTCTGGCGGAGGGGAAGATGCTGATTACCGTGAGTATCGGCGTGGCCGGACTGGAGACGGGTATGGACGGGGAGAGCCTGGTGAAGGCCGCGGATGCCGCCCTCTACCGGGCCAAACAGGCCGGTAAAAACCGGGTCCGCCTTTGGCGGGAGGAATAGGATGATGTTGTGGGGGGAGGGCAGGGACCTGAAGTCCCT
>JBFLZI010000106.1:0-10564 GCA_040756315.1 Thermodesulfobacteriota bacterium | reverse complement strand
CCTGCCCTCCCCCCACACCCCCCTCCCAACCCGCTTAGGGGGTTTGGGGGAAGGGGTAAGGGCCTGCGGCCCTTAGCCCCCTCCCCCAACAGCTACTTCTGATACTTCTTTAAAATCTTCGGGACCTTGTCCACGGTGACCCGGGCAAAGTATTTATCGTCGATCATCATCACCGGGGCCTGGGCGCAGGAGCCCAGGCAGCCCACCGTGTCCAGGGAAAACTGCATGTCCTTGGTGGTATAGCCCACCTCCACCCCCAGGCGGTTGCTCACCGAATCCACCAGGCGTTGTCCGCCCCTGAGGTGGCAGGTGGTCCCCAGGCAGATCCGCATCTGGTGCCGCCCCTTGGGCACCAGGCTGAACATCTTATAAAAGGTGGCCACGCTGAAGACCTTGGTTAGAGGCACCTGGAGGCGCTGGGCCACCACCTTCAGTTCATCTTTGGGCAGATAGCTGTAAGTATCCTGAATGTCCTGGAGGACCGGAATCAGATCCGGGGGGTCACAGTCATACCGGGAGAGAATCGTTTCAAGCCTTGCCGCGTCCATTATTCACCTTCCTCAGGGGGATGTAGGGGAGGAAATTCCGGGTAGGGCGCTTCGCATTTTTTCAGGAGCAACTCATAGCGGGCCAGGACCTGCTGCTGGATGAATTTGATCTCCGGCTCCCGCAAGTGGCGAAAACGGCCCTGGGGTTTCAAATAATCGGTGACCGGCCTGAGTTTCGGCACCTCCACCGTCAGGTGATAACGTCCATCCACCACTTCATAAAGGGGAAAGACCGCGGTTTCCACCGCCAGGCGGCCCAGGCGCACAGAGAGTTCCGTGGCGGAACGCCAGCCGGTGGGGCAGACGGAGAGCACATGGATATAAGCCGGCCCCGGAGTCTCAATGGCTTTTTTCACCTTGAAGTAAAGGTCGAAGAGGTAGCTGGGGGAGGCGGTGGCCACATAAGGGATACCGTGGGCCACGGCGATGGACATCATGTTCTTCTTCCAGGTGTGCTGGCCGATGCTCATCTTCCCCGGCGGCGAGGTGGTGGTCATGGCCCCGAAAGGGGTGGAGCTGGAGCGTTGGATGCCGGTGTTCATGTAGGCTTCGTTATCCCAGCAGATGTAGGTGAAATTATGGCCCCGTTCCATAGCCCCAGAGAGGGCCTGGAGACCGATGTCACTGGTGCCCCCGTCCCCTCCCATGGCTACCACCTTGGGGGGACGCCCGGAAATTTTCCCTTTGCGGGCCAGGATCTTGAAGCCCGCCTCCACCCCGGAGGCCACCGCCGCGGTATTCTCAAAAGCCACATGAATCCAGGGGTGGAGCCAGGCGGTCTGGGGAAAGCCGGAGGAGACGATCTCCATGCAGCCGGTGGCGTGGGCGATGACCGCGTCCTTGCCGATGGCCTTGCAGACCCACCTGACGGCCAGGGCTTCGCCGCAGCCCTGACAGGAGCGGTGGCCGGAAGTGAAATACTCCTCCCGGGGCAGCAGGCGGGAGGCATAAACATCATATTTCTGGCTGTTCGCCACATCGAATTTATCCATCAGCTTCTGACTCCGAACAGGTGAAATTCCTGACTCAAGCCCTCTTCGGGCTTCGCCTGGGCCTGAGCTACGATCTCTTTAAAGTCCTCCGGGTTCACGTCCCGCCCCCCCAGGCCCACTATATAGCCCCGAATCTGGGGGCGTTTGGAGAGCGAGTAAAACGCGCTGCATACTTCCGACAGCACCGGCGCGCTGGCGCTCCCCAGGGAGATAGCACGGTCGCAGACAATCAGGGTCTTGGCCCCGCCTACGGCCTCTCTCAAGGCGGCTAAGGGAAAAGGCCGCCAGAGCCGTAGTTTCAGCAATCCCACCGGCACTCCCTGGTCCCGGAGTTCATCCACGGCGATTGCCGCCACTTCGCTCAAAGAACCCATGGTCAAGAGGAGAATCTTGGCTCCCTGGGTCTTGTAGCGCTCCACCGGCTGATAAGACCGGCCGGTGAGCTTGCCCCATTCCTGCCAGACCTCCATGATCTTGTCATAGGAGTTCATCAGGATGACCTGATGCTTCATCTTTACTTCGGTGTAAATCTCCGGCATAGCGAAGGCCCCCATGGTCACCGGATGCTTGGGGTCCAGGTAATGCCGGGGGTGATAAGCGGGCAGGAAGCGATCCACCATCTCCTGGTCCACCAGTTCCAGGGCCTCCACCACATGGGTGAGAATAAAACCGTCCATATTGATGATCATGGGCATGAGCACCTGGTGGTGTTCGGCAATCTTAAAGGCCATCACGGTGTGGTCGAAGGCTTCCTGGCCGTTCTCCACAAAGGTCTGAATCCAGCCGATGTCCCGGGCCCCCATGATGTCGCTATGGTCGTTCCAGATGCTCAAGGGACCGGACAAGGCCCGGTTGGCCACGGCCATGACAATGGGAAAGCGCATGGCCGAAGCGATGAAGAGGACTTCATGCATCAGGGCCAGGCCCTGGGAACTGGTGGCGGTGAAGGTGCGGGCCCCGGCCGCGGAAGTGCCGATGCAGGCGCTGATGGCGGAATGCTCGGACTCCACGTTGATGAACTCCGCCTCCAACTCCCCGTTGGCCACCATGGAGGAGAGGTGCTCCACAATGTGGGTCTGGGGAGTGATGGGATAGGCGGCAATGGCTTCCGCCCGGGCCAGACCCACCGCGTAGCTCACCGCGATGGAGACTTCCATGCCCACTCGCTTGCCCATTATTCTTCCTCCGCTACCATGCTGATGCAGCCGGTGACGCACTCCTTGGAGCAGATGCCGCAGCCTTTGCAGTAGTTGGGGTCCATGTCGAAATAGCCCCCGGATTCTTCCACGATGGCGGCTTCGGGACACACCGTCCAGCACACCCCGCAACGGATGCAGCGGCTCTTGGTCCAGACCGGGTGCTGGGAGCGCCAATCCCCCACCCGATAGGCCCGGGCGCTTCCCGGCTCTCTTAAAAGCCCGCCCAGTTCAATCTCCTGCCAGGTCATTTGGTCCAAAGGTTTGCTCACGGTTTGGCTTCCTCCACCACCGTTTTTTCATAGGCTTCTTTCAGCGCGGCGAAATTCTTGGCCGCCAGGGGGCCGAAACGTTCCTGCAAGGGTTGCGACAAGGAGTCCACCGCCACCACCTGGGTGGCCCGGATCAGGGCCCCCAACATGGTGGTATTGGTGATGGGCACCCCCAGGACTTCCCGGGCGATGTGATTGGCGTCCACCACCGCCAGGGTGTGCTTGAAGCCGAACTCCCGGCGCACTTCCCCAATGGGTTTGTTGGTATTCAGGACGATGAGGCCGTCCGGTTTCAGGTCCGCGGTGGGCTTTTGAATGCGGATGAGGCTGGGGTCCAGGATCAAGACCACGTCCGGCTGGGCGATCTTGCAGCGCAGGCGGATATGGTGGTCGTTGATGCGGAGAAAGGCCAGCACCGGCGCGCCCCGACGCTCCGGCCCGAAGCTGGGGAAGCCCTGGGCGAACTTGCCTTCGTTGATGGCCGCCAGAGCCAACAGCTCCACTGAGGTTACCGCGCCCTGCCCCCCGCGCCCATGAAAGCGGATTTCTAGCATGATTTATTCCCTGGTATATTTATTTTCTTGACACAATCATCTTCCAGCAAGGGTACCTATTAATTGTAAAAGAAATCCAACGAATAAAAGAACAAAGCCGTTAGTTGCAAAACGTTGGCGATTTCTCTTAAATTTCTTCTCTTCTTCAGACTCACCACCAATCGTTTGAATATCCCAGGGCACAGCTTTGGAACCAAAAAATAAAAATCCTGTGGCGATAAGATTGCAAACTAAGCCGGTGATAATTAACATAAATTATCTAAAAATGTGGAACAGCCGCCCTCGGCTGTTCTTTTATCCCACCTCCTCCGGGGAAGGCTGCAAAAGAGCAGGCGAGGGCGCCTGCTCTACATTCTTCTTTTCCACTAAGATGCTCTGTTCTCCTTCAATCCATTCCCGCCAGAGCCAGTGGTAATCATCTTCTGATTTGACGAGCCCTTTGCGGACGGGATTTTGACAGATATATTCTACTTTTTCGTTAATTTTCTCATCTAAACGTAAAATGTGGTCAAACGATTCGTATTGCCAGACTGGGCCACGGCGGCTGAGGGCCTTGTTGATGCTGTGGGCCGAAGCTCCCTTGATACCGCTCATGATTTCCGCCAGGCCAAAGGGATTTCCCAACTCGTCTTTCAAGGGAGTGAAAATCATATGCACATGATCCGGCATGACCACTAGGCCGTGCACCTGTATTTTCACTCCATTATCATGCAGACAATGTTCGATGACGATATTCCTTACCGGTTCCGGTAATTGCCAGCGTTTGTATGTGCTGAAGGTAACAAACAAAGGTTTGTCTTCGACTTGCAGGTGAGGCAAGTTGCGCCGATATTCGGGTTTGGCAGGTTTGGCCTGAGGAATTCGCCGCCCGGGTTTCAAAAGAACCGCCGGGGGCGGCGGTTCTACATTCCTGACTTTGATGCCTGGCATTACCTAACCTGCGTTCTCGAATGATAAGATGTACGTAGAAACTCTTCCTACAATAATCACTTAAACGGATTCTGCAACACCATCATCTTCTCCCGGTCCGGGCTTCCTGAGCCGGCCCCGGTCAGGGCGTCTCTAAGACCGCCGCCGCGGCGGACACCTTGCCCGCGGCCAGCAGCTCCAGCACCTGAGGCAGCCGCTTCTTCAAGGCCTGGCTGTCCTTTCGGCCCTGTAAGCCCCGGGCCACCTTTTCGGCGGCCTTGGCCTCCGAGGCCCCGGTCACCAACACCAGATAATCATAACCCTGTTTAATAATGGGAACCACCGCCAGGTTGGCCCGCGGGTCAACAAACGCCAGGGCAGACTGGCCCTCCACTCCGAAGGGGGCCCGGGCAAAGCTGCGGTCGGAGGGGTCGGCGCTCTTAGTCTTTACCAAACCAAACCCCTCCTCTTTGGTCTCATCCACTTCGTAAATCATTACTCCGGAAGCGGGCAAAACCCGGTCCACTTGGAGGGGCTGGCGGTTTTCCACCAGGAGATAACGCTCCCGGCCCAGGGGTATCTTGATTCCCAGTAAAGGGCCGCCTTCCCCTAAAGGGGAAAGCCGGGCCAGGCTGGTCTTACCCGGGGGCACCAACATCACCTGTTCCGGTTTCACGTATCCCATTCTTATTTTAGTGAACAGAGAAAACCCGGGAGGTCCCTGTCCTTGCTGGATAAAGTGTTGGCTTAAGAGATCCCAGGGGCCCAGATAGACGGCGGCGTCATGGATCTGAAAGCGGCTTCTCGGACTACTCTGGGCCTGAAAATCATAGAGGTCCCCCACCAGCCTTTTGCCGTCAAGGACTCCCCCGATGGCGTGGGCCAGGTCGTGCACCAGGAAACCCAGGTGGAAGTTCTCGGCCATAACCACCACGCCTTTATTAAAGGTGGTTCCCCGTTTGGTGCGGATGGGCACATAGTTGGCCCGGCCTCGCCCCACCTTGCTGAGCATCCCCGGGTTGGCGCAGTAGCAAATCATCCCATACCCCTGGCCCGGCCTGGTAAAACAGCGGTGAATGACCGCCACCACGTCAAAAGCATTGAGGGCGGCGCCGTCTTCCTCAGCCAGGGAGAGGGCGTCCCGCACCAGGGCGTAAACCCGGTTCGAGTCCACCTGAAAGTTATAGGGGCTGACCTTATAGGTCTCTACGGGGGCGGGCAGGGTGTAAGGCCCTTTCACCGTGCCGGTAAACCGGGTCTGCTGGTAGGACGCCGCCCGGTACCACTGGTCCACTTTGGGCACGGCCCGCTCTTTCACGGCTTCCAGAGGCTTCTGGGGAGCCACATTGGGAAAATTCACTAAAATTACCAGATAGCGCTGGTTACCTCGGGCCCGGTCCGACACCAACCCCAGTTTGGGGTCCCGGTGGGCGTCCGCGGCCTGAGCCGGGGCCCAGCCCCCGGCTGCCGCCAAGAGCAGGACGAAGAAGACCACCGTCCCCAGCTTAAAGCACCGAGGCTGCATATCCCGCCAGCCTTCCGTTAATCCCTTTCTAACTAAAGGGGTTTTGCAGTATTATGGTCTCTTCCCGGCCCGGGCCCACCGAGACGATGTTGATGGGCACCTGGACCAGCTCTTCCAGGCGCTGCAAATAGCTGCGGGTGGCCCCGGGCAGGTCGGCAAAGCGCCTCACTCCCCGGATATCCTCGTCCCAGCCCGATAATTCTTCAAAGATGGGGCTGCAAGCCTGCATGTCCTTCAGGGTCACGGGCACGGTTTCCCGGCGGACTCCGTTCAGGTCATAGGCCACGCAAATCTTCAGGGGCTTGACCCCGGTGAGCACGTCCAGCTTGGTGACGGCCAGGCCCGTGAGGCCGTTCAAGCGAGCCGACTCCCGGAGCACCACCGCGTCCAGCCAGCCGCAGCGGCGGGGCCGCCCCGTGGTGGAGCCGAATTCCACGCCGCAGGCCCGAAGATGCTCCCCTACCGCGTCCAGGCACTCGCAGGGGAAGGGGCCGCTCCCCACCCGGGTGGTATAGGCCTTGACCACCCCCAGGACGTGATGCAGGAGGCCCGGCCCCACCCCGGTCCCCACCGCCGCGCCCCCGGCCACCGGGTTGGAGGAGGTGACAAAAGGATAGGTGCCGTGGTCGATGTCCAGGTGGGTCCCCTGGGCTCCTTCAAAGAGCAGGTTTTTGCCCTGGCGGGCGGCCTCGCCCAAGAGCACCGAGACGTTGGCCACCAGGGGCCGGATACGTTGGCCGATCTCCAGATAAATCGGCAAAATTTCTTCTATTCTAAAGGGTTCACTGTCCAGGAATTTTTCCAAATAAAAATTTTTCTCCGGCAAGACCGCGGTGAGCTTATCTTTGAGGACTTCCGGGTCCAGGAGGTCGGCCACCCTTACTCCCCGCCGGGCTGTTTTGTCTTCGTAACAGGGGCCGATGCCCCGGCCGGTAGTCCCCAATTTGGCGGCTCCCAGGGCCCGCTCCCGGGCCTCGTCCAGGCGTTTGTGGTAGGGCAAAATCACGTGGGCCCGCTCGCTGATGCGGAGATTGTCGGGACCCACGGCAATTCCTCGGGCCGTCAGGCGGTCGATTTCCTCCAGGAGCACTTCCAGGTCCAGGACCACGCCGTTGCCGATGCAGCAGATAGTGTTGGCATGGAGAATGCCGGAGGGGATGAGATGGAAGATGAATTTTTCCTGGCCCACCACTAAGGTGTGCCCCGCGTTATTACCCCCTTGATAGCGCACCACTATTTGGGCCGATTCGGTCAAGAGGTCAACGATCTTCCCCTTGCCTTCATCGCCCCATTGGGTACCCACGACCACGACGTTAGACAAACTGCTCCCCTCCTTTATTTTAGGCCATTATTATTAAAACACAGGCAGGAGTAAAGTCAAAGGCAAAAAGCGTTGGGGGGATTTTGCGGATCCCCAAAAGAAATCCGGGGGCGGAGTTCCGCCCCCGGCTAGAGGTGTGACCTACTTAATTTTAGGCACGAACTTAGTGGTGTATTCCGGATAGCGCTTCCGGAGGTCTTTCTTGATGATCTTGCCGGTGGGGGTCCGGGGGATAGCCGGCAGGAAGACCACTTCCCGGGGCAGCTTGTAGGTAGCCAGCACGTCCATGGTGGACTTGATAATGTCGCTGGCCAGGTCCTGGGAGGGACTATGGCCGCCCTCCAGTTCCACCATGGCTACTACCTTCTGGCCCATGATTTCGTCGGGAATGCCTACCACGGCGTCGTCTCTGACCGCCGGATGCCGGATAATGGCGTCTTCGATCTCGGTGGGGGCCAGCCGGAAGCCGGAGGATTTGATCATGTCGTCTTCCCGGGCTTGGAAGAAGATATAGCCGTCCTTATCCATCATGACGGCATCGCCCATCATGTTCCAGCCGTCCTTGATGCCTTTCTTCATGGTGGCCAGTAGCTTGTTGTCCTGGATGTACGGCTTCCAGTACAGGGTGGCGGTGGGGCCCTTAATCAGCATGCTGCCCACTTCCCCGGGGCCGGCGGTAGTGCCGTCTTCCCGGACCACCTTGATCTCAAAGCCGGGGATGGCCTTACCGATAGAGTCGGCCACCGGAACGTCGCCGATGGCCGTGGAGGTCACCAAATGCATCATCTCGGTGCCCCCCAGGCCTTCCCAGATGGGCTTGCCGGTCTTGGCCTGCCACTGGGACAGGGTCTTGCCGGTCAAGGCGTCGCCGCCGGTGGTGTACATGCGCACGCTGCTGATGTCGTAGTCGTTGAAGTTGGGCATCTCCAGGAGCTTCCGGTAGGCGGTGGGCAGACCCGTCACCACCGTGACCTTATGCTTCTGAATAGTGGCCATCATGTCGTCCGGGGTGAACTTGGGGAGCAGCGAAATGGCGCCGCCGCCGGCAAAGGGCACGAGGCAGAAGGTGCCGTAGCCCGCCGCGAAGGTCACAGGGGCGGAGCCGCCCAGGACTTCGCCGGGACCCAGCTTCCAGACGTACTTGTTGACTATTTGGGATTCGATGAATACTTCCCGGACAAAGTGGACGCAGCCCTTGGGCTGGCCGGTGGTACCGGAGGTGAACAGGATCACCCCGATGTCCCAGGGACCTACCATGACGTTGGCGAACTGGTCGCTGGCGGTGGCAATCGCCTTGGCGAAAGAAATGTGGCCCTTGGCCTCCACGTCTTCGGGTTTGCCGCCCACCACCACGATCTTGGTGGGGAATTGCCATTCATGCTTGCTGTCTTCCACTGGCTGCATGAGGGGGAAGCTCACCACAAAGACCTTGAATTCGGCGTTGTTTAAGACGAAAGCCACTTCTTCCTTGGCCCACAGGGGGGATACCGGCACCGGAATGGCGCCCAGCTTCATGATGGCGAAGTTGATGGCCACCGCGTCCGGGGCGTTGGTCATGCGGATGCCGACCCGGTCCTGTTCCTCTACGCCCAGGCCCTTGAGGACATTGGCAAACTTGTTGGCCGTGGCCAGGAGCTCTTTATAGGTGACTTTCTGATCCCCAAAGAGGATGGCGACGTTGTCGCCCCGGCCCTCTTTGACATGCCGGTCCAGTAAGAACTCGGCAAGATTGAGCTTGTCCGGCACGGGAAATTCCGCCGGCGAGGTGTACTCGGCCCAGAGTTCTTTCGGTGGTAAATAATCAGCAGGAATCTTACCCATAAACTTCAACCTCCTTGGTATATTTTTTTGAGGTGGGCTATCCTTGCGGGATACTAAACCATGTGAATCATATTACAAGGTCTAGGGCCACTGTCAAGAAATTTATGAAGTTTTAGGGATAATTAGACGTTTATTCCCTCCCTCTTTTTATGGTTATAATAAGGAAGGCCATCTGGGCCGAAATCCCGGAGGCCTGGCTGGCCCTCATGCCCACAGTAGCCTTAATCGGACCCGAACTCTTTCCCATCCCGCCCCTCCACGGCGGCGCGGCGGAGTTGTTTATCGATAAAGTGGCGGCGCATCTGAGCCGCTGGCGTCCTCTAGTCATCGGCCCGGGGGACCCGGACCTGCCCCGCCGGGAGACCCGGGGTCGGGTAGAGTATTGGCGTATCCCCCTTACCGGGGCGCGGCGCTGGCTCTATAAGCGCTATGGCCGGGTCTGGCCCTGGTATGACCGGCAGGTGGCGGCCATACTCAGGTCAGCCCAACCGGACCTGCTCCACGTCCACAACCGCCCCAACCTGGCTTTGAACTTAAAAAAATGGCTGCCCCGCCTCCCGGTGATCCTCCATATGCACAACCTCTATGACATCCTGGGCAAACGGGAACGCCCCCGGCCCGGCACCCCGATTCCGGTGGAGGGCTTCGTGGCCTGCAGCCGCTTTGTCCTGGAGAAAGAAAGAAACCGCCTGGGTTTAGGGGCCGCGGCCCATTTCGTGGTCTATAACGGCGTCGATCCCCAGGCCTTTGCCCCCCCCGGGCAGGATGAGGCCCGGGTGCGCCGGGTTCGGCAACAATATGGACTCAATCAGGAACCCACCGTCCTCTTTGTGGGAAAATTGCGGGAAAGCAAGGGCGTGGGTCTGCTGCTGCAAGCCATGCACCGGGTCTGGGGAACTTTACCCCAGGCGGCCCTGGTGTTGGTGGGGGGCAGCGAATTCGGCCGGGGCCGCACTGGCCGGGAAACTCCTTTTCTCAGAGAATTGCCTCAGCAGATTGCCGGGGCGCCGGGCAAGGTGATTTTGACCGGCTTCATCCCCCCGGAGCAAATCCCCCCGGCCTACCTTTTAGGGGATATCTTTGTGGGGCCTTCCCAAAACGAAGAAGGCTTAGGCATCGTCTTTTTGGAAGCCTCGGCCAGCGGCCTCCCCATTATCGCCACCCGGAAGGGGGGCATCCCGGAGGTCGTGCAAGAAGGGCTGAACGGCCTGCTCTTAGATAACTATGACGACGCCCGGGAATTGGGGGAAAAGATCCTCCGCCTCCTCCAGGACCGGGAACTGGCCCAAAGACTGGGCCAACAGGGACGGGACTGGGTCTGCCAAAACTTTTCCTGGAAAAGAATCGCCGCCCGACAGGAGGAGGTGTATGATGAAGTGATGGGGGGAGGGGGCTAAGGGCCGGTGGGCCCTTACCCCCTCCCCCA
>JBFLZI010000105.1:0-10838 GCA_040756315.1 Thermodesulfobacteriota bacterium | reverse complement strand
CGTGGCAGGCGGGCCATTGGCCCGCCTGCCACGGCTTTAGAACCCCCATAAGGGATTGGGGGAGGGGGTTTGGGCCTGTGGCCCTTAGCCCCCTCCCCCAAAACAACTAATAACCTATGTCCTCCCCAGATTTTCGCTGCGGCTATATTGCCCTCATCGGCGCGCCCAATGTGGGCAAGTCCACTCTGTTGAACCGCCTCATCGGGGAAAAGTTGTCCATCACCTCCCCCAAGCCCCAGACCACCCGCCACCGGTTGTTAGGCATCCTGCATCTGCCCCAGGCCCAGCTCCTGTTCCTGGACACCCCGGGATTTTTAACGCCTAAAGGCGCGCTCCACCGAAGCATGGTGCAGGCGGCCCGGGAGGCCCTGGCGGCCGCGGACGTGGTGGTCTGGCTGGTGGAACCCCGGCCTCCGGATCCCCAGGACCAGGTTTTGCTGCCCCAGTTGCGCTCCCTGGCCCCACCCTTGATCGTAGCCATCAACAAGATCGACTTGGTGGCCAAGCCCCGCATCCTGCCGCTCATCGCCGCCTACCACGAGATTTTTCCCCCCGCGCCCATTGTCCCCTTGAGCGCCCTCTTGGGTGACGGGGTCCCCGCTTTGCTGGAAGAAATCGTCCAACTCTTGCCCGAGGCCCCGGCCCTTTATCCCCCGGACCAGATCACCGATCAAACCGAGCGCTTCCTGGTGGCGGAGCTTATCCGCCAGCGCCTCCTGGCCCACACCGGAGAGGAAATCCCCCATGCGGTGGCGGTGCGTTTAGAAGAGTTTGATGAACGGGAGCGCCCCCGTTTGGTGCGCCTCCGGGCGGTGATCTACGTGGAGAAAGCCTCGCAAAAGGGGATTGTCATCGGCAAACACGGGCGTCTGCTGAAGATCATCGGCCAGGAGGCCCGGGCCGACATCGAAGAGTTGCTGGGTGCCCAGGTTTATATGGAGCTTTGGGTGAAGGTGTGGAAGAACTGGCGCAAGGACCCCAAGGCCCTGCGCAGCTTAGGCTACCCGGTTTAAGAAGATGGAGTGGGGGGGAGGGCCGGGGAAAATCAGTAAGCAGTGAGCAGTTTCTGGAAGTATGGTTTTTGCTGCTCCCTGTTAATTGCCCCTCACTTCATCTCCCGCCAAAATGTTGCCCCGACTCTCTCCCCGCATTGACAAATTCCGGCTTCATGCCAATAATAGAAAGAGAGGCGTAATTAGATGAAACGCCGTATTTATGTAGTCCTTGCCGGGGTTATTACCCTCCTCCTTTTCTCTCCCAAGCTTGGTCTGGCCTCCTGGTTCGACTGGGAGACGGAAGGCTCCTATGTGCATCAGATTTCCCATCTGCTCTTCCTGGGAGCCATGCTCTTTTTCATCTATGAAATGCGCCGGGGGGGTCTGCAAAAATCTCGGGGCTTCCGTTACCTGATATGGACTTGCTGGCTGTTGGCCCTGTGGAATCTGGATGCGGTGGTGGGGCATGCAGTGGATTGGTCGCTACGCAACCCCTTGATCCTGGGAAAGGGCCTCTCCCAGCGTCTTTATATGGAAAACCTGCAAACCTGGGTTTATTACCTAACCAAGTTGGATCATTTTATCTTTTTAGTGCCAGCCTTTTACCTTTTCTATCGGGGACTTAGGGCCTTCGCCCAGGAACCTCGCCCCGAGAGGCAATGATTACCTTACCCTTACTTCCCATCTGGTTGGCGGAAGTCTTAAGCTCAGTCCTGGTGATTATCTTCATCTGCCTCTCCTTCCGGCTGAGTCGGCGCTTGACCGCCCAGGACCCGGAAAACGCCCTGTGGCTCTTTCTCAACTGGCTTACCGGGGCCTTTTTAATCTTCGCCTTCTCCCACGCCATCTCGCATACCATCCAGGATATCATCAAGTTTCACGGTTATAGCCCGACTTTGGGGATGCTGCGCCGGGTCATCGGCGGGTTCGACACTATTATCTACGTGGCCATTGCCACCATTACCCTCTTCTTCCATCGGATGCAGCGCTTATATCGCCGCATGGAAGAGGACCATCACCATCTGGAAGAGACCAGCCATGAGATCCTGGCCCTCAATCGGGAGATGGAAGCCCTGGTGATGGAGCGCACCATGGCGGAGATGGCCCTGGGCATGGCCCACGGCATCCGCAACCCCCTCCATGTCATTGGGGGCTTCAGCCAACGCCTCCTTAAGAAAACCGCGGATGCCGATCCGACCCGGGCCTGGCTGGCGGCCATTGCCGAGGAGGCCCGGCGTATCGAGCAGATGGTGGAACGTTTCGAGACCCTGGCTCAAAGAAAGTCTTCGTTTTTTGCCCAGGAGGACCTGAACACCATCGTCCAGGATACCCTGGAACTGCTCCAGCCGGAATTGCGCGCCAAAAATCTTATCATGGTGAAGGAGATTTATCCGCATCCCCTGTTGGGCCGCCTTAATACCCATCTTTTGAAGGTGGCCATAGCCCATTTGCTCCGCAATGCCATTGAAGCCACCCGGTCTCAGGGAACCATCCTGGTCAGGACCTCCCTGGATAAAAATCAGGCGGTTTTGTTGATTCAGGATACCGGCCGGGGCATGCCCCCGGAGGTGGTGGAGAAGGTGTTTGTGCCCTTTTATACCACCAAGATCGGGGGCACCGGTTTAGGTATGGTCTTCGTGAGGCAGATCGTCGATGAACACCGGGGGGCCATTAATTTGGAGAGCCAAGTAAACCGGGGCACCTCGGTGATCATCCGGCTGCCTCTCCGCTTTGCCGAGGCTCCGGAAGTCACCGCCTCCCCGGATACCCCCGCCTAAGCGGGCCAGTCGCCAGGGTCTTGGGCGAACTTTTACACCTTTCATTCCCTCTGAGTTTCGGTCCGGGAAACCAGCCAGTAGATTAATCCCAAGACTAGAATGCCTCCCAGGTAAACCATCTCCATCTGCACCGATTCATGGGACAAAGAGGCAACCAGGATCTTGCGGATAAAGGCCACCAGGGCCACTCCCACAAAGAGGCTCAACTGCAGCTCCCCACCCCGGAGACGGTCGATCTCCGCGTCCAAAAGTTCAATGGCCAGCCATAAGATCAGCAAGGAACCCAGAGCCGACACCAGGCCCTTCTCCGGATCGCCCCGGAAAATCAGACTGACATCCAGGAGTAAGACCGCCACCATCCCCACGGATAAGATGATGAGCCCCGCCAGCAACATCAGGTTGAGGCCGAAGGTGAAGCGCCGGGCAAAACGGATGAGGGTGTCATCTAATTGATAAGATAGAAAAAACCGGCGCATCTCCTCTTCGTGATAAGTGCGGGCGATGACGTCCAGGTTGAGGTCCAGGATCTTGTCCAGGGTCTGTTCGGCCATCTCCAACAAGGGCGGCTGCAACTCCCCGGCAATGATCTGCTTGAGATGGCGCCGGAGAAAATTCATACTCACATAAACAAAATGGGCGGAGACCCCGATGCGGACGTGGGCATGGCCGATGCGATGCAACCTCTGGTAATAGCGTTCATCATAGGGTCCGGTGAACAGACTCAACAGCCAGTCCCGATGGGCCACTTTGAGCCGCGCCAGGCGGGCTTCATCCTGAAGAAAACGGGCCGTGTCAGGCATTTCCAGTAAAAGCTGATAAAAATCATTAACTAACCGGTCGGCCTGAGGCTCAATAATCGGCTTCAAGCTCTTTAAGGTTTCGATCTCCAAATCGATGAATCTATAATTATCTTTGATTTCCTGAAAGGTTCGCATCTTACGGCTCCGCTGGCGATGAGCCTGTTATTTTTTGGGGGGAGGGGCTGAGAAAATATTTTGGGGCAAAAGGGGAAGAGGCGAAAACGCGAAAAGGTTTTTTTTGAGTAAGTTACTTCTTTTCCTTTTCGCCGTTTCCCCTTTTGCCCTTTTCGCCCTTACTATATCCCCCGGCCCTCCCCCCACTTTCCCACTTCAACCTGGGCCCAGGGGAGGGGAGTCCAGGACCTGGCGCACTTTGCGCACCAGGATATCGGCCCGGAAGGGTTTCTGGAGAAAGGCGATGCCCCGATCCAGGGCGCCGTGATGCACCACCGCGTCTTGGGCATAGCCGGACATAAAGAGCACGTGCATCTCGGGGCGCAAGGCGGCCAGACGCCCGGCCAGGTCCGGGCCGCTCATCCCCGGCATGACCACATCAGTGATCATCAGGTGTATCGGACCGGTATGGTTCTCACAGAGCTGCAAGGCATCGCTGCCCTTCCGCACCTCCAACACCTGATAACCACTCCGCTCCAGGAGTTTATGCACCATTTTCCGGACCACCTCATCGTCTTCCACCAGGAGAATGGTCTCTGAACCCCGGAGATATTCCAGGGGCAGGAGGCTTTCTGGAACCGCTTCCCGGCCCCGCTCAAACTGGGGCAGGTAAATCTTAAAAGAGGTGCCCTGGCCCGGCTCGCTATAGACCTCAATCTGACCGCCGCTCTGGCGGATGATGCCATAGACCGTGGAGAGGCCCAACCCCGTGCCTTTACCCACTTCTTTGGTAGTAAAAAACGGCTCGAAGATCCGGGACTTGGTTTCGGCGTCCATGCCGCAGCCGGTGTCGCTCACCGCCAGCATGATGTAAGGGCCGCTCTTCACCCCCAGGTGGCGGTGGGTATAGCTCTCGTCTAAGATGACATTGGCCGTTTCGATGGTGAGTTTGCCCCCCTGGGCCATGGCATCCCGGGCGTTGACCGCCAGGTTCATCAGGACCTGCTCGATCTGCCCCGGGTCGGCCATCACCCGGTTGATGTCCGGGTCACAGGAGACCACCAGATCGATGTCTTCACCGATCAAGCGGCGCAGCATCTTCTCCAGGTTGGCGATGACGACGTTGATGTCCAGGACCTGGGGTTCCAATACCTGCCGACGGCTAAAGGCCAAAAGCTGGTGGGTCAGAGCCGTGGCCAAATCACCGGCCTTGATGATCTCTTCCACGTCCCGTTTGAGGGGGTCGTTGTCGGACAGGCCCATCAAGAGGAACTGACTGTAACCCATAATGGTGGTCAACAGGTTGTTGAAGTCGTGAGCCACTCCCCCGGCCAGTCTGCCGACGGCTTCCATTTTCTGGGACTGACGGAACTGTTCCTCCAACCTCTTGTGCTCCGTGATGTCCACAATCATGCCGTCAGAGTATTCCACTTCGCCGGATTCATTGCGCACCAGATGGGCGGTGACGGCCACCCAGAGGGGAGTCCCGTCTTTCTTCTTCAGGCGCAACTCCTCGCCGCACAACTGTCCCTGGGAGAACAGCTTATCGATAAAGGCCTGGCGGTCGGCGGGATTGACGTAGAGATCCTCCACGGGAAGCTGGAGAAATTCTTCGATGGAATCGCAGCCGAACATGCGGGCCATGGCCGGATTGGCCAAGATGATCTTGCCTGTGGGGTAGGCGGTGGTGCGATAAATGCCCACCGGCAGATTCTGGATCAAAGCCCGGTAACGCTCTTCGGACTGGCGCCAGGCTTCCTCCGCCTTTTTGCGCTGGGTGATATCCCGGGCCACTTCCACCACCCCGAAGAGCTGGCCGCCGGCATCCCGCACCGGAAAGGCCCGGGCGTGCCAGATCCGCCCATTGGGAGCCAGGACCTCCCCTTCCTGCACCTCCCCGGTCTTCAGGGTTTCCGTTACCGGGCAATTCCGGCAGATCTGGTTGCTTCCCGGCCATAACTCATAACAATAGCGCCCCACTAATTGGTCCGGAGTCAGACCCACCGCCTCGGAAATGGCCCAGTTGGCCCAAATCACCCTCTGGTGGAGGTTCAGGCAAACGACATACTCCGAGATACTGCTTAAGATCAGGTCTTTTTCCCGTTCCGCCTTTTTTAAGGCTTCATCCGCCCATTTATGCTCGGTAATATCCTGTTTAAACCCCTCGTAATAAAGGATGGCGCCGTTTTCGTCCCGAACCGTCCGGGCATTCTCCGACACCCAGAAGACCCGCCCATCCTGACGATAAGCCTGATATTCAAACCCCTGGACCATTCCCCGGTCCGCCATTGATTCCTGAAACTCCTGGTAGCGTTGGGGGTTGACAAAAACTTGCTCTTTAATGTCCACCACCTCCCCCAGCATCTCCGCCGGTGAGGCATACCCGAACATGCGGGCCAGGGCCGGATTGACCCGGAGATAACGGCCCTCCGGGGTTCTCTGAAAGATGCCCTCCACCGCGTTTTCAAAGATACTCCGGTAATTCTCCTCCGCCTGTCTAAGGGCCTTCTCCACCCGCCGCCGCTTTAAGATATTGAGAAAAAGAATGACCACCGATAAGGACAGGAGCAGTAGAAGCGCCGCGCCCCCCCAAATAATCTTCTTATAGGTGGCGTAAACTGCGGTCAATCTTCTGATAACGGCGCTGTTTGGGGGTAACTGCGAGGTCTTAAGGCCATAACGCAGGATCTGGTCATAGTCGAACATGGGCTGGGAGAAACTCTTTTGGACCACCGGCATCTCCCCCACGGGTTCCCCCCCCAAGATCCTGACGGCATACCGGGCGGCCTGCTCCCCCACCAGGCTGCCATCCAGGAGCTGGCCGCCGACGATGCCTTTCCCCAAGCCGAAGGTGTACAAGCCATAGATGGGTACGGCGGTGCGACCACCCATCTGGGACAGGACGGTATCGTAGCTGTAAACATTACCGGACCGGTCCCGGGTGAAGTAAGCCAAGAGAATGAGGCTGTCAGGCGGCAGCCGCTCCAACTCTTGCAGCATTTCCTGGATAGTCAGGCCCACCAGAAAGCGGAAGTTAATCCGGGAGGCGAAACGCGGGGCCACTCCCTTAATTATCTGCAGAGCATCCTGGGCCTCCTCCGAGGCGTCGGCAATGACCACTAAAGATCGGGCTTGAGGATGGAGCTTTAAGGCCACCTCAATGGTGCCCGCGGCATCCACCTTCTCCACCACGCCCGTCACCCGGGGTTGGCCGGCGATCATATCCTCCCGATAGTCGTTGACACCGCAGAAAACTATAGCCGCCTCAGGAAAGAGCCGGGCCCGGTACTTCAAGGCAAACTCCAGGGCCTCATTATCGTTGGCGATGACCACTTCGATCTTTTTCTGGGCATACCGCTGTTGATAGACCTGGACCAGGGACTTGATGTTGTCCTCCTGGGGGAAGCGTCGCCAATCCAGATATTCCACCAGGGGGTCAATATTCGGGTAGGCCTGGCGCAGCGTCTCCAGGATGCCTTCCATCTCCTGATCGGTCCACTCGAAGCCCGCATGGTAGGAATTCAGAATAAGGACATGCTTTTCGGCCTTATCCTGAGGGTAAAGTGGACTGGGGACCAACCCAAAAATGCCCAGGACAAGAAGAGGAGAGACTAAAAGTCTAAGCCTTCTCATGGTCCACTCACTTTTCTTTATTCTCCCTTAAAAGCCGGGGAGCGCTTCTCCAGGAAGGCGCTTTTCCCTTCCAGATAGTCCTTGCTGTCATAAACCTGGCGCCGCAATCCCTGGATGCGCTCAAAAGTCTCCGGGCTTAAGGGATAAGAACTGGCCAGCAGCCGGAGCTGTTCTTTGATGACGGAGATGCTTAACGGGGAATTTCCCGCGATTTGCCGGGCCATCTGCCCGGTAAAATCTTCCAGCTCCTCTGCGGGGACTAAATGGTTAAGAATCCCTAATTGTAAAGCCCGGGCGGCATCAATTGGTTGAGCCGTAAAGAACATTTCCTTGGCAATATGCAATCCGACAATATTGATGAAGTGAAGGACGCCGGAGGGATTGTAAGGAATGCCAACTTTGGCCGGTGTCATGGCAAAAGAAGTATTAGGGGTGCCAATGAGGATATCACAGATGAAAGCTAAATCACAAGCGCCGCCCCAAACACTTCCTTCAATCATAGCCATGACCGGAGCCGGAAAACGTTGAATGCTCCGCATTACCTGTTCCAAGGGATCGTTATATGATAACGGGTCTCTCCCGGGCCGGGGAAGTTCCCTAATATCCAACCCCGATGACCAGACCCGGGCGCCCTTGTTGGCTCGCAGAATTAATACCCGGGCTTTTTGATGTTTAAATTCTCTTAACGCGGCAATAAGTTTCTCTAACAACGCTTGACTTAAACAATTACGTTTTTTATCATTATTAAAAGTAATAGTACCTATCTTATCTTGGTAGTCAACTATAATTAGACTCATTTTCTCGGACCTTATATTTGGCCAGACTGACTAATGTCTGTTAATAATATATATTTAACAATATTTGTCAACTATCAGGTTGATTAGACCTCCCTACCCTGTAACCGGGAAGAATAACAAAGACGACTGGACCCAGGGAAGACACTCCCCTAAAGAAAACTCCGAAAAATTCAGGATGGGGAGGGGATAAAAGGCCCGGCCTCTAACACCCTCCCCCCACAATCTTCTTTCACCGGGTTCTCCCCAAGTTTGGCGGTAGCTCTCCCACATTTCTTTAAAACTGGGCTCTTCCGTTAACCTGAGGTTGCCAACTCAACCCCAGGCCGCTATACTGACAACCGGAGAAAGGGGCAAAGTCCATGGGCTTCTCCCTGTTAGCCATACTGGTCAGCCTGTGGTTGGGAGTGCCGGGGGCCCTGGCCGCGCCCCCGCCCCTGACCCTGGCGGAGGCCATGCTCCTGGCCCTGAAGGAAAATCCAGGCTTAAAGGCCGCAGGCTTCACGGTGGAGACCGCGGAAGCGGACCTGGCCAAGGCCCGGGCCCGCTTCCTGCCCCAACTCAACTTTACCGAGTCCTACAACTTCTCCGACAACCCCTCCCAGGTCTTCATGAGCAAGTTGAATCAAAGGCGCTTTACCTCCCAGGATTTTCTCCTGGACAATCTCAATAATCCCAAGCCCTACGGCAATTTTCGGACCGGCCTCTCCTTAAGCCAGCCTCTCTTCCAGGCCGGGGAAGCCTACCTGGGATATCAACAGGCCCGCCTGCACAAAGAGATGGCCGCGGCCTTTATCCTGAGTCAGCGCCAGCAGCTATTATTCCAGGTCACCCAGGCTTATTTCGGCCGGCAGTTGGCCCAGGCCCGGCTGGCCGTGGTCCGCCAGGCCCGGAACATCGCCGCCGAACATTTAAAGATGGTCCAGGCCCGCTATGCCGCGGGGGAGGTAATTAAGGCCGACGTCCTCTCCGCGGAAGTGCACTTGGCCCGCCTGACCCAGGAGGAACTCACCGCGGCCAGCCAGCTTAAGATCGCCCAGAGCGCCTTGGGCACCGTGGTGGGGGTGCCGGAGGTGGGTTCCCGGCCTCTGGCCCCGGCCCCCCAGGAACCGGCTCCCCTCCCCGGCAAAACCGAAGAACTGCAACGCCTGGCCCAGGAGAAGCGCCCCGACTTGCAGCGCCTGGCCCTGGCGGCCCGGAAGGCCCAACAGGAGTACGACAAGGCCCGCCTCAATTATCTGCCCCGCCTTAAGGTGGTGGCCCAATACGACATCGATCAGCGCCGTCTCTTCGGCAGCAACGAGGACAGTTACACCATCCTGGCCGTGATGAATTTCAACCTGTTTAACGGCCTGGCGGATTTGGCCCGGGTGCGGGAGAGCCGGGCCCAACAGGCCCAGGCCCGGGAACTGCAGCGGGAGCTGGCCGACCGCATCCGCCATCAGGTGACCGAGAACCTCCTCAATCTGAAGACGGCCCACGAGCGCCTGCAAGTGGCCCGGGCCGCGGTGCAACAGGCTCAGGAGAGCCTGAGACTGATCCGCCTCCGATACGAAGAGGGCCTCACCATCCTGGTGGACCTCCTCACCGCGGAAAACGCCAAGAAGGACGCGGAACTGAACCGCCTCTCGGCCCTGTTCGACACCCACCTGGCCCAGGCCGGACTGGACCTGGCCCTGGGCACCCTGAGCGGGCCGGTGGAGGATGGTTTTGAGGGGAGGGCCGGGGGACCACAGGTCCCCCGCCCTCCCCTCAAACTCCCCTCCCAACCCCCTTTAAGTGAGCCGGAGAAGGCGGGGACAGAGTCCCCACCTTCACCGGCTAAATAAACCGGGAATCTTCATTACGGGGAATGAAACTTATTCATCTTGAACCGGGACACCTGGATGATGTCTAGAAAGAAATTGGCGGGGCTAGCAACTCTTGTCGTAGTGGCCTTGATTTTCATGGTCTGGCTGGCGGGCTTATGGCCCTGGGGGAAAATCGCCCCGGGCACCCTGGCCCTCAAAGCCCCCCCGCCCCCGGAAAAGGTCCTGACCATTCGGGAAGTGGAGATTCCCCAGGAGCTTACCGTCCTGGCCGCAGTTATTTCCCCCTCCCTCACCCACATTTCCCCCCAGGTCTCCGGCCGGGTGAGCCGCATCTTCGTGGACGCGGGTAGCCCGGTAAAACAAGGGGACTCTTTGGTGGCCCTGGCCGCGCCGGAGTTTCAGGCTCGGGCCGGCCAGGCCCAGGCCCAACTGACCCAGGTCACTGCGGATTACCAGCGCTATCGCCGCTTGCTTAAAGAGGGCGCGGTCAGCCCCCGGGAATTCGAGGCCATGGAAGCCCGCTATGAGGCCGCCCAGGCCCAAATGCAGGAAGCGGCCGCCTTCCAGAAATACACTCTCATTACTGCGCCCCGGACCGGCGTGGTGGCGGAACGCCGGATGGCCGTGGGGGACCTGGCCCAGCCCGGCCAAACCCTAATCTCCCTCTACGACCCCCGGGACTTGCAGATCGAAGGGGAAGTGAACGACGACTACCGGGCCTACCTCAAGATAGGCGCGCCGGTGCGCCTGGAAGTTCCCGCGGCCAATTTCCAGACCGACTCCACCCTGAAAGAAATCTTCCCCCTCAGCGCCCCCGGCAGCCGCACCTTTAAGGTCAGGACGGAGAGGGTAGGTTTTGAGGGGAGGGCCGGGGGACCACAGGTCCCCCGCCCTCCCCTCAAACTCCCCTCCC
>JBFLZI010000104.1:0-10863 GCA_040756315.1 Thermodesulfobacteriota bacterium | reverse complement strand
TGGGGGAGGGGGCTTGGGGGAGGGGGTAAGGGCCTGTGGCCCTTAGCCCCCTCCCCCAGCAACCACAACCAGGAGGAATTCATGGCGCAGATTCCCGTGGCCCGGCCGACGTTGGGAGAGGAGGAAGCGGCTGCGGCTCGGCGGGCCATATTATCCGGTTGGGTGATTCAGGGGCCGGAGGTGGCGGCCTTTGAGGAGGAGTTCGCGGCGGTGGTGGGCGCGCCTCGGGCGGTGGCCTGCTCCAGCGGCACCGCGGCCCTGCATCTGGCTCTGTTGGCCTTAGGCATCGGCCCCGGCGATGAAGTGATCACGGTGAGCCATTCTTTTATTGCCACCGCCAACGCGGTGCGCTATGTGGGGGCCACCCCGGTCTTGGTGGACGTGGAGGCGGCCACCGGCAACATCGACCCGGCGCTAATTGCCCCGGCCCTCACCCCCAGGACCAGGGCCATCCTGGCGGTGCATCAGTTGGGGCTGCCCGGCGATTTGGCCCGCATCCTGCCTCTGGCCCGGGAACATGGCCTTTTCGTAATAGAAGACGCGGCCTGCGCGGTGGGTTCGGAGATTTGTCTAAAGGACGGTGTCTGGGAACCCATCGGCAAACCCCACGGCCATCTGGCCTGTTTCTCTTTTCATCCCCGCAAAACCATCACCACCGGCGACGGGGGTATGATCACCGGTGCCGACCCGGAGGTCATGGCCCGGCTGGCGCGGCTCCGCACCCACGGCATGTCCCTGTCCACCGCCGAGCGCCACGGCTCCGGCCAGGTGAAGTTCGAGCAATACCTGGAGGTGGGATACAATTATCGCTTGAGCGACATCCAAGGCGCGGTGGGCCGGGAGCAGCTAAAACGCCTGCCGGGGTTGGTGGCCGCGCAGCGGCGGCTGGCGGCCCGTTACCGGGAGGGGTTGGAGGGGCACCCCTATCTGACCCTGCCCCAGGAACCGGCCTGGGCCCGGAGCAACTGGCAATCCTTCTGGATTATCCTCTCCCCAGAGTGCCCCCTGGGTCAGGCCGGGGTGATGCAGGCCCTCCTGGACCGGGGCATCCACAGCCGCCGGGGGGTGATGTGCGCCCACCGGGAGCCGGCTTACCGGGGAATACCCCTGGCCTTTCCCTTGCCGGTGAGTGAATCCCTCCAGGACCGGAGCATTGTCTTGCCACTCTATGCAGCGATGACCGAAGCGGAGCAGGACCGGGTAATCGCGGCCCTGTGGGAATGTCTGGGTGGGGGGAGTAAGCGGGGGAATTGAATCTTCAGGTCCGGGGAGCATCTTGCCAAGTTTTAAGTTCAAGGTTCAAAGTTAATTAATTCCTCAACCTTGAACTGACAAAGGCCACACCCCGGAAAAATCAGCCCTCAGTTCTACTTAGAGCCACAGACCATAGCTTTGATGGCCTGGCTGAGTTGGTCCGGGCCGATAGCCATAAACGGTTCGGACTCTTTTTTGGTGAGAATTTCCTTACCGCTCTTATCGAGAAACTGGATACTCAGCATCTTATCCTGACTGGTGGCGCAGTCGATTTCGATCTCGCAAATAACGTGATCCAGGGCCTGGCCCTTCTTAGGATCTTTCAGCTCGATGCCGATGGCTTTCGCCATGCTGGCCTTTCTTTCTCCTTCCACGTAAATTTTGGCTTTATACTGCAAGGTGCCGGCAGGTTGGCGAGAAATGGACTCTTTATCCACATAGATCTTGCCCCGCCCGGGTCTTTCCCCCACAAACTGCCAGTCCTCGGCCCGGCCGACTTGGGCGTCAACCAGCCCCAGCAAAAAAAAGCTCAGGATTATCAGCAGGAAATAAGCCTTATTGAACTGAGATGGTTTCATACCCTGGCCCCCTGTTCCTTGACAGAAATGTCACCAATTGATCCCCCCGGCGGCTGACCGTCGCCTTTCCTTGCACGCGGCCAAAAGAACGGCCCCTCTATTTTAACTCAATACCGGCGGCGGGGGGCAGCCTTTTCCAAACTTTCCCCCGCCCGCCACGATCATCGTAAAGACGCGTTAAGGGCGCACCTCCCCAGAACTGGTGCGCAGTGCGCACATCAATCTCACCCGGCCTCAATTAGGGCCTGCCAGGACGAGCAGGTATAACAGCGCGGCCAGGGCCAGGAAGGGGCCATAGGGAATTTGGAATTCCTGTAGGGAGAAGCGGCCATAGCGCCAGACCGCGATCAGGCCAGCCAGGCTCCCCAGCCCGGCGCTCACCAGGACCACCAGGGGCAAAGCCCGGAACCCTAAGAAAGCGCCGATGAGGGCCAGGAGTTTCACGTCCCCGCGCCCCATACCCTGCCGCCGGGTGATCTTCTCATAGAGCCAGTTCACCACCTGAAAAAAGACCGCTCCCAACACCGCTCCCAACAGGGCGTCCAGGAACCGGAGGTGGGGCAGGATGAGGGCCAGGGCCAACCCCAGGGCGATGCCCGGCAAGGTGATGACGTCCGGCAGCCAGCGGTGCTCCAGGTCCAGGGCGCTCAGCACCACCAGGGCGGCGGCAAAAGGGGCGTAGGCCAGGAGCGCCGGGCTGGCCGGGAACCGGGCCCAGAGGGCATAAGCCAGCACCGCGGCGCTCAGGTCCACCAGAGGATATCGCCAGGATAAGCGGCCCTGGCAGGCCGGACACCGACCTTTTTGCCAAAGATAGCCCCCCAGGGGAAGGTGGGCCGGCCCGGGCCAGGGGCTCCCGCACAGCCGGCAGCGATGCCGTAAGGTCCAAAGAGGCCTTTCCTGGGGCAGCCCGGTGATAAGAAGATTTAAGGGATACCCCAACAGCAACCCCACCAGACCTGCCAGTAGATCGGCGAGCATGGCCCTCCTCGTGCCGCGGCCCCTGCCGGCGGTCCTCTGAGCCGGTTCTTGCCGCCAGGGGGGTGCGAGTCTTCTAACTCATATCATAAGTTGGCGTAAAGGAGGGGATGATTTTGATCCGGGGGCATCTTCCCAGGGGAGATAATTTTCCCGGGGGGACGGGGGGGGGGAGAGATGGGCCTGGTCCTCCCCGGGCCCGGGCCGGGGCTGGGGGGCTGGCAGTACATAAATGTAATTTATTCGAACCTGGTGTCCTACCTAAAACAGATTAATAATACAATAATGTAATTTTAACACAATTAAAATTTAGCAAATTGCCAATATTGTAAATATCCCACTCCACCAATTAGTTAACTACCTATTATAACTAGGAAAAATATTTGGCACAAGCCTTGCCTTTAGTCATTAAGGAAAACCCATCGTCCAAGGAGGAACTCATCTGATGAACGCGGCTAATACGGCCTTTGTCCTGGTGTCCGCCGCCCTGGTCATGCTCATGACCCCGGGGCTGGCCTTATTTTATGGGGGCATGGTGCGCAGCAAAAACGTCCTGGCCACCATTATGCAAAACTTCGTCCTGTTAGGTTTGGTCGGAGTGCAGTGGGCCTTGTTCGGTTACAGTCTGGCCTTCGGCCCCGACGTCGGGCATATTATCGGCAACCTGGACTGGATCGGCTTAAACGGCGTGGGCCTGGAACCTTTCAAGACCTACTCCGAGACCATCCCCCACCAGGCCTTTATGATCTTCCAGGCCATGTTCGCCATCATCACCCCGGCCTTAATTACCGGCGCCTGGGCCGAGCGCCTGAAGTTCAGCTCTTTTTTGGTTTTTATCCTGCTTTGGGCCACCCTGGTCTATGATCCGGTGGCCCACTGGGTCTGGGGCGACGGCGGTTGGCTGAAAAACCTGGGAGCTTTGGATTTTGCCGGGGGCACGGTAGTTCATATCAACGCCGGTATCGCCGCCCTGGCCGCGGCTCTGGTGGTGGGCCGGCGGGAAGGTTACGGCAAAGAGGCCTTTATTCCCCACAATTTGCCCATGACCATTCTGGGGGCCGGGCTGCTGTGGTTCGGCTGGTTCGGCTTCAACGCCGGCAGCGCCCTGGCCGCGGACGGCCTGGCCACTTCGGCCTTTACCGCCACCCACCTGGCCACTTGCGCCGCGGTGCTCTCCTGGTGCGGGGTGGAGTGGCTGATCCGGGGCAAGGCCACCACTCTGGGGGCGGCTTCCGGCGCGGTGGCGGGCCTGGTGGCCGTGACTCCCGCCGCGGGTTTTGTCGGGCCCATGTCCGCCATCCTCATCGGCCTGGGGGCCGGGATCGTCTGTTATCTGGCAGTTCTGGCTAAGGTCAAGCTGGGCTACGACGACTCCCTGGACGTAGTGGGCGTCCACTGTGTCGGTGGGGTGTGGGGCGCTTTGGCCACCGGCCTCTTCGCCTGCAAAGCCGTCAACTCCGCCGGCGCCGACGGCCTCTTCTTCGGCAACCCCGGCCAATTGGGCATCCAGGCGGTGGCGGTTTTGGTGACCCTGGTCTATTCCTTCGTGGTAAGCTGGGTGCTGCTCAAGGTCATTAATGCCACTATGGGACTCAGGGTAGCCAAAGAAGACGAAGTGGCCGGCTTGGACCTCACCGAGCACCAAGAAGCCGGCTACAGCCTGTAAAAAATTTAGAGGAGGCAGAGAATGAAGAAAATCGAGGCGATAATCCAGCCTTTCAAGCTGGAACCGGTAAAGGAAGCTTTACACAGCATCAGTGTGCAGGGCATGACCGTCACCGAAGTCAAGGGCTTTGGCCGCCAAAAAGGCCTTCGGGAAGTTTACCGGGGCATGGAATACCAGGTGGATTTTCTCCCCAAGGTGAAGATCGAGGTGGTGGCCCCGGATGAGAAGGTATCGGCCATTGTCGAGGCCATCACTAGCAGCGCCCGCACCGGCCGAATCGGCGACGGCAAAATCTTTGTTTACCCGGTAGCGGAAGTGATCCGCATCCGCACCGGGGAGACCGGCGACGCCGCGGTCTGAGCCGGGTGAGGTTAGAGGGACTTTTTCCTGGTGAGACGACGTTTGCCGCCACCAGGCAGATCATCCGGTCATCCTGAGGTGCAGGCTGAGGGTCGGAACTCTTCTCCTCCCTCAGAATGACCGAGAAAAAATTGATTAGGGGGAAAAGGTGATGACTAAAAAGAAGATGGCGACTATTTTTCGGGTAGCGCCTATCTTGGCTTTGATCTTTGCACTAGGACCCTGGGCCGGCCAGGCCGAGGAATTCCCGCCGGGAGAAGCCCAGGCGGTGGAAGCGGCCCAAAAGGCGGCGGAGGCCAAGCCGGATAAAATTGATGTTACCCTGTCGGTGGATATCTTAAACCAATACGTCTGGCGGGCGGTGGCCTACAGCCGGAGCAGCGCGGTCTTTCAACCCTCCTTGACCGCCAGTTACAAGGGCTTTGCCGCCAATATCTGGGGGAACTTCGACACCAGTGAAAAGAATCCCTTTGGCCGGGTGGCCATCAACCGCAAAGACCCGGTTTGGAACGAAACCGATTTTACCTTTTCTTATAGCCGGGAAGTGCTGCCGAATCTCACTTTAACCGCCGGCATGATCTATTATCTTTATGACCATAATACGTCTCAATACGATTCGGTAGAGGTGTACGGTGGGGGCGGCTACAAGTTGCCCTGGTTTGAGGTGGGTTTTGCGGCTTATCGGGAAGTGGCGCACCTGCCGGGCTGGTATCTCCAGTGGTATGTGAGCCGGAGTTTTGACTTGCCCTTTGCCGGGGCCAGCCTGGACCTGTGGGCCAGTTGGAGCGCGGAGTTGTCCCAGGATAAGGCCGCCTACCCCATCCCCGGGAAAAATGAATTTTATCATAGCCTGCACGCCGGCAATCTTATGGCCACGATAAATTTCCCCTTGGGCAAATACTTCAAGTTCTCTCCCAAGATCATTTACTGGTATGCCCTGGGGGGGAATTCCTCTTCCGTCATCGGCGGTCTTTCCTGGGACGGGCGACACAATCATGTCCTGGGGGGAGCGACTATCTCCGCAGCGTTCTGAAGCAATTAGCCGGTTCCGGCAGGTCGGCTCTCTCTGCCCCCAAAGATTTCTTTGGGGGCTTTTTCTTTTCCGTCGCCCCGCCGTCCCCAAGATAGCCAACCGCCAGCATTCTCTTAGAAGCTATTGCAAAACCTATTTTTCTTGTCATCCTGAACGAAGTGAAGATCGCAACTTCTTGAAAAAACGAGATTCTTCGCTTCGCTCAGAATGACATTTCGGGTGACGTAGAGGTTTTGCAATAGCTTCTAGTAAATCCCCGGTATTATTCCTAAAACGGTGTCTATCCAGCCGCATATTCCCACTGGAATTTATTGACAGTTAAGTTTATCATGGAAATTATCCAGTTAACCACGATGTGACTTCTTATCGATTATACTCCGGGATAGTGAGCCGCCATGGCCCAGACGGCAGTAAAGGTGGGGAGTAAAGTCGTCATCGCCCCCCAGCACTTGCAGCAACTCTTTCAATCCCTGCAAAGCCGGGGCTATCTGTTAGTTGGCCCCACCCTGGACCAAGGGAATCTGGTCTATGCTGAACTAACCTCAGTGGCGGACCTGCCCCGGGGCTTTAGGGACGAACAGCAAGGCGGCTCTTTTCGCTTTAAGCGGCAGGGCAACGGCGCCCTCTTCGGCTACGGCGTCGGCCAGCAATCCTGGAAGAAGTTTCTCTTTCCCTCTGACTGGCCCCTCTGGCAAGCCCGGCGCACCCAAGACGGCTGGCAGGTCGTTCCCTCTCAGGAGGAAGTCCCCCGCTTCGCCTTTATGGGGGTCCACTCCTGCGATCTCCACGCCCTGGCGGTGCAGGACCGGGTCTTTATCCACGGCCAATACGCGGACCCCACTTATCAAGCCCGACGGGAAGGGGCCTTTATTGTGGCCGTCAATTGCACCCAGGCGGGGGGGACCTGTTTCTGCGCTTCTTTGGGCACCGGACCTAAGGCCGCGTCCGGCTTCGATCTCTGCCTCACGGAAGTCCTGCAGGACGACCAGCATTACCTGGTGGCGGAAGTGGGCACTGTTAGGGGAGGGGAAATCCTGGCCGGGGTTTCTTGCCGGGAGGCTCGGGGGCAGGAAGTGGCCGCGGCGGAGTCCTTGGTGGCCGGAGCCGCCCGGCGCCAGAGCCGGAGCCTGGACCCCCGGGGCCTGAAGGAATTGCTCTACCGCAACTATGACAGCCCCCGCTGGGATGAGGTGGCGGCCCGGTGTCTTACCTGCGGCAACTGCACCATGGTCTGCCCCACCTGTTTCTGCCACACCATTAAGGACCTAACCGATTTAAACGGGGAGATCGCGGAACGCCGGCGCTACTGGGAAGTCTGCTTTACCCTGGACTTCTCTTATATCCACGGGGGCAGCATTCGGGTCAGTCCCCAGTCCCGCTACCGCCAGTGGCTCACCCACAAACTGGCCACCTGGGTGGACCAGTTCGGCTGCCTGGGCTGCATCGGCTGCGGCCGCTGTATCACCTGGTGCCCGGTGGCCATTGATATCACCGCCGAAGTGCAGGCTATCAGGGAGAGTGAAGCAAATCTCGGGCAGGGAGAATAAGGCATGGAACCCATGGAAGCGATGGAACCCATCTTGGCGGAGCATCCGTTCTTTCAGGGCCTGGAACCGGGGCATCTTAAACTTATCGCCGAATGCGCCACCCGGGTCCAGTTCAAGGCCAATCAGTACCTCTGCAAGGAGGAGCAGGAAGCCCACCAGTTCTATGTGATTCTTCATGGCCGGGTGGCGGTGGAGATCTTTTCCGCCCGGCGAGGGCCTATTACCATTCAAACCGTGGGGGAAGGAGAGGTCCTGGGCTGGCTCTGGTTTCTCCAGCCCTACCACTGGCATGTGGACGCCCGGGCCACGGAGGTTACCCGGGCCATTGCCCTGGACGTCCAGTGTCTCCTGAGCAAATGTGAAAAAAACCATGAATTGGGCTATCAACTCATGAAAAGGTACGCCCATAGCCTGGCGGTGCAGTTCCGGGTAGCCAAGTTTCAATTGGCGGATATCTATGGCACTTAAAAAGGGAAGCGCGGGAAGCCTGCCAGCCGGTGATTCTGACCCCATGCTGCCTAAGCTCTTTCGGGTGGAAAAGCGCCGGCGGGAGACCCAGGACACCTTTACCCTGGTCCTTAAACCGGCCCAGGGAAATGAGGGTTTCCCCTTTGCTCCCGGCCAGTTCAACATGCTCTACGCCTTCGGCCGGGGGGAGGCCCCCATCTCCATAAGCGGCGACCCGGCCCAACCCCAAACCCTGGTGCACACTATCCGGGCAGTGGGCGCGGTCACCCAGGCCATCTGCGGAGGGGATCGGGGGGAAGTGGTGGGGGTGCGGGGGCCCTTCGGGACTCCCTGGCCCGTGGCCGCGGCCAAGGAAGCCGACGTGGTCTTCGTGGCCGGAGGATTGGGGCTGGCCCCGTTGCGCCCGGCCATTTACCAGGTTCTGGCCCAGCGGGACGACTACGGCAACGTGGAATTGATCTATGGCGCCCGCACCCCCCAGGATATGCTGTATCGCCGGGAACTGGAACGCTGGCGGGGCCGCTTCGACATGCGGGTCCACGTCACGGTGGACGCCGCTCCCCCCGGCTGGCGGGCCAACGTGGGGGTGGTCACCAACATCATTCCCCGGACCCGCTTTGACCCGGCCCATACCGTGGCCCTGATCTGCGGCCCCGGCATCATGATGCGCTTTACGGCCCAGGAGTTTTTGAATCGGGGGGTCAAGGCGGAAAATATCTTTGTCTCTATGGAGCGCCACATGAAGTGCGGCGTGCGCCACTGCGGGCGCTGCCAGTTGGGGCCCACCTTCGTCTGTCAGGACGGCCCGGTCTATTCCTATGCTTACATCAAAGAGTGGTTCGAGAGGCGGGAAATTTAAGATGGCGGCCAGGAAACCCAAACTGGCGGTGTGGAAATTCTCCTCCTGCGACGGCTGCCAGCTATCCCTCCTGGACCTGGAAGACGAACTTTTGGCCGTGGCGGAGAAGCTGGAGTTGGCTTATTTTAAGGAAGCCTCCCGGGCTGAACTCAAAGGCCCCTACGACCTCTCCCTGGTGGAAGGCTCGGTGACCACCCCGGATAATGCCGAGCAGATTAAAAAGGTGCGCCGGGTCTCCAAGTTCCTGGTGACCATCGGCACCTGCGCCACTTCCGGGGGAATCCAGGCCTTGCGCAACTTTGCCAAGGTGCAGGATTTTATCTCCCTGGTCTATGCGTGGCCCGAATATATCGACACCCTGGCCGAGTCCACCCCCATCTCCGGGCACGTGAAAGTGGACTTTGAACTGCAAGGCTGTCCCATCAACAAATATCAGCTCCTGGAGGTCGTCAGCGCCTTCCTCCAGGGCCGCCCCCCTAAGACCCCGGCCTCCAGCGTCTGCCTGGAATGTAAAAGGCGGGGCAATATCTGCGTTCTGGTGGCCCACGGCACGCCCTGCCTGGGACCGGTGACCCACGCCGGCTGCGGCGCGCTCTGCCCCACTTACCAACGGGGCTGCTACGGCTGTTTCGGCCCCAAGGAGACCCCCAACACCGCCTCTCTGGGGGCCTGGTTCGGAGAATATCTGGATATGTCAGCCGAAAACCTGGTGCGTCTCTTCCGCCAGTTCTACGCCAATGCCGAGGCCTTTCGCCAGGAAAGCCTAAGCCATGAAAAGTAAGACCATCAAAGTGGATTACCTGGCCCGGGTGGAAGGGGAAGGCTCCCTTCTCCTCAAAATTAAAGGAGAGCGGGTGACGGAGGCGCGCCTGGCCATCTTTGAACCTCCCCGTTTCTTTGAAGCCTTCCTTAAAGGCCGCCTCTTCAGCGAGGCCCCGGACCTCACCGCCCGCATCTGCGGCATTTGCCCCATCGCCTACCAGATGAGCGCGGTGCACGCCATGGAAAACGCTTGGAGGCTTAAGGTGACCGGGCCCCTCCGGGACCTGCGCCGCCTGATCTATTGCGGGGAATGGATTGAGTCCCACACCCTCCACGTTTTCATGCTCCACGCCCCGGACTTCCTGGGCTATGAGGACGCCATCCGCATGGCCCGGGAGCACCCGGACCAGGTCAAGCTGGGGCTGCAACTGAAAAAGGTGGGCAATGATCTGGTGGCCTTGCTGGGGGGCCGGGAAATCCATCCCATCAATGTGCGGGTGGGCGGGTTTTATCGGGTGCCCACCAAAAAGGAGCTTGTGCCTCTAGCCGAACGCCTTAAATGGGCCCGGGAGGCCGCGTTGGCGACGGTAAAGTGGACGGCCACCCTACCCTTCCCGGAATTTAGCCAAGACTACGAGTTCGTGGCCCTGCGTCATCCCGGGGAATACCCCCTGAACGAAGGGCGGCTGGTGTCCAATCAGGGCTTGGATATCCCCATCTCTGAATATGAGGACCACTTCACCGAAGAGCAGGTGCCCCCTTCCCATGCCCTGCATTCCCGGCTGAATGCCCGAGGGGCTTACCTGGTGGGACCTTTAGCCCGCTATAATCTCAACTTTGACCGGCTGCCGCCCCTGGTCCAGGAAGCGGCCCGGTCCGCCGGGTTGGGTCCCGTCTGCCTGAATCCCTTTCAAAGCATCGTGGTGCGCAGCCTGGAAATCCTCTATGCCGTGGAGGAGGCCTTGCGCCTGATCGCCGCTTATGAAATGCCGGATCAGCCCGCCCTCCCGGTGAAACCACAAGCCGGAGAAGGTTGCGGCGTCACCGAAGCTCCCCGGGGCATCCTCTACCACCACTACCGCCTGGATGACCAGGGCGTGATCCTGGCCGCCAAAATCGTCCCCCCCACCTCCCAAAACCAGAAGAGCATGGAAGCCGACCTGGCCCGGTTTGCGGAAAAAAACCTGCACCTGCCTGAGGACCAACTCACCTGGCAGTGCGAACAGACCATCCGTAACTACGACCCCTGCATCTCCTGCGCCACGCATTTTTTGAGGCTGGAGGTGGAAAAGGAGTGATTTGGGGGAGGGGCCAGGGACCTGAGGTCCCTGCCCCTCCCCCCACACCCCCCTCCCCAA
>JBFLZI010000103.1:0-10943 GCA_040756315.1 Thermodesulfobacteriota bacterium | reverse complement strand
GTGAGGCGGGGCCAAAGGCCCCGCCTCACCCGGCCTTTTTAAACATAAGGGATTGGGGAAGGGGGTTTGGGGGGTAGGCGATTCGCCCGGCCAGGGCAAGGTTATTTCTCCTGATTAGGAGAGAATTTAATAAATGATTTGGCCGTATCCTTTTTCCTAGCCAACTCTATCTGCTGTTTTAATAAGCTTTCTAACTGGGGGTCATCGGTCTTGACCCGGGAAAAAAATTCCTGGGCTTCCGCAAATTTGCCCGCCCGCCGGTATAGCTCTCCGATCAGGTATGTGAACATTGGCACCTTGTCCGCCTTAATTTCTTTTGTCGCCAATGCCTCTTTGAGATAGTCGATAGCTTTTAATCGATAAAGCACAATTTTTTCCTGGTGTTGATGGTCGTCCGCCATCCAGGCGGCATGGATGTAAGCTTCGGCAATAGCCAGGGGCGGCTTCCCGCGTAATTTATGGATCTCAGCCAATACTTCATATTTCTGGCAGGGTGTAAAGGTGTCTGGGGTTACCTGATTATTTTCACAAAACGTGGTTAAACAATCCTTAACTGTCGATTTTTCTTTATTATCCAGTTCTTCTTGGGTTTGAGCGCCTGCTGGCCGAAATAGCGAATATTCATGGGGAAAACCACAGTTAGGGCAGGTGTGAATAAAGTAGGCGAAGGGCTGCGCGCCGGCGGCATAGAACCGGAACTCGCTATCCTGGCCGCCAAAGGTATTGGTACTGGCCGCGGCATTGTCCTGATATTCATGTCCGCAATATTGACAAAGATAGGTCTTCTTGACCACCGTGGTGGCCTGGACCGGACTGACGCCCACCAGGATACCGAAAATTAATAAGCCCATCAGCAGGTGGTATCTAATCTTCCGCATTTTCCCTTTCCCTCCAGGGTCATTGGACCTGGTTTAGTCTATCTGGGTTTCCATATATTGGGCCCATTGTTCCTGGTAGTCATGGTCCGGCACCGGGTTGAACTGGCTTAGGAGGAAATGCGTCATTTCGTGAGCCAGGACACCGGCGCTCAAATCTTCCAAGGACACAAAAATGGCGTTGGCTTGCGCGGTAAAAAAGCCGAAGCAGGCCGAAGCCGGGTTATCGTGAAAAGGCGAAAAGACCTGGAGACGTTGGTTTACCTGCTGACAATCCTGAAGTAAGAAGATTTTCAGATAAGGCTGATTTTTTGGACAATTCGGCAAAATGGAACAGACCTTATAGAGGATGCCGTCCATCTTGGGGGCTAAGCCCGGGGCCAAAGCATTCTGCGCCGGGTCAGGGGTAAAAAAGTATTGTTTAAGAAATTTTTTCGGCGGGGTGAAGACTAGCTTCCCGTCCATGATCTGCAGATCAATAGTTGCCAAATAATTAATAATGGTCCATTTGGTCTTGAATGCTTGGGCCGCCCAGGCCCCGTAAATGATTCCCAGGAAGATCAACCCGGAAAGGATGGACCACAGAACGGTGCGCTTCCGTGAGGGGTATTTTTTCAAATCAAACCACCTTTGGTTGGCATTAGCTCGGCTGCCGCCCGGGTTATTCCGGGATACTCCGCCGGCGGCCGATGGAGAGGTCGTGGAGGGGTATAAGGATCTCAGCCAGTTCTTTGACCCGTTGGATGCTGTTGTAGGCGTCCATAACGTTGATATGCACACCCGGGGGCACACCGGGGCCGGACGCGGGGAAGTTCTGTTCGTTGCAGCAGAAGCCGGTGATCAGCGCCCGCCCCTTTTCGGTGTTGACCACCACTGATTGGCCGCCCACGGTATGGCCGGGGGTGAGGAGCACCTGGATACCCGGGACGATCTCCCGGTCGCCCTCCACCAAAACCACTTCATTTTCGTCCTGCAGGTCCGGGAAGTAGCGGTGATCCACCGGATGGGGGTCCCGGAAAAAGTCGTATTCGGCTTTCTGCACGTAAACCCGGGCATTGGTGCACTTATAGTCGTTTTCACAGTGGTCGTTATGGAGGTGGGTATGGATGATGATCCTGATGTCTTCGGGCGCCAGGCCGTAAGTGGCCAGGGCCGCCTCGAACTCCAGGACGTCAAAACCGTAGGTTTCCCCCACTTCCGGGGGCACCAGGAACTGTTCCAGGCCGGTGTCCACCAGGATAGGCTCCGGGCCGCCTTCCAGGTAAAAGACGTAAATGGGAATCCAGATGCGTTTGCCGTAGCCCTTGAGGTAGGTCATGATGCCCTGGTCGGTTTCGTTGGCACCCACAACCAGGGGATGAATGACATATTCCGGCATGGCCTCTCCTGACGTAACCAGTTTTACTTATTATAACCCCCTTCCAGACAAAAATAATTACAGAATTTCTCAAGTCAATATGGGCGCGACTTTAGTCCCCTTCCCCCAATTCATCCGAAAAAATTACCTCACCCCGCGCCGGGTTCAGGGGACTTTCGGGTTTAAGTTTATAAAGCCTGGACCAAAGGCTGAAGAAATCCTAATAGGTCAAAGGAGTTGGAAGATGTCGCAAAAGACTTTGGCAAAACGGAGCCTGCCCCTGATGCTGCTCCTGGTTTTGGGACTGACGCTGAGCCTGGCCACCGCGGCTTGGGCCGGGCCCCGCTGGGGGCATGGTTGTAACCTCACCCCGGAGCAGGCCGGCAAAGCTTTCGACCTGAGACAAAAATTTATGAACGACACCGCCAGCCTCCGCAAGGGCATGGCGGTAAAGCGGGCGGAGTTGCGGGCTCTCTGGCAGGCAGAAAATCCTGATGAAAAGGCCATCGTGGCCAAGCAGAAAGAGCTTTCTGCCTTAAAGGAACAGTTCCAGAGTAAGGCCGTGCCTTTCCGTTTGGAGATGCGCAAAATCGTGCCCCAAACTCAAGTCGGCGCCGGTCCCATGGGCCCGGGCGATGGTAGGGGTGCCGGTATGGGCAATGGCCCCGGTAGGGGACGCGGCATGGCCCGGGGTATGGGCCACGGCATGGGCCTGGGCATGGATGGAGGTTTTGGCCCCGCCTACGGTTGGTAAGGTTAAGTTAAGCTTCTCTTAACCCCCCTTTCTTACTGAGAAGGGCTGGGGGTAATCCCCCAGCCCTTCAATTTTTTGGAATTAAAGGAGTAAAGGAGGATTTTCGGATTAGATCCCGTACAAGTCTTTAAAACGCCGGGTCCCCTTATCCGGGAATTACTCCCCGGTGTATTCAACCCTTGCAAAAAAGCCTAATAAGCCCTAAACTTTAGGAAAAAGCCCGATAATTTACCGATTCTTATGTCCGTTTTACCGATACGCCTGTTCCCGGACCCGGTCTTGAAAAGCCGGGCGGAAGAGATTGTGGAGATCAATGGGGAGCTGCAAACCCTGGCCGACAATATGGCCCAGACCATGTATAAGGCCCCGGGCCTGGGGTTGGCGGCCAACCAGGTGGGAGTGTTGCGCCGGCTCATCGTCGTGGACGTGGGCCACCGGGAGAAAAAACCTGACCTGAAGGTGATTATCAACCCCTGTATTACTCACGGAGAAGGGGAGATCATCCATAATGAAGGGTGTCTGTCGGTCCGTGATTTTTCCGCCGAGGTGCGGCGCTATGCCCGGGTCGGGATCACCGGCCTGGACCGCCACGGCAACCCCCTGGAGCTGGAGGCCGAGGGGCTCTTGGCCATCGTGTTGCAGCATGAAATCGATCACCTAAACGGCATGTTGTTCATCGACCGGATCAGCCGCTTAAAGAGGGGGCTCTATATCAGGAGACTCAAGAAGCAGGCGGCGGCCAGGTGAAGGCCGGGCCTTGGCGCCTCATCTTTCTGGGTACGCCGGATTTCGCCGTGCCCGCTCTTGAGGCCTTGCTGGCCGCGGGAGAGGCAGTGCTGGCCGTGGTGACCCAGCCGGACCGGCCCCGGGGCCGGGGGCGGCAGGTAAGCCCGCCGCCGGTCAAGGACGCGGCCCTGGCCCACGGTCTTCCGGTGCTCCAGCCGGCGCGCCTCAAAGACCCGGAACTGCTTCAGACCCTGGCGGCCCTCAAGCCGGAGGTGATGGTGGTGGCCGCCTATGGCCGGATTCTCACCCCGGAGATTCTGGCCTTGCCCAGCGCGGGTTTCCTCAATGTCCACGCTTCGCTCTTGCCCAAGTACCGGGGGGCCGCGCCCATCAACTGGGCACTCATCCGGGGGGAGAAGGAGACCGGGGTGACCATCATGTGGGTCACCCTGGAGGTGGACACCGGCCCCATCTTTTTGCAGGAAAGAGTGGCGATTTTGCCGGAGGACAACGCCGGCGCTCTCACTGCCAGGTTGGCGGAGCGGGGCGCGGCTTTGCTGGTCCAGGCGTTGGAGCTGCTCCGCCGGGGCGAAGGCCGGCGGCTCCCCCAACCCGAGACGGGGGTCAGTCTGGCCCCGCCCATCGCGCCGGAGATGCGCCGCCTGGACTGGAGCCGCCCCGCGGTGGAAGTGGCGGGCTGGATCCGGGGCTTGGACCCCAAGCCCGGGGCCTATACCTTGTGGCAGGGGCAAAGGCTGAAACTCTTCCGGCCTCGGGTGAGGAAAACCGCCGGGTCTCTGGGGACGCCGGGAAAAGTCCTGGGCCTTAGGCCCGAGGGCCTGGAGATTGCCTGCGGCCAGGGGAGCATCACCGTGCCAGAACTGCAATTGGCCGGGCACAAGCGGCTGGCGGCCCCGGAGTTCCTCCGGGGACACGCCCTGGTGGGAGAGACCTTGGGGTAATCAGTAACCAGTGATCAGTAATCAGTAATCAGTAGGCGATATCCTAAATTTTTTTACTGATCACTGATCACTGATTACTAAGCGGTATTTTCCCCCTCGTTCCCAAGTTGCACTTGGGAACGAAAATGGTTGCCAAGCTTAGCTTGGCGGGAAATACGCTCCCAAGTGCAATTTGGGAGCGAGATAGAACGGCAAGATGGCAGACGTCCCCCAAATCCTGAACGGCGGCAATACCTTGAAGCCCCAGAAGCGCATTTTCTTGAGCCTGCTGGCGGTGACCTGCCTGCTGTTATCCCTCCTGTTGGCCATCCTCTGGTATGTCCCCTACGTGGGCTTAACCAATCTTCACCCCCAAATGCCCCTGATCCTGGGGATCGTCTTCGCGGTCCTGCTGTTTCTGGTCTTCGCGGGAGTGGGCATCCTGGGTTTCACCGTGCTCCTGGGCCGGGACCTGCCCCTGTCCCGGAACCTCAGGGGGGTGGTGATCAAGATTCTCCTGCCCCTCATGGGCCTGGTGGGCAAGATTTGCGGCGTCTCCAAGGACCAGGTGCGCCGCTCCTTTATCGAAATCAACAATCAGTTGCTCCTGGCCCAGCATCCCCGGGCCCCGGCGGACAAGGTGCTCCTCCTCATGCCCCACTGCCTCCAGTTCCATGAATGCGAGTTTCGCATCACCGGCAATACGGTGAATTGCCAGCGTTGCGGCCAGTGCGACATCAGCGGCCTGGCGGAGCTTTCCGACAAGTACGGGGTGGGGCTGGCGGTGGCCACCGGCGGCACCCTGGCTCGGCGCATTGTGGTGGAACGCCGCCCGAAGATCATCATCGCGGTGGCCTGCGAACGGGACCTCAGTAGCGGCATCCAGGACAGCTACCCCCTGCCGGTCTTCGGCATCACCAACCACCGCCCCAACGGGCCCTGCTATGACACCCAGGTGGACCTGGCCAAGGTGGAAGAGGCCCTGAAACTGTTCCTGTTGCCCCCCGCGGCCCCAGCCGCCAACCCTCCTGACCGTGCCCCGGCGGATTGACTGAGCCAAAAGGCCGGAGTCCGCTCTTTAATAAAGTCGGGTGCGTTCTACGCACCATTTTTCTGTTCCGAAAAGTTGAAAGTTCAAAGTTCAAGGTTCAAAGTTCAAGGTTAATGCAATTAACGTAGGGTGCGCCCCTGCGCACCATAACTTATTGTAACTTTACAGTTTTGGGTGCGCCGAAGGCCCCTGAAAAACTGCTCTGAAAATATCTGTCGTAGGGCGCGGTGTTACGCGCCAAAAATGGTGCGTGAAACGCACCCTACTGCGCCTTAAGTTAATGTATGGTGCGCCCGGCGCCCCCAATGCAGGGTGGCGGGCCGGGACGCCCGCCCGACGATTTTTCTTCCGGTTCCCAAGCACAGCTTAGGAACCAGAGGAAAAAACTTCCGAACGGAGAGCGGCCTAGGATGAGAGCCGCAGCCGATCTCAGGAGGTAGCCATGACCGAACCACGGTTAGAGTCAACCGCGGGCGTCTGGTTGAATCCCGCCATGGAAAGGCTCCTCTCCAAGATCACCAATCTGGAGGAGACGCTGGAAGGCATTGAGGCTCTGCCGCCGAAACCGGAACAGCAGCATTTTCTCAAGATCTGCCGGACCTATCTCGACAAAGCGCGAAATTTCCTCAACCGCCCCTTGCTTAGGGCCAAATTCCCCTTTTTTGGCAGTCGTCATCCCCACCTGGTGTGGGAATTGCTCCACCGGGTGGACGAATACTTCCTCCTCCTCATCACGGACGAGGAACTGCAAAGTGCGGCCATTGAAGTGCAGAGCACCTTCGACCTCAACATTAAGGAGGTGAAGGTGCGAGAGAAATGGCTGGGTGATAAGGGCAAACTCAACGAGGTCGTGGAACGGATCAAACAGAAGGATTATCAGGACGGAGACAGATATGTTTTAAGGGACGCCTTAAAACTCGTCAATGAGCAGATGGACCGCACCTTCTGGCAACTTTCCATGAACACGCTGACCAGCGTCTGGAGCGGCCTTATTCTTGGTGTATTAGTGGTACTGGCCGCTCTATACTACTCTAAGGGCGCTCTGGGTTCGTTAAATGCAGGAGGCCTCGGCCAACATTTTCTGACCCTGTTTGCCCTGGGGCTTATGGGGGCTTATTTGAGCAACCTCATGACCAAGGAGGATTTTCTCTACATTCGGGGAGGGCCGTTCTGGAGATATTTTCTCCACAACCTGGTCTCAAAACCCTTGATGAGTGCTTTTGCGGCCATTTTTATTTATATCTTGGAACGATCCAAACTGGTTTTTTCCATAACTTCTCAGCCGTCCGGGGCACAGATTATCAACATCAACGTCAGCCCGGAGGGTGCCGGCTATGCCTATGCCGTCCTTGCCATTGTCTCGGGATTTGCCGCCGATAAAGTCATGAGAAATATGATAGACGGCGTGCTGAAGAGATTGGAGCAGAAAGCGGAGAAGGCCAAGGACTCGGAAAAGAAATAGATGTGGCGGGCGGGGACGCCGGCCTTAGGTTTCATAATTTATGATGGGGCCAAAAGACCAGGAATGACTGGTTCCCCAGCTGGGCTTCTTTTGTCTGTCGTCGGGCGCGGTGTTACGCGCCCAAAATGGTGCGTGAGACGCACCCTACATTAATTTTCCTGGTTTTAAGTGTTCCCTGGGAACCTGAATGGCTCGTTCCCAGGCTTGGCTTTTTTTCCTCGAAGCTAATGCAAAACCTCTGCGGCACCGGCAATGTCATTCTGAGCGAAGCGAAGAATCTCGTTTTTTCAAAAAGTTGAGATCGCTTCACTTCGTTCAGGATGACAGGAAATACAGGTTTTGCAATAGCTTCTCGTCCCCAAGTTGTACTTGGGAACGCCATTATGGCCCAAGCTTAGCTTGGGCAAACTAATTTACTACTAGCGTTCCTGACTAACATCTGGATTTCATTAGCAAAGCACAGCTTTGCCATCAATTGGGTTCCCAAGCGGGAGCTTGGGAACCAGAATAAAAAATAGTAAAAAAATGACAGGCCAATTTATTATTTGTCCAATATGTGAAAGAACTCTCCATATCACTAGAGAGTCCTGCATTTATTGCGGTTTCCCGGTCCTTAAACTTGATTATACAGGATCAAATCTAAGTGAAATACTTACGAAGGCTTTAGATGATTTGAAGCAGAAAACTAAATATACTCCATTAAAAACCACAGTTAATGTTAAACTTACCTTAACTCATGATAAATTAATAACAACCCGTGTTTTTGAAGGAAATGATATTTACGAACTTTATCAAAAAGCATTAAGCCAAGCAAAAACATGGGATGATTTGTGGGTTGGGAAACAGGCTTCTGAAATAGAAAAACAAGAAGCTGAAATGAAAGAACTTGATGAAAAGAAGAAAAAACAAGAAGCTGAATTAAAAAAGCAGGCAGAAGAAAAAGAAATAAAAGATTATGTCATTAGGAAAAATATTGAATACCAAGATATCTTAAATGATTTAAGAAACATATTAAAAGATGCTTTAGATGATGACTCAATATATGATAGAGAGATATTAACAAAGTTCTCAGGAAGGGAACCGGAAGCTATTTTAGAATTGTGCAAGAATGCATTGAATAAGTCAAAATACCCAATAGCATTTCCTAAATTGTTTGAGATTGAATACATAAAGGAGCCAAAAACTCTTGTAGTTAACTATTTTTTGCCCACAATCGATGATATTCCTAAAGTAATTGAAATTAAGTACAATAAAAGTAAAAAAGAGATTCAAGAGAGACATCTAAGTGAATCAGAGCGTAATAGATTATATGACAACGTGTTATATATGATTAGTTTAAGAACAACTTATGAGATATTTAAAGGTGATAATAGCGAATATATTGACATCGTTGTATTTAATGGCTGGATAAAAGGAATTGATAAATCGACAGGGAAAGATATTCAAAAATGTATACTTTCTGTCCAAACCCAAAAGGATAATTTTTGGGGAATTAATCTTGATAAAGTTGATCCAAAAGCGTGTTTTATGCATTTAAAAGGAGTAGGAAGTAGTAAACTACATGACCTCATTCCAATTGCTCCTATATTGGATATAAGTAAGGATGATAAGAGATTTGTATCCTCATATGATGTTGCGTCGTCCCTTGACGAGTCAGTAAATATTGCTGCTATGGATTGGCTAGATTTTGAACATCTGATTAGGGAAATTTTCCAGAAGGAATTTCAACAAGGTGGAGGCGAGGTTAAAATTACAAGAGCAAGCCGCGATGCTGGGGTTGATGCCATCGCTTTTGACCCTGACCCAATACGAGGAGGAAAAATAGTAATACAAGCAAAAAGATATGTGAATATTGTTGGGGTAGCTGCGGTTCGTGATTTATATGGAACGATTGTTAATGAAGGAGCGACTAAAGGAATATTAGTAACAACTTCAAATTACGGATCAGATGCCTATGAATTTGCCAGAGGGAAGCCCATTACCCTTTTAACAGGAAATAATCTATTACATTTATTGGAAAAACATGGATATAGAGCAAAGATTGATTTAAAAGAAGCTAAGCAGATTCTATCGAAACAAGAAAATTAACTCCTCTTGTCCCCAAGCCCCTGCCTGAGGACGACTATGGTCGCCAAGCTCAGCTTGGCAACAGTAATATCCCCGCAGGGATTGCCGGCTTTGAGCAAAGCCGAGCTTTGCACCCAAGTGGGTTCCCAAGCGGGAGCTTGGGAACCAGATTTTTAACCAGAAGAATGATTTGATTAACCCTGACCCTGCCAAAATTCCCTCCGCTCGGGCCTTGGCCCTGGATATCCTGGCCGGGGCTAAGTCCCGGGGCCAAACCGTGGAAGACCTCCTGGCCGGGGCCTTAAAAAAATATCCCTCCTTGTCCCGGGCCGACCGGGGCCTGCTTCTGGAGTTGGTCCAGGGGGTGAAGCGCTGGGAAATCCGCCTGGATTACGTCATTGCCCATCTCTCCCACCTGCCCTTAAAAAAACTCCATCCCCTGGTGCTCTTGATCTTGAGAATCGCCGCCTATCAGATACTCTTCCTGGACCGGGTGCCCAACCGGGCCGCGGTGGCGGAAGCGGGCCGCCTGGCGAAGGAACGGCGTCTCCCCAAAGCCCACGCGGGGTTTATCAACGCGGTGCTCCGGAAAATGGCGGCCGGGGAGAGGCCGTCCCTGCCGGACCCGAAGGCCGACCCGGTCCCGGCCCTTAGTGTCGCCACTGCCCATCCGGCCTGGCTGGTAGAGCGTTGGCTCAGCCGCTATGGACTGGAAGCCACGCCGGCCAAATTGACGGCCAATAACCAGGTTCCCCCACTCTTCATCCGGGTCAACACCTTGAAGACCGACCCGGTGCGCCTCCAGGCCCGCCTGGCCGCGGAGGGAGTGACCGCGACGCCCTGCCGCTTTTCTCCCGGGGGCTTACAACTAATCTCCTTTATAACCCCGCCCCAGGATTTGCCTTCCTTTCGGGAGGGCCGGTGGCTTTTCCAGGACGAAGCCGCGCAACTGGTCTCCCTCCTTCTCCCCGTAGCCCCCGGCCAGAAGATTCTGGAAATCGGCGCGGGTAGAGGGGGAAAGACCACCCATCTGGCGGAAAAATTGCAGAACCAGGGCCTGCTCCTGGCCCTGGATTACCACCGCCCGCGCCTAAAGGAACTGCGCCGGAATCTCCGGCGCTGGGGCGCGACGGTGGCCCAACCCCTCCGGGCCGACGCCACCCAGCCCTTACCCATAAAGAAAGGCTCTTTGGACGCGGTCCTCCTGGACGTGCCCTGCTCGGCCCTAGGCATCATTCGGCGGCATCCGGAAATCAAAACCAGACTCCAGGAATCGGACCTGGCCACCTTTCCCCCCCGGCAACTGGCCATGCTGGAGCAGGCCGCGGCCCTGCTCCGCCCCGGCGGGCGGCTCCTCTACATCACCTGCACCACCGAACCGGAAGAAAACCAGGAACTGATCGCCGCCTTCCTCCAGAACCATCCGGAATTCCACCTGACCTACGAACCCGAGCTCCTGCCCCCTCCGGCCCGGCCCTTCCTCCAACCCCCGGGCTTCTTCCAATCCTCCCCGGAACCACACCAACTGGACGGCTTTTTCGCCGCCGCGCTGGTGCGGGGTTAGAGGAAGAGAGAGTGGGGGAGGGGGCTAAGGGTCGCAGACCCTTACCCCCTCCCCCAATCCCTTATGGGGTTAAAAAAGTTTGGTTGGGCCGGGGCCTTTGGCCCCGGCTCAACCAAACCCCCTAAGCGGGTTGGGAGGGGGGTGTG
>JBFLZI010000102.1:0-10962 GCA_040756315.1 Thermodesulfobacteriota bacterium | reverse complement strand
CCACAACCACATTCAAAATCGGGAGGAGGGAGATGGCTATCTTTGACCGCGAGGCGGAGCAGATGGAGCGGCGGGAGTTGGCCCAGTTGCAGTTGGAGCGGTTGCAGGCCACCCTCCACCGGGTTTATAAAAATGTGAAGTTTTACAAAAAGAAGTTTGACGAGATGGGTTTTCTCCCGGAGGATTGCCAGTCTCTGGAAGACCTGGCCGCGTTGCCCTTTACCACCCGCCACGATCTGGCCCGGAGCTATCCTTATGAAATGTTTGCCGTGCCCTTGCGGGAGGTGGTGCGCATCCACTCCTCCACCGGCAGCCCCGGCGCGCCCATTGTCATGGGCTATACCGCCCGGGACCTGAAGAACTGGGCCAGGCTGGCCGCCCGGGTCCTCACCGCCGCCGGGGTGGACCGGGACGACGTGGTGCAGGTGACTTTGAGCTACGGGCTGCTCACCAGCGCCTTAGGGATTCACTACGGAGTGGAGCACCTGGGGGCCTCGGTGATCCCCACCGGCCCCGGGGCCACCGTGCGCCAGGTGCAGATCATGCGGGATTACCGCACCACCGTCCTGGTGAGCACTCCCTCCTATGCCCAGGTCATCGCCGACCGGATTGAGGAGATGGGGGTGGACGCCAAGAGCCTGCACCTGAAGGTGGCTCTCCTGGCTGGGGAACCCTGGACCGAACTCATGCGCCGGGAGATTGAATCCCGTCTCTATCTCACCGCCCTGGATCACTATGCCTTATCAGAGGCTATGGGTCCCGGCGTGGCCGGGGAGTGCGAGCAGCGCCAGGGCATGCACCTCCAGGAGGACCATTTTCTGCCGGAGATCATCGACCCGGCCACCGGGGAACCCCTGCCCGCGGGGCAGTTGGGGGAGTTGGTCTTGACCACCATCCACCGGGAGGCGGTGCCCCTGGTGCGCTTCCGCACCGGGGACCTCTGCCGCCTGGATTTTAGCCCCTGTCCCTGCGGGCGCACCCTGGCCCGGATGAGCCGCATCGCCGGCCGGGCCGATGACGTGGTCATCGTCAAGGGCATCAACATCTTTCCCGAGAGGATCGGCCAGATTCTGGCCGGGATGGTGGGGGAAGAGCCGGTCTATCAACTGGCCATCGGCCGGGAAGGGCACCTGGACTGCCTGGAGGTGCGCATCGAAGTCCGGGAGTCGCTATTCTTCGACAAAATGAAGTTGCAGCGGGAGTTCCTGCAAAAGCTCACCCGGAAACTGGAACAAGGCATCGGCGTCACCCCCCGGGTGAAACTGGTGGAGCCTAACTCCATCTCTCGGGAGAAAGAGACCTCCCCCCTGGTCATTGATTTAAGGCAGTGATTTTGTTAGCATGTGATAAAAGAATGCAAAAGCCCCATTGAATTAATGGTCAAAAGTAAAACAAACTTAAAATCCTTTAAAGAATGTATTTAAGTGGCACAGGCCTCTGGCCTGTGTTCCTTTAAAATTATTATAGACTTAAGGGTCTCCATAACTTCACTGCATGTCAGCCAAAAACCCTAGATCCACCAAAACCAGTGGCACAGGCTTCCAGCCTGTGGCCTCCTTTCAGTCCACCAGGAGAAACCTGCCCCACTGGCAGCAGCCCGGCAGCACCTATTTCCTTACCTGGCGGGTCAAAGGAGACCAGCACTTATCCCCCCAGGAAAGGAGCATGGTCTTAGAAACCCTCCTGTATTGGCAGGAGGTGAAATGGACCGTCTATGCCGCAGTGGTTATGCCCAATCATGTCCATGTCCTGGCCCAGCCTCTGACCTTGACTGAGGGTCAGGCCATCAACCTCTCCCAAATCATCCACAGTGTGAAGACCTATAGCGCCAGGACCATTAATGGACAAAGGGGAGAGCCAGGTTCTCTCTGGCAGGATGAGAGGCATGATAGGATTGTCAGAAATGAGGGGGAATTTCTGGAAAAATGGCAATATATCAGGAATAATGCAGTGGTGAAGGGCTTGGCCGCCACCCCGGAAGAATATCCCTGGCTCTATGAGAAAGGTTAAAAGAACACAGGCCAGAGGCCTGTGCCACTTAATTATTGTAAAGTGAGGGGATCATAAATGGTTACAGATTATCTCTCAGTGATTAGAAATGAGGTTGAAAGAATATCAGACCAGTACGGAATCAGTAATGACAATGCCTTCGTGGTTTACATTGGGTCAGTGTTATTTGACATAGATGAAGATATTGCATTTCAGGCCTTAATTCCGTCAAGTGGTGATAAGGGTATTGATTTTTTCTATGTTGATGAAGATGGAGAGCGTGTTTTAATATTACAAGCTAAATATAGTCCAGAAGGAACGGTTAATACAAAACAATCCCATTTTCTGACTTTAACCAATGGAATTGATTGGTTAGAGCAACCAGAACAGGTTGAAATTGAAGGTAATCCTGTTCTATTCGATGCATCTCACCAATTTAGAGCAGCTTTAGATACTGGATATAGGGTAGAAATTTTCTTTGTTGCCCTTGGGAATGAAAATAAAAATATTAAAAGAAATGCAGATGTTGCTAATGGAAAATTCCAAAACCTCAGACAAAATCGACATGTTACTTGCTTATTTCGAAATAAAATTATTGAATACCTGGAGGCACGTACTTTAGTTCGGGAAAGGGTCCCTCAATGTGAAATAGCGATTGATAATTCTAGATACTATGAGCAGGAAGGACCATATGGCAGAGCTGCAATTTTTACTGTCCGTGGAGCGGAATTAAAGCGTTTATACAATGAACATGGAGATCTCCTTTTTGCTCGAAATATTCGCTTGTACTTAGGAGACAAACCAGGGGGCGTTAATTGGTGGATGAGATCAACTCTTGAAACCGTAGAACATAGAGGAAATTTTTTTGCATTCAATAATGGGGTGACGTTTGCAGCAGACTCTTTTGAACAAAATTCTGGGAAAGTTAAACTAAAAAATGCAAGTATTGTAAATGGGTGCCAAACTACTGGCTCCCTTGTGCGATATCTTATTGATGATGCAACTGAAGTAGAGGTATTGCTGCGGGTTCTTTCTCCACCAGAAACATTAATAGATGATGTAATAAGATTTACTAATAGTCAGAATCAGGTAAAAATATGGGAAATACGTTCCCAAGATCAAATACAACGCCGCCTTGAAAGTGAATTAAATAAATTTGACCCCCCGTATCTTTATACAACAAGACGTGGGGTAAAGTCATCCTTATCTTCATCAGAGAAAAAACGTTTTGCAATTGATGATGATGCTCGTACACTTAGGGAAATTAAACATGATGAATTAGGGCAAGCGATAGCTTCTTTGAAAGGAAAACCCAAAGCTGCTTTAAAAGCTAAATCCGAAATATTCGACCAGCTTTATGACATGATCTTTCCCAAAGATATTACTCCTGAGTATGTAGTTTTTGCGTGGAATGCTTATGAACATGCAGCGCAGTATTACCGAGAGAAAGTTAAAGATGAAGGAACAACAAAAACCCAACTATCTATTTTACGAGCTGCTGGCAAGTGGTATCTACTATCTTCAATGGGCTATTTAATCCAACTAAGAAATGGCCAAGAGTGGTCAGGACGTGTAAAGCGTGAATCAGCAGCTAGCAACACCACTCGTGATCGACTGAGAAAATATGCAGAAATATCCACGGTGCTCTTGCTTCAAGCAGTGGAGAAAATTTTAAGTTCCGAAAAAGCACCTATAGGTATTCTAGTCCGTCGTGATGATTTTATGCAAACCGTTTATATGGAAATAAAGCAACTTTATGATGCATATAGTCCGATGTCTGGATGGCTGGATAGCACAATGCCACGTCTCTTTGACGTAGCGCAAGCTATAAAGACAACCGAAAAGATTAAAAGAAAATTTCCAAAATCTTAGAAGCCATGCGCCCTAGTTGGGATGAATACTTCATGCTCATCGCCAAGTTGGTGAGCACCCGGAGCACCTGCAACAGCCGGCCCACCGGCGCGGTGTTGGTGAAGGACCGCCAGATTTTGGCCACCGGCTATAACGGCTCCATGCCCGGCGCGCCCCATTGCTCCGACCAGGTGATGCCGGACGGCAGCCCTTACTGCCACCGCCGGGCCTTGCTGGTGGCGGACGTGGACAAATATAATTTCTGCCGGGCCTCCCATGCCGAGGCCAACGCCATCGCCCAGGCGGCCCGCTATGGCGTGGCCATCAAAGGGGCGACCCTGTATGTCACCTTAGAGCCCTGTTTTGTCTGCATCAAACTCCTGGCCACGGCCCAGATTGAGCGGGTCTTCTTTGAGTTGCCTTACGAGTCCCGGGACGCGCTTCGGGACGACTACTGGAAGGAGGCGGTGGCGGAGGCGGGGTTCCGGGAATACCGGCAGCTAAGCATCTCCCCGGAATCCCTGGCCTACATCCTCCCCAGCCTTAAGGAGGTCACCTCCACCCGGCGCCTGCCGGCCACCCCGGTTACCGGCAAGGGCCGGGTAATAGGCGCGGTAGAAATAGATTGAGGCTGTTTGGGGGGGGGTAAGAACAGCCGAGGGCGGCTGTTCCACATTTTTTTCTCTTCTGTATGGTTTTAACGGCACTATGGCAATCAATGAAAATGCCCAACCTTTCTTTACCGAAAACTGAAAACCGAAGACCCAAAATTCCATGAGTCGAAGCGCTAATACCAAGAAGGGAGAGGCTTCCCGGAAGGGCAAGGCCGCCAAGAAGGGAGCGGCTGTCCCGCCCCCCGCCTGGCCCCGGCGTTTGGGCCAGGAGATGGCGGCCCTGTTGCTTCTGGGGCTGGCCCTCTTCTTTCTCCTGGCCCTGGGGAGCCATTCCCTCCGGGACCCCCAGGGGTTGGCCGGGGTCTGGGCCACTACCCAGTTCCACAATTGGGGGGGCAAGGCCGGGGCCTTGCTGGCCGGTTGGTGCATTTTGAACCTGGGCCTGGCGGCCTTCTGGCTGCCCCTGCTGCTGTTGGGCCTGGCCTGGCAGTCCCATGGATATGGGTTGGAGGACCTTTCCCTGGGGCAGGTGGTGTCGGCCTTCTGGCTGGTGGTGGCCAGCGCCGGCCTGGTGTCCCTGGCCTGGCCTTATATCCTGTGGGGCGGGGGCCAGATTCCCGGCGGCGGCTGGTTGGGGAGGTTCATCTCCGGGATGCTCCTTTCCGTCCTCAACCCGCCGGGGGCCTATCTGGTTCTGGGGATTTCCTTCTTGTTGTGTATCATGGGGGCCACCCGCCTGTCCTTTGTGGGGCTGATGTCCCTCTTGGGACAGGGCCTCAGGGGGGCCTGGGGCCTGATCCGGCGCCCCCGGGAGGAAGCGCCCTCCAGGCCCGCGAGGCGGGAAAAAGCCCGCCAACCGGTAATTGCCAAGCCGGGAACCGGCCTGGAAGAGCCGGGTGTAACCATAACCCCGCCGGCCGGACCGTCCCCCGCGCCGGAGTTCACCCCCAAGGCCCTAAAGGCCGCGCCCATCCCCGGGAAATTTGTCCTGCCCTCCTTGGATTTTCTTAATTTGCCGGTCCCCTGGGACCATCAGGTGCAGGAAGAGGCAATGGTGGCCCAGGCGGAAAAACTGGAGGACACCCTGCGCCATTTCGGGGTGGAGGGCAAGGTTACCGCCATCATTCCCGGCCCGGTGGTAAGCCGCTTTGAGCTAGAACCGGCCCCGGGGGTGAAGATCAGCAAGGTTACCGGCCTGGCCGACGACCTGGCCCTGGCCTTGAAGGCCCTGTCCATCCGCATCGTCGCGCCGGTGCCGGGTAAAGCGGTCATCGGCATCGAGGTGCCCAACCCCAAGCGCCAGGTGGTGGCCCTTAGGGAAATTCTGTCTGATCATGCTTACCAGAAGTCCGCCTCCCGCCTGACCATGGCCCTGGGCAAAGACATCATGGGCACGCCGGTGGTCACCGACCTGGCCAAGATGCCCCACCTGCTCATCGCCGGGGCCACGGGCACCGGTAAAAGCGTGGGCTTGAACGCCATGATCCTGAGCATCCTGTATAAGGCCACGCCGGAAGAAGTGCGCTTTCTCTTGATCGACCCCAAGCGCATTGAGCTGTCCTTGTATGAAGGTATTCCCCACCTCCTGCATCCCGTGGTAGTCAGCCCCAAGGAGGCCACCACCGCGCTCCATTGGGCGGTGGCGGAAATGGAGCGGCGCTATGCCCTGCTCTCGGACCTGGGGGTACGCCACGTGGAGGGCTATAATCAGAAGGCCCGCAAGCTCAAAATCGAACCCCAGGAGGACCAGCCCCCGCTGCCCCGGTCCCTCCCTTACCTGGTGGTGGTGATCGACGAGTTGGCGGATCTGATGCTGGTCTCCTCCCGGGACACCGAAGAATATCTCATCCGCCTGGCCCAGAAAGCCCGGGCCGCGGGGATACATTTGCTGGTGGCCACCCAGCGGCCCTCGGTGGACGTGATCACCGGGCTGATCAAGGCCAATTTCCCCACCCGGGTCTCTTACCAGGTCTCAGCCCGGGCCGACTCCCGGGTGATCCTGGACACCATCGGCGCGGAGCGTCTTTTGGGCCAGGGGGACCTCCTGTTTATGCCCCCCGGCACTTCCCGCCTGAAGCGCATCCACGGGGCTTTTGTTTCGGAAGAAGAAGTGAGCCGGGTGGTGGAGTTCCTCAAGACCCAGGCCACGCCGGAATACGAGCCGGGCATCTTGGAGATGCAGGAGCGGGAAAAAGAGGAAGCGGAGTCCGGGGAACGGGACGAGAAATGGGAGGAGGCCCTGGAGTTGGTGGCCGAAACCCGGAACGCCTCCATCTCCATGCTGCAGCGGCGGCTTCGGGTGGGCTACAACCGGGCTGCCCGCATCATCGAAACCATGGAAAAAGAGGGCCTCATCGGCCCCTCGGACGGCCTCAAGGCCCGGGAAGTTTATATACCGAGGCGGTGAGAGAATGGGGGAGGGGGCTAAGGGCGAAGAGTTTTGAGTTTCGAGTTTTGAGTTTTTAGAAAAAAATTTTTTACTTGAAACTCGAAACTAAACACTCGAAACCCACTGCTTCCCCGGCCCTGCCCTCAATCCCTCCCCGAACATCCTCAGATCAGCCCGGGTTGGCGACTTTCATCACCGGTGGCGGTTCCATCTGCGGCTCCTTCTCTGGCCGGTGGGGTTCCGCGGCTTGGGCCACCACCACCCGGTTGCGCCCCTCTTTCTTGGCCCGGTAGAGGGCGGCGTCCGCCACCCCCAGGAGGCTGGCGGCATTGTTGCCATGCTCCGGGTAGACGGCTACTCCCAGGGAAACAGTAACGTTTCTGAGAGATTGCCCTTGATGCTGCAAGTGCAGATGTTCCACTAACTGGCGCACTTCCTCGGCCCGCCGTAAAGTTACCTCCAGGGAAGCCTCAGACATAATCAGGGTAAACTCCTCACCCCCGTAACGGCAGGCCACGTCTTCTTTGCGGGTATGGCCCACTAAAATGTTGCCCAACTCGCTCAAGAGCATGTCCCCGGCCCCGTGGCCGAAGGTGTCGTTAAAGCTCTTAAAGTGGTCCAGGTCCATCATGATGATCCCCAGGGGAGCACCTTTGCGTTGCACCCGATGGATCTCCCGCTCCAGGGTTTCTTCCATGAAGCGGCGGTTGAACAGGCCGGTGAGGGGATCACGGATGGCCTGCTGGCGCAAGGTCTCCTGCAGTTTCAGGTTGGCCAGGGCCAGGCCCAGATGTTCGGCCACCGTCGCGGCCAATTGGCTAGTTGCTTCCGGGAGGGCTCCTGACTCTTCCCCGGAGGCAATGTCCTCCAGAGGGAAACTTTCCTGCAGGTGCAGAATGCCCAGGGCCTCACCCTGGGCCATGATGGGCACGCAAAGATAGGGGACGGACGTCGATTCCGGGACGTGGCTGCATAAGATGCCGTGGTCAAAGTCTGTCACCTGATATAACCGCCCCCGCCGCAGGGCCCAGCAATCCTGGGGGGCGAAGACCTGCTGCTCCGGGGGGGACTCTCCCCAGGAAGCCACCGCTTCCAGGAAGTTTTTGGAAGCGTTTATCATAAATAAGCCCCCGGATTGGTCCGGGAAAAATTTGCGGATAAATTTGGCAATGACCTGGTAAGCTTCCTCCACCGTGAGGCAGGACTGGAGCTGATCCATCATTTCATTGACGGAAGAGACTTCCCGGTTGCGCTGGCTGTACTCATAAACCATGCCGATGAGCTTGTCGTTGGCCTGCTGCAGGGCGGTTTCGGCCTGCTCCCGTTCGGTCAGGGCCTCCCCCAGGTGCCTGGAGGCCAGGGTTAAGCCCACTACTCCCAGCAGCCAGAGGAGGCCGTGACCCAGCCAGAGGGAAAGCTTGGTCCGCCGTCCGCTGGACCAGAAGGGGGCCAGGGGGACCGAGACGCTGAGCCCGCCCAGGATGTCTCCCGCCTGGTAGCCTTGTTGGGCATGGCATTTCAGGCAGCTTTTCTCGGCGATAAAGGGCCGCATCAGGCGCAGGGAGGTGAGACCTCCCCTTTCTTCAAGACCAAAGGCTTCTTTTTTGCCATCTTGGAAGGACTTGAGGGTCTGGCTCTCCCAAGGGTCCGGGGCATTTTCCGGGCGGAGCGGCTTTAAGCTGGTGAGATGACCCTGGACCAGAGAATGTTTCTGGGCCGATTCATAAACCTGTCGGGTCATATTGGCCGGATTTATCAGGGTTAACAGCCGTCCCGAAGGAGTGCGAATATCCCGCTCCGAAACTTTGGCCAGATAGGGATTCCCAGGGCTTTCCGGCGTGACCGGCACATAGACGCCGCCGTGCTCCTGACACCATTTCCGGTATAAGAGATCTTTTTCGTAATTAATTTTCGCGGTGATGAGAGCCACCTCCAGCAACTCCCGTTTCTGGTAAACCAGGTTCCAGGCCAGAGAGGCAGCCACCATCATGGTCCAGACCCCCAACAATACCCAGAAATAGGTTTTCAGACGAACCGGTTGGGGGGGGTGAGTGCTGTCCAATAAATTCATAGATTTTAGTGGCTTAGGGTGCACGCCATCGGTTAATCTGCCTTGAGCCGTAAAATGGCACTTATTTTTATTTATTCGGCATTCCGGGCTGTTCTCGTTAAACCGGGGCGGTTGGCTTCTCTCCCTGCTTAAATAACCCAAATCTCCTATCTCCCTTGCCAGTCACCGGCAGATCGCCCGGTTATGCCTCGATTGTCAACCGTTGATAATTATATGGTTGACAATCGCCTCGGTCTGGGTGATTTTATGCGGTGATGATTATCCAAGGATTTAATGATTGGGAAAAACTCTTCCGCCTGGATTGGCCGGAGTTGTGGCCGTATTTTCGGGAGGCCTCCCGGCTGCGCCAGGCCCATTTTGGCCGCCAGGTGAGCTTTTGCGTCATTATCAACGCCAAGAGCGGCTATTGCTCCGAGGATTGCGCCTTCTGTTCCCAGGGGGCCACTTCCCGGGCCGGTATCGTTAAATATCCTCTGCTGCCCCAGGAAAAGTTGCTGGCTGCGGCCCAGGAGGCCGCGGCCCAAGGCGCGGCCCGCTTCTCCCTGGTTACCTCCGGGCGGGGCATCGTCTCACCCCGGGAGCGGGAGGCCATTCTTGCCGCGATCACCGCCATTCGCCGGGAGGTCCCCTTACAGGTATGCGCCTCCCTGGGGATTGTGGACCGTCCTTTTCTGGAGGAACTTAAGTCCGTAGGAGTCTATCGCTTCCATCATAACCTGGAGACCGCCGCGTCTTTCTTCTCCCGGATTTGCACCACCCATACCTACAAAGAGCGGCTAGACACGGTGGCGGCGGCCAAAGCCGCGGGACTGGCGGTCTGCTCCGGGGGCATCCTGGGGATGGGGGAGACCCTGGCCCAGCGCTTTGAGCTGGCCCAGGCCCTGAAGGAGCTGGAAGTGGACGCCGTTCCCCTTAATTTTCTGCATCCCCTCCCCGGCACCGGCCTGGCCTCCCGGCCCCTGCTCCCGCCCCTGGAGGCCTTAAAAATTATCACGGCCTTCCGTCTTACCTTTCCGGATAAAAGCCTCATCATCTGCGGAGGCCGCCAACCCACCCTGCGCTCTCTGGCCCCCTTGATGTTCGCGGCCGGGGCCAACGCCCTGATGACGGGAGACTACCTCACCACCAAAGGCCGACTGCCGGCTGAAGACCGGCAAATGCTGGAGGATTTGGGGTTGGAATTGGAGATTGGGGGAGGGCAGGGACCTCAGGTCCCCGGCCCTCCCCCCACAACATTACTAAAAATGAAACTACCGAAACTGCCGCGGCTTCAAGGGGTTTTTGTTACCGGCACGGATACCGGGGTGGGAAAGACCTGGGTGTCCGCCGGTATTACCGCGGTGTGGCGGCGCCAGGGCCGCCGGGCCGTTTATTTTAAGCCCATCCAGAGCGGCTGTCCGGAGGTGGGTGGCCGCCTTATTCCCACTGACGCCCGGTTCGCCCAGGAACTGGCCGGGCTGCAGGAGCCTCTGGAGTTACTCTCTCCCATTGCTTTGCGCTTGCCGTTGGCCCCGGGGGTGGCGGCCCGCCAGGAAGGGATTGACCTTAATCTGGAGAAAGTGGCTGAGTGCCTGGAGAAGCTGGCCGAGTCATATGATCTCTTCGTGGTAGAAGGAGCCGGCGGGCTTTACGTCCCTCTCATCGGCACCTCCTTCTTGGTCCTGGACCTGGTGCGTTGGCTGAATCTGCCCCTGGTGGTGGTGGCCCGGGCCGGTCTGGGCACCATTAACCACACGGCCCTGACGGTGACGGCGGCTCGCCAGGCGGGGTTGCCGGTGGCGGGGGTGATTATCAACCGCTATCCGGCAAAGCCGTCCTTGGCGGAGCAGACTAACCCCGAGGTCATTGCGGCCCTGACCCAGGCGCCTATTCTGGGCCTGGTTCCGGAGCTAGCGGATATAAACACTGCTGATGGCAAACAAGCCTTCCTGGAGGCGATGCAGCGAATTTGCTCCCAACCCCTTTTCGAGGGATCAGGGGCCAGGGGTCAGGGATCAGGAAAACAGATTTTTTATACTAACTCATGATCCCTGGCCCCTGGCCCCCTT
>JBFLZI010000101.1:4725-10992 GCA_040756315.1 Thermodesulfobacteriota bacterium | reverse complement strand
GGTAAAGGTCCCCAAGCCGGCGGAAGCCGCGGAACCCGCGCCCCGGCCGGCTCCCCCCCCGGAAAAGCCGGCCCCGGTAAAAGAAACGCCGGCGCCTGAAAAGGAGAAACCGGCGCCTCCGGAAGAACCCCAGAAGCGCATCCGCATCATGTAAGTGGAACGTCTCCCGGAAGGCGATCCCGGGGTGCCGGGCTAGCAGCTTTCAGCCATCAGCTTACAGATAGTTTAAAAAGCAAAGACCAAAGCTGTCTGCTAATTTTCCTTCAGCCCCCTCCCCCAGGTCAGGAATTCCCAACCCCGGTTCACCCCGACGCCCCGCCGGATTTGCCCTGGCTTCATAACGGGAGAATTTCTCCCGGAACCGGCGCCTCAGTTCCCCGGCGTTCTGTTCTAAGGCGGCCAACTCGGCCCAACTAGTTTAGGGTCTTGCACCTGGCGAGGGAGCCAGGAGAAAAATCCTGATTAATAAGCAATCTTTGATCTTGAAGAGCCCCTTCATTATGTGCTATTTGATACTTTCCGGGGAATTATTCCCTTTGGAGGGGTAAGATGAGCGATATCCAAATATCTGGCGCCTCAACCAATAACCATTCGCTGCATCAGTGGATAATGACCATAGCTGATCTCACCAAGCCGGATGGGGTGCATATTTGTGACGGCTCCCAGGAAGAATACGAGCAACTTTGCCAGCAGATGGTGGAAAGCGGGACTTTTATCCGCCTGAATGAGAAAAAACGGCCCAACAGTTTTCTCAGCCGCTCAGACCCCAGAGATGTGGCTCGGCTGGAAAGCCGCACCTATATTTGCTGCCTCAATAAATCCGACGCCGGACCCACGAACAATTGGATGAGCCCGGCGGAGATGAAAGAAAAATTGCTGGCTCTGTTTGACGGTTGTATGCGCGGGCGCACCCTGTACGTCATTCCCTTCAGCATGGGGCCTTTGGGTTCTCCCATTGCCCATATCGGCGTGGAGATCACCGATTCCCCCTATGTCGTGGTGAATATGCGGATCATGACCCGGATGGGGCAGGCGGTGCTGGAGGTTCTGGGCGACGAGGGCGGTTTCGTCCGATGCCTGCACTCGGTGGGAGTCCCCCTGGAGCCGGGCCAGAAAGATGTGCCCTGGCCCTGTAATCCGGAAAACACTTATATTACTCACTTTCCGGAAGAGCGGGCCGTTTATTCCTTCGGCAGCGGTTATGGGGGTAATGCCCTTTTAAGCAAGAAATGCTTTGCCCTCCGCATTGCTTCGGTCATGGCCGAGGACGAAGGCTGGCTGGCGGAACACATGTTGATTCTGGGAGTGGAGAGTCCTGAAGGCGAAAGGACCTATGTGGCCGGGGCTTTCCCCAGCGCTTGCGGCAAAACCAATTTTGCCATGTTGGTTCCTCCCAAGGGATTTGAGGGTTGGAAGGTTTTCACGGTGGGCGACGACATTGCCTGGATTAAACCCGATCAGGACGGGACTCTTAGGGCCATCAATCCTGAGGCCGGTTTTTTCGGGGTGGCTCCGGGCACTTCCATGAAGTCCAACCCCAATGCCATGATGACCCTGACCCGGAACTGCATCTTTACCAATGTGGCCCTGACGGATGACGGGGATGTGTGGTGGGAGGGGATGACCGAGGAACCCCCGGCGCATTTGATTGACTGGCGGGGACTGGATTGGACTCCGGACTGCGGCCGCCTCGCCGCCCACCCCAATTCCCGGTTTACGGCTCCCATCCAACAGTGTCCCACTTTCGATCCGGAATGGGACAATCCCAAAGGGGTTCCCATCAAGGCCTTCATTTTCGGGGCCAGGATGAGCAAACACGTGCCTTTGGTTTTTCAGGCCTTCAACTGGTCCCACGGCGTGTATCTGGCCGCGACCATGGCTTCCGAAGCTACCGCGGCGGCGGAAGAAGGGCTGTCCATGCGCCGGGACCCCATGGCCATGCTGCCGTTTTGCGGTTACAACATGGCCGACTATTGGAATCACTGGCTGAACGTCGGGCGGCATTTGGCCAATCCCCCGCGTATTTTCCGGGTGAACTGGTTCAGACGGGATGAGCACGGCAATTTTATGTGGCCGGGGTTCGGCGAAAACATGCGGGTGCTCAAATGGATTGTGGATCGGGTGCAAGGCCGGGGCTATGGTGTGGAGAGTCCTATGGGCTTAATGCCGCGCCACCAGGATATCCATTGGGACGGTCTGGTCTTCGATCCGGAGAAGTTCTATGAGCTCATGACGGTGGATCGTGCCGAAGCCGCCAAAGAAGCCAGGTCCCATGAGGAACTCTTCGACAAATTTTTTGATCGTCTGCCCAAGGAATTTATTTTCCTCCGGGAACTGTTTAAATCCCAAGTCTGGCGCTCCCCCCAAAAGTGGGAATTAGCCCGGGCCATCTTCTAATAGCAAATTAACCATTCTAAAAAAGCCTTTTTAGTCATCCGGAGCGAACTTTCATGACCCAAAGGTCACAACGAACCATGAAAATGTAGAACCGCCGCCTTCGGCGGTTACCGCGCCGCCGGGGGCGGCGGCGCTACATTCTCATATACAGAAAGGATCTCGTATTTTTGCGATGCTTCGGTCGCGTCGCTCCCTCAGAATTACGGTTAGATATACCAAATCGCGGCCGCGACCTCTGGCGCCCGCTAGCAGCCTCTCCCGAACCTCTGCCTCCCGGTTCCCCATGTAAGAAAATTTTGGACAAAAATATCAGAATTTGCCTGATTTTCAGACCTTATTCCACCTGGTAAGTAATCTCTGCAAAGGCTTTCCCTAATCTGGAGCAGCCTCCCCTAACCGGTGCTTAAATACCGGGGGCAATACCGGGAGCTTTCTGAAAGGTTCGGAAAAATCGGCACCGCGGTCGGCGGAGGCGGGCTCCCGATAGTGCTCAAAATCAGAGGCAATCCTTTAAAGACATTAATCAGGACCGTGAGTCCTTCAGCCGAGGAAGGTTTATGAAGACAGTATCCGAAAAAATCCAGGAGTTGCGGGAGCGGGAGACCAAGGTCAAGGCCATGGGTGGGGCCAAGGCGGTGGAGAAGCAGCACGGCAGCGGCAAGCTCACGGCCCGGGAGCGCCTGGACCGGTTTTTCGACCCCGGCACCTTCCGGGAGACGGATATCTTTGTGAAGCACCGCTGTGTGAACTTCGGCATGGAGAAGATGGAGATCCCCGCGGACGGGGTGATCACCGGCTTCGGCCGGGTGAACGGCCGGCCGGTCTTCGCCTTTGCCCAGGACTTCACTTCCCGGGCCGGCTCCTTGGGGGAGATGCACTCCAAAAAGATCTGCAAGGTCATGGACCTGGCCCTGAAGGCCGGGGTGCCTTTTGTGGGCTTCAACGACTCCGGCGGCGCCCGCATCCAGGAGGGGGTGGATTCGCTGTCCGCCTACGGCCAGATCTTCTACCGCAACGCCATCGCCAGTGGCGTCATCCCCCAGATCTCCGCCATCATGGGGCCCACCGCGGGGGGCGCGGTCTATTCCCCGGCCATGACCGACTTCGTCTTCATGGTGAAAAATACTTCTTATATGTTCATCACCGGCCCGGACGTGATCAAGAGCGTCACCGGGGAGGAGATCAGCTTTGAGGACTTAGGGGGGGCTTTGGCCCACAACGTCAAGAGCGGCGTGGCCCAGTTCGCCTGCGAGGATGACGAGGACGCCATCCAGCAGATCAAGCGCCTTTTAAGCTTTCTCCCCAACAACAACCTGGAGGACCCGCCCCTGGTGCCTTGCGCCGACCCGACAAATCGGGAGGACCCGGCCCTGGACGCCATCGTGCCGGACAGCCCCCGGGCCTCCTACGACATGAAGGACGTGATTCGGGCCATCGTGGACGACGGGGACTTCTTTGAGCCTCACGCCTTATACGCCCAGAACATGGTGGTGGGCTTCGCCCGCTTAAACGGCCGGAGCGTGGGCATCATCGCCAACCAGCCCCAGGTCCTGGCCGGCTGCCTGGACGTGGACGCGGCGGACAAGGCCACCCGGTTCATCCGCTTCTGCGACGCCTTTAACATCCCGCTCCTCACCATTGCCGACGTGCCCGGGTACCTCCCCGGGAGCGACCAAGAGTGGCGGGGCATCATCCGCCACGGGGCCAAGCTCCTGTGGTGCTACTCCGAAGCCACGGTGCCCAAGCTCACCCTCATCACCCGGAAGGACTACGGCGGCTCGTATCTGGCCATGTGCTCCCGGGACCTGGGCGCGGACCTGGTCCTGGCCTGGCCCACCGCGGAGATCGCCGTCATGGGCGCGGAGGGCGCGGCCAACGTCATCTTCCGCCGGGAGATCAAGGAGGCCGCGGACCCGGAGGCCAAGCGCCAGGAACTCATCGACAACTATCAGAACCTGCTCTACAACCCTTATATCGCCGCGTCCCGGGGCTTTGTGGACCAGGTCATCGTGCCCCGGGAGACCCGGCCCCGGCTGATTGAGGCCCTGGAAGTGATCTGCACCAAGCGGGAGACCCTGCCCCCCAAGAAGCACGGCAATATCCCGGTATAGTGAGCAGTGATTAGTGGTCAGTAAAAGAATGCTGCTTGCAGGTTTATTCAACCTTGAACTTTGAACCTTGAACCTTGAACTATTGAGGTGGACATGCCCGTAAAACCCCAGATCCTGGCGGCCATCAGCGGGGCCATTTCGGCCTTTCTGGCCGAGGAGGAGGCTTACCAGGCCGCGGCCCTGAGCCTGGCGGCGCCGCCCCCCGGTCCGCCCCCCAACCTCTGGGGCCTGGCCGGGCGCCAATACGCCATGAACCTGCGGCTGCTCCTGCAACGCCGCAGTTTGCGATAATGAAGTTCAAAGTTCCGGGTTTAAAGTTCAAAGTTGAACTTTGGAACCTCGAACCTCGAACCTTGAACTTTGAACCTTGAACTTTGAAACTGAGACTTCTGCCGAAACCCATTTTGTCATCCTGAGCGAAGCGAAGGATCTCTCATTTATGAGATTCTTCGGTCGCTTCGCTTCCTCAGAATGACAAGTGAGAGCGCTTTCGCAGATGTCTCAACTTTGAACTTTGAACCTTGAACCTTGAACCTTGAACTATTAAGGAGCACCTAATGGCCGGAAAAAACCCCATCAAGTTCACGGACACCACCTTCCGGGACGGGCATCAGTCTCTGTTGGCCACCCGGTTCCGCAGCGAAGACATCCTGCCTTTCATGGAGCGCATGGACCAGGTGGGCTTCTGGGCCATCGAGGTCTGGGGCGGCGCCACCTTTGACACCACCCACCGCTTTTTGGGGGACGACCCCTGGGAGCGCATCCGCACCATCAAGGGGTTGATGAAAAAGACCCCCACCATGATGCTGCTGCGGGGCCAGAACCTGGTGGGCTACCGCAACTACGCCGACGACCTCACCTATGCCTTTGTGCGCCACGCCGCGGACCAGGGGGTGGACGTCTTCCGGGTCTTCGACGCGCTCAACGACCAGCGCAACTGGGAGGTGTCGGTAAAGGCCCTGATGGACGCCAAGAAGCAGGGCCTCATGGCCCACTTCCAGGCCGCGGTCTGCTTTTCTTTGACCCAGCAGCGCATGGGGGGCGAGGTCTTCAACCTGAAGTACTATGTGGACTTCGCCAAGCGGGCGGTGGACATGGGCGCGGACTCCTTCTGCCTCAAGGACATGGCCGGTATGGTCTCCCCCAACGACGCCTACGCCATCATCAAGGCTTTAAAAGAGACCATCAAGATTCCGGTGGAGTTCCACACCCACTACACCAGCGGCCAGGGCTCCATGTCTTATCTCAAGGCCATTGAGGCCGGGGTGGACATCGTGGACACCTGTCTCTCGCCTTTTGCCCTGCGCACCGCGCAGCCGGCCATCGAGCCGATTTTGGTGACAGTGAAGCAGACGGAGCGGGAGTCCCCCATCGACCTGGCCACCTTGATTGAGATCGGCCAGGACCTGGAGAAGGTGGCGGTGAAGTACCGGGATCTGTTGGACACCAGCAAGATGGCCCAGATCGACGCCGGGGTGCTCCTGCACCAGATTCCCGGGGGCATGTACTCCAACCTGGTGAACCAGCTCAAAGAGGCCGGGGCCCTGGACCGCATCCTGGAGGTGATGGCGGACCTGCCCCAGACCCGGAAAGAGTTGGGTTATCCCCCTTTAGTGACCCCCACCAGCCAGATCGTCGGCATTCAGGCGGTCTTCAACGTGCTCTTCGGGCGCTATCAGCAGATTCCCGGGGAGGTGAAGGGCCTGGCCTACGGCCTCTACGGCAAGACCCCGGCCCCCATGGACAAGAAGGTGCAAAA
>JBFLZI010000101.1:0-4625 GCA_040756315.1 Thermodesulfobacteriota bacterium | reverse complement strand
GGGGATAAGGTGAACAACGGCGACCTGGTCTGCATCCTGGAGGCCATGAAGATGCAGAACAGCCTGCCCGCGCCGGCCTCCGGCACCATCACCGCCATCAACTTCGAACCCGGGGCCTCCGTGGCCAAAGACGCAGTCATCCTGGTGATTGGCAAGTGAAGTAGAGATATTTTGAGGGGAGGGCGGGGGGCAGTGGCTCCCTGCCCTCCCTTCAAACTCTCCTCCCAACCCCCTGGATGAGGTTGGAAAAGTTTGGTAGCCCCGATCATGAGTTATCCCCGCTTGCCGGGTGATAAAAACTTTGCTACCGATTTTGCTTTAAATACACCCTCCTAGAAATTTTCACCTAATCCCTTTTAACTCTTTTCTCATCCCTTAGGTCTAATCATCAAACGAAGACATCAAACCCTTTGGGGAGGAAAAGAGTCGTGCGTAAAACTATGAAGTTTGCAGGCGGGGTGAGAGGGATCCGGCTTCTGCCGGCCCTGGTGCTCGCCTTGAGTTTTTTGTGGGGCTGCGCCACCCCTCAACAAAATCCCTATCTTTACACCGGCGCCGGCCTGGGCGCGGCCCTGGGGGCCGGTATCGGGGCCGCCGCCAATCACCGCAACCCCTGGAAAGGGGCGGCCATCGGGGGGTTGCTGGGAGCCGCGGGGGGAGGCATCGCCGGGGAAGTCTATGGGCGCTCCACCTCCAATTATCCCTCCGGTTATTACGATGGGCCGCAGCAACCGGGCTATGGTTACTACGCGCCGCCCAGCCAAAATTATTATTGAACCGCTTAGGTCCTTGGCTCCGCCAAGGACCTAAGGGAAACCTAGCGGGGGGCTGGGGGCCCCAGGCCCTCAGCCCCCTTCCCCCCACTTTCTCCTCATCAACCTTTTCCGTTTCCTGTAAGCGATTTTCAGTATAAGCTCTTGCTCAAGATAAACGGAAAACCGACCTAAAAGCTATTTCAAAACCGGTTTTTTTGTCACCCTGAGCGAAGCGAAGGGTCTCAAGTATTTAAAAATACGAGATTCTTCGCTTCGCTCAGAATGACCATTTTGTAGAATGTGGGGGGTGAAATAACTTGTAATACTAATTCGCCTCCAAATGGTAATGGTATTAGACTATAGGGGCGAACCTCCTGGGGTTCGCTCACTAACTTAAGGCGAATATAAGATTCGCCCCTGGGGAAAAATTTACATGCGCTGGCGAATCGTTCCAGAGAGGGAGCGGGTATTGGCAGCCGGAGACGTCTCCGGGGTTTTAACCCCGGCCTCCTTCTGCGGGTATTCAAAACCAGGGCCGGTTCTTAGAGTCTAGCTTATGGATATCCCCCACCATGCCTATTAATTCCCGATTCCAGGAGATTTCCCTCACGGCGGTGGCTTGGGAGGACTGCTCTTTCCGGTTCTCGCCGCCGGGAGACCTCACCCGGCTGAAGGAATCCCTTCAGGAAGTGGGCCTCCTCGCCCCGCCCCGGCTCCGACGGCAAAATGGAGAACGCTATCAGGTAATCACCGGCTGGAAGCGTCTTTGGGCCGCGGCCCAACTGGACTGGGATACGGTCCCGGCCCTGACCCTGCCCGGCGACACCCCGGAAGCCTCTTGCCTTTTGTTAATAATTCACGACAACGCCCTGAGCCGGGGGTTCAATCCCCTGGAGCAGGCCCTCTTGGCTCCACGGCTCCTGGCCCACTGGGACCGGGAGACGGTAGTGCGGCGCTTTCTCCCCCTGCTGGGGGTTCCTCCCACTGCCGGACATTTAGAACGGCTGCTGGCGGCCGGCGCCCTGGAGGCCCCCTGGCAAACCCTGCTGGCCCAGGAAAGGCTGGCCCTGAGCGCCGCCGCCCGCCTGGCCCGGTGGCCGGAGCCGGAGCGGGAGGCCTCCCGGCCTTTCTTTGAGCAACTTCCTCTCAGCCAGAGTAAGCAAGAAGAATTCCTGGAAACCATAGACCTCCTGGCCCGGCGGGAAGGGAGGACCCCGGCCCGGATTTTATCCCGGCCTGAACTCCAACAATATTTAACCCAGGCGGATTTGACCCCTCAGGAGAAGGCCGGAGCGGTGCGGCGGCTGTTGAAGGGGTGGCTCCTGCCCCGCCTGAGCGCGGCGGAAGAGACTTTTCAAGCCGGGCTAAAACGCCTGGGCTTGAAACAGCATCCCCGGCTGCGCCTGACCCCGCCGCCGGCCTTTGAAGGCCAGGACTTTCAGGTGGAGATCAAATTCCGGGACGCGGCGGAACTACGCCAACTCTTAACTGAACTGGCCCGCCTGGCCGGTGAAGAAGAATTCTCTAAATTGACCGACCATTAAGTCTCTTTGACCCCAGCCCCCGCCCGGTTTGGGATGGGGCGGAACCGCCCTTCTCAGGCCTCTTAACCCAATCTTTTCGGTTCTGGCCGGCTCAACCTTGCAATTGATGTAATAATAACTACTTTAAGAAGAACTCTCTTGCCGGTTAGTCCGAGGCGCCCCAGAAGGCGGTATTAACCGACGCATAAGGAATTGCCCCATGACTGAAAAAACTCCCCCCAACCGCCTGGCCCGGGAGACCAGCCCTTACTTAAGGCAACATGCCGACAATCCGGTGGATTGGTACCCCTGGGGGCCGGAGGCCCTGGACCGGGCCCGCCGGGAGGATAAGCCCATCTTCCTCAGCATCGGCTACTCCACCTGCCACTGGTGCCACGTCATGGCCCATGAATCTTTTGCCAATCCCGCCATCGCCGCGTTGATGAATGAGCATTTCATTAATATCAAGGTGGATCGGGAGGAGCGTCCCGACCTGGATGAGACTTACATGACCGCGGTGCAGCTCTTGGCCGGCACCGGGGGCTGGCCCATGAGCGTCTTTTTGACCCCGGACCTGAAGCCCTTTTACGCGGGCACTTATTTTCCCCCGGAAGACCGGGGCGGCTTTACCGGGTTTCCCCGCCTCCTCCTGGCTCTGAACCAGATCTACCGACAGAATCGGGAAAAGTTGGTGGATTTGAGCGAGAAGGTGACGGAACAGTTAAAAATCCTGGCGGCCCGGCCCGGGGCCGCGCCGGAGTTGACCCAGGCCCAGGTGGCCGCCGCGGCCCAGCGCCTGAAGGAAGACTCTGACCGCCGGCACGGCGGTTTCGGCGGCGCCCCCAAGTTCCCCCGGGCTTTGGAATTGGGCTTTCTCCTTAATCAGGCCCGCAGCCAGAAGGATGCCGGGGCCCAGGAGATAGTGGGCTTCAGCCTGGAAAAAATGGCCCGGGGCGGCATCTATGACCAGGTGGGTGGGGGCTTCCACCGCTATACCGTGGACGGGGTGTGGCTGGTGCCCCACTTTGAGAAGATGCTCTATGATAACGCCTTGCTGACGCCCCTCTATCTGGCCCTCTTCCAGCTTACCGGCCGGGAATTTTCCCGGCGCATCGCTAAGGAGACCCTGGACTTTGTCCTGCGGGAACTGGCCGCCCCCCAGGGGGGCTTCTATGCCGCCCTGGACGCGGAAAGCGACGGGGAGGAGGGGAAGTTTTACCTCTGGAGCCGGGAAGAGTTGGAAAAGGTGGTGGGACCGGAGTTGGCCCCCCTGGCCCGGGTCGCCCTGGGGGTCACGGCAGGGGGCAATTTTGAGGGAAAGAATATCCTGACCCGGCCCTTCTCCCTGAACGACCTGGCCACCCGCTTCTCCCAACCCCGGGAGCAACTAGAGGGCCAACTGCACCTGGCCCGGGAGCGCCTGGGCCAGGCCCGGGCCACTCGGGTGCGCCCCCACCGGGATGGAAAGATCATCACCTCCTGGAACGGCCTGATGATCTCCGCCCTGGCCCTGGGCGCCCAGGTCCTGGGAGAGGATAAGTATTATGCCGCCGCGGCTAAAGCAGCCAGGTTTATTTTGACAGACCTCTTCCGGGAAGACGGTCTTTATCGCATCTGGGCCGCGGGCCAGGTGAGCATCCCGGGGTTCCTGGAGGACTACGCCTTTTTGGCCAACGCTTGTCTCGACCTCTATGAAACCGACTTCGATCCCGCCTGGCTGGCTATGGCCAAGCGCCTGGCGGACCTGATGGAAAGCCGGTTTCTGGACCCCGAGGACGGCACCTATTTCTACGTGGCCCAGAACCAGGAAGCCACTTTGGTGCGCTCCAAGAATGTCTATGATCAGGCCATTCCCTCCGGCAACTCCATGGCGGCCCGGGTGTGCCTCAGGTTGCACCGCTGCACCGAGCAAGAAGCCTATCAGGAACGGGCCAAGGCCATTCTGAGCCGGTTTCAGCCCCAGGCCGCGGAAAATCCCTGGGGCTTTGCCCACCTCTTAACCGTCTTGGACCTCTATCTCACCCCGCCGGTGGAACTCACTTTGGTGGGCGACCCTCAGCACCCCCGGATGCGGGAGATGCTCAAGATCATCTATGGCCATTTCCTGCCGGCCCGGCGCTTGCTGCGGAAAAACCCGGCAGACTGCGCCGCCTTGGAGGAGTTGGCCCCAGCCGTGCGCTACCTAACCCCCCAGGAGGAAGGACCCACTGCTTACCTCTGCCATAACTTCACCTGCCGCCCGGGCATCACCGATCCCCAGGACCTGGCGGAACAATTGGCCGGGTTGAGCTAATAAGCGATGGTTTTGTGGGGGGAGGGCCAGGGACCTCAGGTCCCTGCCCTCCCC
>JBFLZI010000100.1:0-11013 GCA_040756315.1 Thermodesulfobacteriota bacterium | reverse complement strand
GGGCTTGGGGGGAGGGCAGGGACCTCAGGTCCCTGGCCCTCCCCCCAAAACTACTACCTGTAAGCGAGGTTACCTTATGGCATTGATTCATCTTCCCCAGGACAAGTGGGGTAGCGGCACGGGTCGGCAGGTTATTTTAAAGAGTGATTTTGACAAGGTGGAGCGGGCCTTGTTGGAGAGTTTCGAGTTGGCGCAGGCCCCTTCGTTGGAATATGTGGATGCTGCCAAGGTTCGGGTTAATGCCACCGCGGATTGTCAGGCCCGGGTGATGTTGTGCGGGTTCCCGTCGCCGCTGCACCGGGGGCTGTGGGTGGATGGTGACCTGGCGGACGGGCGGTACCGGGAGAATTCCACCCCTCTGACCCTGAATTTTGCCGAATCCGGCAGTCTCTGGGGCACGGAAAAGGGGAATCAGTGGTACTGCGTTTATGCCCTGGCTGGGTCGGGGGAGACCACCTTCACTCTTAAAGCCCTGCCGGTGATGCGGGTCTCTTCCCAGAGCACCCAGATTATTACTTTGAGGAACAATGGCAACAGCGCCGATATCGGTTACGGCTTTACCGCCAATGAACTGGTAAACGGGAAAGTGCTGGTGCTCACCGGGGCCTCCCGGGGCTTGCTCCGCCTGATCACCGGGAATAACGACGACAATGAGACCAACGGCACCATCACTTATGGGGGCAGCACCCTGACCCTGGCCCAGGGGGACTGGTTTATAGTGCTGCCTCCCACCAACTTCCGCTACCTGGGCATGGTTTTAAATGACGCCGGGAGCAGCCTAGTCCCCTTTTTTCAGGAGGGGCGGCGCTTTACTTACCAGAGTTATCGGGAGTTGGCCGCGGGGGCCATCAATGGCTTCACCCTTTATGATTTATGCACCGCGGCGCCGCCCACAGCCAGGTCTTTATCCGGATACGCCGCGGCCCTGGAGGGTGCCGATCTGAAGCTGGCCCTTTCTTATGACGGGAGCACTGCCGCGCTGATGGTGCATGGCACCCCCCCGACTACCGCCCTGGAGGGAGTGCGGGGGGCGATCCCCTTCAACTGCCGGGTGCCGGTGAGCCACGCCCTATATTTGCACAACGACAACACCGCCAACCAGTCAGTTCGGATTACCGGCTGGGAGGAATAGGGGGGTGCGGAGAGGGCCGGGGGCTGGGCTTTCTGTCCTCTCAATCAAGCCCTTTTCCTAAACCGCTCAATAGTGGTCAGGGATCCGGGGTCAGGGGTTAGTGATGAAACAGTTTGGCTTTGTCTGACCCCTGGCCCCTGATCCCTTAACCTGTAACCTGATTTTTCCCCAGGCCTCCTGTGGGATTTTCGCGCAGCGCATTACCATGAACTTTCAGGACTTGGCCGAGCATGTGGGGGCCTTGGTCTCCCTTTTGGCTCTATTTGCCGGCATCAGCGGCTTTTTACTGTGGCGCATGTTCACCCGCCTGGAGCAGAAACTGGATGAACTGGCCAAATTCTGTTGGGAGTGCCGCCAGGACCTGGCGGAGCAGTTCCTCACCCGGGTGGAGCATGAGGCCGAGCACCAGGGGTTGTGGGATGCAATCCACTATCATGAACATCAGTTTTAAAAGATACCGTCAATAACCAGCCTCCAAAGAGAGCCGGGAGTCAAACCACCCGTTCACCAAGCCCGGCGAAACTAGGGAAACCAGCTAAAACCCACCTAATCTTCCTCTTTCATTCCAGCCGATTCAGGCAAATAATCAGAACATTTGCGGTTGTATATTTCCCCAGGATTCTTTCTTGACTTGCTGGCGATTATTTTTATAAAATGAGCAAGTGTGCAATTTCACAAGACCTCTACCTGCGCGTTTATAGAGAGTTGAACAGATTAATCAATGGGAAGGTAACCCTATGGCAACTAAGGCGAGTGCGAAGAACCCGGTAGGGAAAGTGATGGTCATCGGCGCCGGCATCGCCGGGGTGCAGGCCGCCCTGGATTTGGCCAACGCCGGTTTTTATGTCCATCTGGTGGAAAAGAAGTCGGCCATCGGCGGGGTGATGGCCCAACTGGATAAGACCTTTCCCACCAATGATTGTTCCATGTGCATCATCTCCCCCAAGTTGGTGGAATGTGGCCGCCATCTGAATATCGAGATTCTCCCCCTGACAGAAATTACCGGCATTTCCGGGGAGCCCGGGAATTTCACGGTAAGCTTGGCCAGAGAACCCCGATACATTGATCCGGCCAAATGCACCGGTTGCGGGGCCTGCGCCGAGGCCTGCCCGGTGGCGGTCCCCGATGAATTCAACTTGGGTCTGAATGAAGGGCGGGCCATCTATCGCCTTTATCCCCAGGCCATTCCCGCCACTTTCGCCATCAAGAAATATGATCGGGCCCCCTGTGTCCGGGCCTGTCCCGCCAATTTGAGCGCCCAAGGGTACGTGCAACTGATCAAGGCGGGGAAGTTCCCCGAGGCCCTGGCCCTGATCATGGACCGCCTGCCCCTGCCCGGCACCATCGGCCGCATCTGCCCCCACCCCTGCGAGAGCGATTGCCGTCGCCAGGAGATGGACGAACCCATTGCCATCTGCAACCTGAAGCGCTTTGTGGCGGACCAGGTGGACTGGGACGCCCTGCCTCTGCCGGAGATCCCCAAGCGGGACGAAGCGGTGGCCATCGTCGGGGCCGGCCCCGGCGGCCTGAGCTGCGCCTATCATCTGGCCCTAAAGGGTTATAAGGCGGTGATCTTTGAGGCCGCGCCGGAAGCGGGCGGCTGGCTACGCTACGGCATCCCGGAATACCGCCTGCCCCGGGAAGTGCTGCAACGGGAAGTGAACTACCTTGAGAAGCTGGAGGTGGAGATTCGCTATAACACCCCCATCGGTCCGGGCTTAACGGTCAACGACCTTCTGACCCGGGACGGCTTCCGGGCGGTTTACCTGGGGGTGGGCTGCCAGGAATCCGTGCGCCTGCCGGTGCCGGGGGCCGACGCCGAAGGGGTCCTCTGGGGGGTGGAATACTTAAAGGAAGTGGCCTCCGGCGGCCCTTCTCCCACCAAAGGGAAGAAAGTTCTGGTCATCGGCGGCGGCAACGTGGCCATGGACGTGGCCCGCACCGCCCGGCGGAAAGGCGCTTCCCAGGTGACTATTGTTTGCCTGGAGAGCCGGGAAGAGATGCCCGCCTCCCCCTGGGAAGTGGCGGAGGCGGAGGCCGAAGGCATCGACATCGTCACCCGCTGGGGGGTGAAGCAGATCCTGGCGGCCCAAGGCCAGGTCACCGGTATTGAAATGAAGGCGGTGGAGCGGGTCTTTGATGACCAGGGCCGGTTTGCCCCCACCTACTTTGAAGACCGGCTCACTACCCGGGAGGCCGACGTCATCATCATGTCCATCGGCCAGCGGGCCAACTTGAAGTTCCTCACCGACGCGGACGGCGTTAAACTGACCCCCCGGGGTCTGATTGAGGCTGACCCGGACACTTACGCCACCAGCCGGGAAGGGGTCTTTGCCGGCGGGGACGTGGTTTCCGGCCCCTACATCGCCATCGCCGCGGTGGCCGCGGGCCGGGACGCGGCGGACTCCATCGACCGGTATCTTAACGGCCGGGACCTGAAGGCTGATCGGGAGCTGCCGTTAAGGCCCCTTAAGGATGGGGTCTGGAACCCCATCCCGGAGAAAGAGGCCAGGGCCCCCCGGGCAGCCATGCCCCACCTGCCGGTGGAAGAGTGGATTAAGAGCTTCAAAGAAATCAACCTGGGCTATGACACGGAGGCCGCGGTGGCGGAAGCGGCCCGCTGCATCAATTGCGGGGTCTGCTCCGAATGCCTGCAGTGCGTCGTCGCCTGCCAGGCCGGGGCCGTGGCCCACAGCCAAGGCCCGGAAAAGTTGGAATTGAATGTGGGCGCGTTGGTCCTGGCCACCGGTTTTCAGATCTTTGATCCCAGCAAATATTCCGCTTATCAATACGCCAGCCATCCCAATGTGGTAGGCAGCCTGGAGTTTGAACGGATTCTCTCGGCTTCCGGTCCTTTCCAGGGCCACCTGATCCGTCCCTCGGACCACCAGGAACCCAAGAAAATGGCCTGGCTGCAGTGCGTCGGCTCCCGGGACCTGAATCATTGCGACAACAGTTACTGCTCCGCGGTCTGCTGCATGTATGCCATCAAACAGGCGGTGATCGCCAAGGAACACAGCAAAACGCATCCCCTGGAGACCGCCATCTTTTTCATGGACATGCGCACCTACGGCAAGGACTTTGAGAAATATTACTGGCGGGCCGAATCGGAACACGGCGTCCGCTTTATCCGTTCCCGGGTGCATAGTGTGGAGCCGGTGGCGGGCAGCGATAACTTAGCCATTCGCTACATCGCCGAAAACGGCGAACTCAAGGAAGAAGAATTTGACATGGTGGTCCTGTCCCAGGGGCTGGAAGCCTCCCCGGAGGCCTTGAACCTGGCCGCCACCCTGGACATTCAAGTGAAGCCGGAAACCCGGTTCGCCGACACCTCTCCCTTTACCCCGGTGACCACCAGCCAGGAGGGGGTCTATGTCTGCGGCGCTTTCCAGGGGCCTAAAGATATTCCCCAATCGGTGATGGAGGCCTCCGCCGCCGCGGCCGCGGCCGGCGAACTCCTGGCTCCGGCCCGGGGCACGGAACTGAAGATTCCGGTCATTCCCCCGGAAAAGGACGTCAGCGGCGAGGAACCCCGCATCGGCGTCTTTGTCTGCAACTGCGGCATCAACATCGGCGGCGTCATCGACGTCCCGACCCTGACGGAATACGCCAGCACTCTACCCCATGTGGTCTTGGCCGACCAGAACCTGTTCACTTGCTCCGCCGACACCCAGGACAAGATCCTTCAGGCCATTGAAGAGCATCAACTGAACCGGGTCCTGGTGGCCTCTTGCAGCCCCCGCACCCATGCCCCCATGTTCATGGAGACCATCCAACAGGCCGGGCTTAATCCCTATCTTTTTGAGATGGCCAACATCCGGGACCAGGACTCCTGGGTGCACATGCATGAGCCGGAAAAGGCCTTAGAAAAAGCCAAAGACCTGGTCAGGGGCGTGGCCGCCCGTTTGACCAACTTAGAGCCCCTCCACAAGATGGCCTTCCCGGTACACAAAGCCGCCCTGGTCATCGGCGGCGGGGTGGCCGGCATGGAAGCGGCCCGGTCCATCGCCAATATGGGCTTCAAGGCCTATCTGGTGGAGCAAACGGATAAACTGGGCGGCAATGCCTGGAACCTGGTGGTCAGTCACCGGGGTTACAACTACCGGGGCTATCTGGAAGACCTGATCAAGTCGGTGGAAGGTCACGACTTAATCGAAGTCCTGTATAACTCCCAGGTGAAGGAAACCAGCGGCTTCATCGGCAACTTCCAGTCCACCATCGCCACTCCTTCGGGGGACCAGGACCTCGAACACGGGGTGACCATCATGGCCACCGGCGGTTCCGCCTTCGCCCCGGAGGAATACCTCTATGGCCAGCATCCCAATGTCCTCCTATCCTTTGAACTGGACAAGGCCATTGCCGAGAAGGACCCCCGGGTGGCCAAGGCCCAACAGGCAGTCTTCATTCAGTGTGTGGGCTCCCGGGAGCCGGAGCGGCCTTATTGCAGCCGCCTGTGCTGCACCCATTCGGTGGAATCCGCCTTGCTGCTGAAAGAGGCGAACCCGGACATGGACGTCTTTGTCCTCTATCGGGACCTGCGCACTTATGGGGAAAAGGAGCTGCTTTACAAAGAAGCCCGGGAGAAGGGCGTCATTTTCGTGCGCTTCGATCTGGACGGCAAGCCCCTGGTGGAAAAGACCGGGGACGGCGGCCTCCAGGTGACCGTCAACGATATGATCCTGGGCCGGCCCCTGGTGTTGCGCCCGGACCTTCTCACCCTGGCCACCGCCGTGCTCCCCAACCCCACCGAGGAATTGGGTGAACTCTTCAAAGTATCCCGGAATGCCGAAGGTTTCTTTAATGAGGCCCATGCCAAGTTGCGGCCGGTGGATTTCCCCTCCGACGGCATCTATCTGGCCGGCCTGGCCCATTATCCCAAGCCCATCGATGAGTCCATCGCCCAGGCCAAGGCCGCCGCAGGCCGGGCCGCCACCTTCCTGGCCCAGGACACTGTCAAGGTGGGCGGCATCGTTGCGGTGGTGGATCCGGACAAGTGCGCCGTTTGCCTCACTTGCGTGCGCACCTGCCCCTTTAATGTGCCGGTCATTGATTATAAGCTTGATGCCGCCGAGATCGACCCGGCCAAGTGCCAGGGCTGCGGCGTTTGCGTATCGGAATGTCCGGCCAAGGCCATTACCATGAAGCATTACACCGATGTCCAAATCATCGCCCAAGAAATCGCCCTGGCTGCGGGTTAAGAAAGGAGACACCATGAGCACCCCCTTTATTCCCAAGATCATCGGCTTTTGTTGCCGCTACTGAGCCTACAGCGCCGCGGACCTGGCAGGTTCGATGCGGTTGCAGTATCCCCCGGAGATCAAGATCATCCTGATGCCCTGCACCGGCCGGGTGGACATCCTCCATCTGCTTAAGGCTTTTGAAGGGGGAGCGGACGTGGTCTTTGTGGCCGGCTGTCTGGAGGGAGAATGCCATTACCTTTCCGGCAACATCCAGGCCAGAAAGCGGGTCGCTAAGGTAAAAAAGGATTTTACCGAGATGGGAATCGAACCGGACCGGGTGGAGATGTTCAACCTGTCTTCTTCCGAAGGGCCGAGATTCGCCGCCATTGCCCAAGAGATGGCGGAACGGGCTTATAAATTGGGCCCCAGCCCCATCAAACAAAAGGAGCGGGCCGCCTGGCTGGCCGCCCAACCCAGCACCAGCGCCGCGTCCTGAGATTTTTGCAAAACTAATTTGAGGGGAGGGCCGGGGGTTAGAATCCCCCCTCCCCTCAAACTCCCCTCCCCCTCCCCCCTTATAGAGTTGATTACCCACTCTCTCCCTAACCCGGGAAACCAAGAATAATCCTTATCCCCTTTTTTTGATCAATCCGTTTATCTAAAGCCCATTATGCCGATAAATATATTTATGATATGATTTAATCCGGAGGGGCAACTTAAGGAGGTAAGCATGAACTTCAGGCAGATGCTGGGGTTTATCCTGCTCCTGACTTTGAGTTTGCTGGCGGTTAGTGGAGTCCAGGCCGCAATAGTAGGCCATCTGACCCAGGTGGAAGGACAGGTGGAGCTGATGCGCCAGGGGAAGCTCCCTTTCCTGCTGGCCAAGGTCAAAGACGGGGTGGAGCCGGGGGATGTCATCCGCACCAAGTCCGCCTCCCGGGCCCAGATAAGTTTCATCGATGGTTCCAGCCTCACCATTGCTCCCGGCAGCCGCGTCGGCCTAGAAGATTTTTCTTTTGATTCCCAGAAGGGCCACCGCCAGGCGGTGCTGCAAATCTTCCAGGGGTTGGTGCGCTGTGTGGTGCCCCGGCTGTTTCAGGTGGAGAAACCGGATTTTATCATGAAGACCCAAACCGCCACCCTGGGGGTGCGGGGCACTTCTTGGTACACCCTCATCGGCATCAACTTCACTCAAGCCTTTGCCGAAAAGGGGATGATCCAGGTCAGTTCCCTGCCGGGAGCCGTTCCCGGGACCGTGCTGTTGGCGGCCTGGGAGCACACCCTGGTCAAGAAAGGTCTGGCCCCCATTGCGCCTCGGCTTTTTACCCCGGAAATCCTCCACCAATTGCAGAACTGGCTGATTAACGGCGTTCCTCCCGGGGTGGTTTCCGGCGGCTTGGCCCAGACCCTCTGGCTGCAGCGGGAGAAGGGCGGGATGCCCCACTTCCCCCAGAGACCGGCCCAGGTGCAAGGAAGTCTATACATTCCCCCGGTAGTGCCGCCGCAGCCGTTGCATCCCCAGAGTCCAGGGGGTGCCTCCTCTTCCGGTGGTAGTACTGGAGGTCATATAAAAGGGCATTAACTCCCGCACCTGGCTCCCCAACAGCTCTAGAGGGGATAATTGGCAGGCGGAGCAGCCTGCTGCTGTTAGTTCTGGGAGAAAGTAAAGACCTGGTTTATCGCATCCATTGGAGGGGTTCCGTCTTCCCCGGGCAAAAGAGCGGCAGTCGAAGTCATGGGGACTGAATAACGTCCAGGGGGCAGGGTTGCCTTCCTGAAGCCGGCCTTATAGATCAAATGGCCTAAAAGGGAGGAGAGGGAGACAGACATGCGCCTTAGGTTCTTAACGGCATCAGTCCTGATCATGGTCCTGATACTAATGTTGCCTTTAGGGGTAAAGGCCGCGGTGGTGGGCCATCTGACCCAGGTGGAAGGACAGGTGGAGTTGATGCGTCAGGGGAAGTTGCCTTTCCTTCCGGCCAAGTTAAAAGACGGAGTCGAGCCGGGGGATCTCATCCGCACCAAGTCGGCCTCCCGGGCCCAGGTCCGTTTTATTGACGATTCCGTCCTTAATATTGCCCCGGGAAGCCGGGTGGGCATTGAGGACTATCTCTACGACGCCGGCAAGGGGTCCCGGCGGGCGGTGCTGCAAGTCTTCCAGGGATTGGTGCACTGCCTGGTGCAGCGCCTCTTTAACGTGGAACAACCGGACTTTATCATGAAAACGCACACGGCCACTCTGGGAGTGCGAGGCACTTCCTGGTATAACCTGATCGGGGTCAACTTCATCCATGTCTTTGGTGAACGGGGAATGCTTCAGGTCAGTTCCCTGCCGGGAGCGGTTCCCGGCACGGTGGTCCTGATCGGCCAGGAGCAGACCCAGGTCAAGGCCGGCCTGGCACCGACTCAGCCCCGGCGCTATCCTCTGCAAACCTTGGGTCTGCTGCAAGACTGGATGCGTCATGGGGTCCCCCCCAGAATTATTTCCGGGGGTCCCATCGAAATGCCCCGGGTGGAAGGAGGGGCCAGGACTATTACCATTCCCGATAGACCCGGGCAGATCCAAGAAAGAATGTATATTCCGCCGGCCCTGCCGCCTCATCTGGAGCCTCCCGGGCCCCAGCCGACGCCTACACCCGGTTCCGGGGGTCGTAAAATTTCCCTACCTGGTAGTGGATAAACCAACTTCTCTCCAAAGGGGGAATAATCAGACGGTGCTTCCTGTCCAGGGCCTCCAACCGGACCATTCGGCTTGACAATGGACGCGGGAGCGGTATAAAGGTGGAATTGGGGGAAACGTGAAAACCAAATTTATCTTTATCACCGGCGGGGTGTTGTCCTCCCTGGGAAAGGGGGTGGCGGCCGCGGCCATCGGGGCCTTGCTGGAGGCCCGGGGGCTCAGGGTCACTTTTCAGAAGCTGGACCCCTATATCAACGTGGACCCCGGAACCATGAACCCCTTTCAGCACGGGGAGGTCTTCGTCACCGAAGACGGGGCCGAAACCGACCTGGACCTGGGGCATTACGAACGCTTCACTTCCGTGACCCTGGGCCAGGAAAACAACTACACCTCCGGGCGCATCTATAACAACGTCATCACCAAGGAGCGCCGGGGCGATTATCTGGGGGGCACCGTCCAGGTCATTCCCCACGTCACTGACGAAATCAAGGCCGCCATCCTCAAAGTAGCCCCCCCGGTGGACGTGGCCATCATCGAAATCGGCGGCACCGTGGGGGACATCGAAAGCCTGCCCTTTCTGGAGGCCATCCGCCAAATGAAAGGGGACCTGGGCAAAAATAACGTCTGCTACATCCACCTCACCCTGGTGCCCTACATCAAGACCGCGGGGGAAGTAAAGACCAAGCCCACCCAGCACAGCGTTAAGGAACTGCGCAGCATCGGCATCCAGCCGGATATTCTCTTGTGCCGCAGCGAGAAAATCCTCTCCCCGGAAATCAAGGGGAAAATTGCCCTGTTCTGCGACGTGGAGCCGGAAGCGGTGATCACTGCCCAGGACGTGCAAAATATCTACGAAATCCCCCTCCTCTTTCATAAGGAAGGTTTGGACGAGCGTCTCATCGAGGTCTTAAATATCTGGACCGGCGCCCCCCGCCTGGAACACTGGGAGGAGTTGGTGGGCCGCCTGAAAAACCCCCAGGGGCGGGTGGAGATCGGCATTATCGGCAAATATGTCAATCTCCAGGAATCTTATAAAAGCCTGCACGAGGCCCTGGTGCACGGCGGGCTGGCCCACGGGGCACAAGTGGCCCTGAACTATATCGACGCGGAAGCGGTGGAGCGAGAAGGACCGCAGCTCCTCCTTAGCCATCTCCACGGCATCCTGGTGCCGGGGGGCTTCGGGGTCCGGGGCGCGGAAGGGAAGATCAAGGCCATCCGCCACGCCCGGGAACGGCAAGTGCCCTATCTGGGCCTCTGCTTCGGCATGCAACTGGCGGTGGTGGAGTTTGCCCGGCACGTGGCCGGCCTGGCCAAAGCCCAGAGCGAGGAGTTCGGCATCGAGCCCTGTGACCCGGTGATCTACCTCATGCGCCAGTGGTATGATTATCGTCTGAACGGAGTGGTGACCCGGGACCCGGACACCGACAAAGGGGGCACCATGCGCCTGGGATCATACCCCTGCGTGCTCAAGGAAGGCTCCCTGGCGGCCCGGGCTTACGGGACCCTGGAAATCATGGAACGGCACCGCCATCGCTATGAGTTCAATAACGACTACCGGGACCGACTGAAGGACGCGGGCCTGAAGATCACCGGCACCTCTCCCAACGGCGAACTGGTGGAGATCATCGAAGTGGCGGACCACCCCTGGTTCCTGGCCTGCCAGTTCCACCCGGAATTCAAATCCCGACCCATGCACCCCCACCCCCTGTTCCGGGACTACATCCGGGCCTGCCTGGACTACCAACAGGGGCTGGGAGAGGTAGAATTGAAGATTTAGATGGAGTTGTGGGGGGAGGGCAGGGACCTGAGCACAGGCTGGAAGCCTGTGCTACTGGCCCGCCCCTCACACCCCCCGCCCAACCCGCTGTGGGGGTTGGGTTGGGCCGGGGCCTTTCGCCCCGGCCCAACCAAACTTTTTAACCCCCTTAAGGGTGTATAGACCGGGGACATAGGTAACACATGTTCGGAGACATGGGTAACAGTATAATGGCGGATCGTCTCCCAGGAGGTCGGTCATGCCG
>JBFLZI010000099.1:0-11073 GCA_040756315.1 Thermodesulfobacteriota bacterium | reverse complement strand
CTGCTCCCTGGCCCTCCCCCCGCAACAATCAATAAATATGAGCCTAATTTTCTATTCCGAAAAGTGCACCGCGTGCGGCCAGTGTGTGGAGGTTTGTCCCTTCGGCATCCTGAGCCTGGAAGGCGAAACCCTGGTCATCGGCGAGGGTTGTAACCTCTGCGGCGCGTGTGTGGAGGTCTGCGAGTTCCAGGCCCTGGCCCTGCCGGAGATGGAAGGCCCCTCGCCCCGGCCTGGCGTCCCCCCGGATGGGGTCTGGGTCTTGGCGGAGCAGCGCCACGGCAAGCTGGCCCCGGTGGCTTTGCAGTTGCTGGGGGAGGCCCGGCGTCTGGCGGAAGTGTTACAAGTTCCGGTCGCCGCGGTCCTCCTGGGGGACCGAGTAGAACACCTCTCCCCTACCCTGCTGGCTGCCGGCGCTGACAAGGTTTATTTAGTCGATGATCCCGGCTTGGCCGACTTTGTGGAAGAGCCTTATACCGCGGCCTTGACCCATTTGGCCCGGCGTTTTCAGCCGGAGATCATCCTGGCCGGCGCGACCTACTTAGGCCGGGCCTTTATTCCTCAGGTGGCCGCCGCGCTCAAAACCGGCCTCACCGCGGACTGCACCGCGTTTGCCATCGACCCGGAAAAGCGCCTCTTGCTCCAGACCCGCCCGGCCTTTGGCGGCAACATCATGGCCACCATCATCACGCCCCGGACCTATCCTCAGATGGCCACGGCCCGGCCCGGAGTCTTTAAAGCTCTGCTCTCGGCCTCTTCTCCTGACGGCCAGGTGATCCGGATGGAATGGTCTCCCCCGGATAATTTAAGCAAGAGCCGTTTCCTTAAAACCGTGGAGGAGATCAAGGAGCGGGTCCCTCTGGCCGAAGCCGAAGTGATCGTGGCCGGGGGCCGGGGATTGAAAGAGGCCAAAAATTTCCGCCTCCTGGAGGAGTTGGCCGACCTTTTGGGCGGCGCGGTGGGGGCCACCCGGGGCGCGGTGGACGCGGGCTGGATCTCCTACGCCCACCAGATCGGCCAGACGGGCAAGACCGTGTCCCCCAAGCTCTATATCGCCTGCGGCCTCAGCGGCGCGGCCCAACACCTGGTAGGCATGCAGTCTTCGGACTTCATCGTGGCCATCAACAAAGACTCCGCCGCGCCTATCTTCAAGATCGCCGACGTGGGCCTGGTGGGAGACCTCTTCGACATCCTCCCGGCCCTGATCCAGGAGATCAAGAGGGAGCGGGGATGAAGATGTGGGGAGAGGGCCGGGGGGACCTGAGGTCCCCCGCCCTCCCCCCACACCCCCCTCCCCACCCCCGCAGATGGGGCTGGAGAAGGCAGTGCCATTGGCCCTGCCTTCCCCAGCATTTTTAAGGCCATAAAGGACGGGGGTTTTGGGGGAGGGGGGAAGGGGCTGTGCTCCTTAGCCCCCTCCCCCAAAAAAACTTCGAAAATCTCTTTTAATTTTTGGCGATTCGTTTTATGTTAATTTTCTAACAATCTTATCCGGGGCTTTTGATCCGCGTTGGGTTTGCCCTCTTTGCGGATAAGACGGTTGATTAAAAAATCAACGCTGTTCCTGGAGATGACCAAGGTAACCAAGGTAGCACTGGTAACCGGCGCGGCCCGGGGTATCGGCCGGGCCATTGCCCGGGCCCTGGCCCAGCCGGGTACCATGATTTATATTAATGATATTGCCCTGGGGGAGGAGGCCGCCCAGACCCAAAGGGAGGTAGAGGCCCGGGGCGCGGCCGCGGCCGCCTTGGCCTTTAATGTGGCTGAGGCCGCCCAAGTGGAGCGCGCCTTCGAGGAAATCCTGAAGCAAAGCGGCCGCCTGGACATACTGGTGAACAACGCCGGCATCACCCGGGACAACCTGGTGGTGCGGATGAAAGAGGAAGATTGGGACCAGGTGCTGGCGGTCAATTTAAAAGGCGCTTATAATTGTCTGAAGGCCGCCAGCCGGGCCATGATCAAGCAGCGTTATGGCCGCATCATCAATATCAGTTCGGTGGTGGGGTTGATGGGCAATGCCGGCCAGGCCAATTATGTGGCCTCCAAGGCGGGATTGATCGGTTTGACCAGGGCGGTGGCCCGGGAGCTGGCTTCCCGTAATATCACCGTGAACGCCGTGGCTCCAGGTTTCATAAAGACCGAGATGACCGAGGCCCTGCCCGAGAAGGCCAGAGCTGAGCTTCAGGCCCTGATTCCCATGAACCGCTTTGGCACCCCGGAGGAAGTGGCTCAGGCGGTGGCTTTCCTGGCATCGGACCACGCGGCTTATATCACCGGACAGGTGATCCAAGTGAATGGCGGGATGTTGATGGCTTAAGAAAGAGGAGGTTGTTACGGATGTCTTCAATCGAAGAGAAAGTGATTAATATTGTGGTGGATAAATTGGGAGTGGAGCGCTCCGAAGTCACCCCGGACGCGGCGTTTGTGGATGACTTGGGAGCCGATTCTCTGGATCTGGTGGAGCTGATCATGGCCATGGAGGAAGAATTCGGCCACGAAATCGCCGATGAAGAAGCGGAAAAATTGAGGACAGTACAGGATGTCATCAATTTCATCAAGGCCCGGTCCTGAGCCGGGAATTATTGCCATTGCCTGTGATCACGCCGGTTTTGACCTGAAATTGGCAGTTCTCGAGCTGTTAAAAGAACTTAAGCTGCCTATCCAGGACTTAGGTTGCGATAATTCGGAAGAATCGGTGCATTATCCCGTTTTCGGGAAAAAGGTAGTAGATGCCGTCTTGGCCCGGCCTGACTGCCGGGGAATTTTGATCTGCGGCACCGGTCTGGGTATGAGCATGATAGCCAACCGGTTTCCGGGTATCCGGGCGGTATTGTGCTATGACCTCTTTACCGCCATTATGAGTCGGCAGCATAACAACGCTAATCTGTTGGTCCTGGGGGGCCGGGTAATCGGCCCGGGCCTGGGTAAGGAGATTGTGCGTTTCTGGCTTAACACCCCCTTTGAAGGGGGGCGCCACCAGGAACGCCTGGACCTCTTGGAAAAACTGGCCGCAGAAGCGCGGCCTTAGCCAGAAATTTCATGGACGAACTGGCCCATAACAACTTGACGATGGACGAATTGGCCCGTACCGATCCGGAAATTTTCGCCGCTATTGAGCGGGAACGGCAGCGGCAACTCACCAAACTGGAGTTGATCGCCTCCGAAAATTTTGTCAGCAACGCGGTACTGGAGGCCCAAGGCTCCATCCTGACCCATAAGTACGCCGAAGGCTATCCGGGCCGGCGCTATTACGGCGGCTGCGAATTTGTCGATACCGCGGAGAACCTGGCCATCAAGCGGGCCATGCAACTGTTCGGCGCCCAATACGCCAACGTCCAGCCCCACTCCGGCACCCAGGCCAACATGGCCGCTTATTTCGCCTTTCTCAAGCCCGGAGACACCATCATGGGCATGCACCTGGCCCATGGGGGGCATCTGAGCCACGGGGCCACGGTGAATTTTTCCGGGCGTTTGTATAAATCGGTGACTTACGGGGTGGACCGGCAGAATGAAGAGATCGACTTTGCCGAAGTGCTGGAGATCGCCCGGCGCCAGCGCCCGCAGATGATCATTGCCGGGGCCAGCGCCTATCCCCGCATCCTGGATTTTCAGCGGTTCGCCGACATTGCCCGGGAAGTGGGGGCCTATCTGTTGGTGGACATGGCCCATATCGCCGGTCTGGTGGCCGCCGGCCTGCACCCCAATCCCGTGCCGGTGGCGGATTTTGTCACCTCCACCACCCATAAGACCCTCAGGGGCCCCCGGGGGGGGCTGCTCCTGGCCCAAAAAAAATACGGCAAGGCCCTGGACAGTCAGATCTTTCCCGGCATCCAGGGAGGGCCGCTGATGCACATCATCGCCGCCAAGGCCGTGGCTTTTAAAGAGGCCCTGTCTTCCTCCTTCAAAAGGTATCAACAGCAGATTGTCGCCAATTCCCGGGCGCTGGCCCGGGAATTTCTGAAGAGGGGCTACCGCCTGGTGGCCGGGGGTACCGATACCCACCTCCTGCTCATTGACATGGCTCCCGTCGGCCTCACCGGCAAGGAGGCGGAAGAGGCTTTGGACCGGGCCGGTATTACGGTAAATAAGAATTCCATCCCCTTTGATCCCCACTCCCCCACTATCACCAGCGGCATTCGCCTGGGCACCCCGGCGGTGACCACCCGGGGCATGAAGGAAAAGGAGATGGAAATCATCGTGGATTTCATCCATCAGGCCCTGTCCCACACCAAGAATCCGGAACGCTTAAAGAAGCTGGAAGCCCAGGTCTGCGAGTTATGCCGCCATTTCCCCCTGTTTTCCCCGGAATGGGAAGTCTGAGGCGGCGGTTCCCCTAAAGGACGTTAATTATGGCCAGGCGAATTATGCAGCTTCAGGGGCAGGCCCAGAAATGATAAATTCTGGGCCTCTTTTTTTTGGGGCCGGTAAATGCGTTGCCCATATTGCCACAGCACTAATAATAAAGTAATCAACTCCCGGCCCAGCCGGGAGGCCAACGCCATCCGCCGGCGCCGGGAATGTCTGAACTGCCAGCGGCGTTTCACCACCTATGAACAGGTGGAAGAGACCATGCCTTTGATTATCAAAAAGGACGGTCGCCGGGAACCATACCAACGCAGCAAAATCTATGAAGGCATCAAAAAGGCCTGTGAGAAGCGCCCGGTTTCCATTGACGCCATTGAAAATTTCCTGGACAACCTGGAGCAGGAGATGCTGGAGAGCGGCCACCGGGAGATCCCTTCCACCTGGATCGGGGAAAAGGTGATGGCCCGGTTGCAGGATTGGGACGAAGTGGCTTACGTGCGCTTCGCCTCCGTGTATCGGCACTTTACCGACGTCACCGACTTCATGGAGGAAATTCGCCATCTGCTGGCCACCCGCCAGGAAGGCGGGCCGAAGAAATGAAGGGGAAACGGAGGGTCAGTCTCCATAAAGGTGCGTAAGACCTGGTCCACATTTCTCTACCTGGCGGGAATATGCTAAGATATTATTGGAGGCACGGCATATTCCGCCTCCTGGTGCGCGATGAAATCCTATCTGCCGGACATTTTCCTTCTGATTGTGGGCGTCCTGGTGATGGTCCTGCTCCTCTATTTGGGCGCCGTCAGCGAAGGCTGGGTGGCCCTGCTCTGCTTCCTGGCCACGGCCGTGGTGTATCACACCTGGCAGGTCCAACTTATTAGAATGGGCCAGAAGGCTTTGGGCAAGGATATCGACCTGGATGGCGGTCATTTCCCCGGATAAGCTGGAAGCGCCGCCCTGGCTTTACGCCCGTCTGGCCCGGGGACCCCTCTTTCACTGGATCTATCGTCGCCAGGTAGCCGACCTGGCAGCCCACCTCTTTCCCGGAACCCGCCTACTGGACGTGGGCACCGGACCGGGTTATCTTCTGGACCACCTGGCGGCAAAACGCCCGGACCTCCAAGCTTTCGGCCTGGACCTGTCCTTTAAGATGCTCTATTACGGGGAGCGACAAATGGCCGCGTCCCGGTCCAGGCGGCCCTTGTCCTTCCTGACCGCCAGGGTAGAGGCCCTGCCTTTTCCGAACCAGACCTTCCATCAGGTTCTGGCTTCTTTAAGTCTCCATCACTGGACAGTTCCTGAGATCGGATTAGCGGAAGTTTTTAGAATCCTTAAACCCGGCGGGCGGGCCTGGATCTATGAGTTTAGCCGGGAGGTCTCCCCCACCGCGCTGCGCCGCTTCTCCCGGGAAGACGGGCTTCCCTTTTTCCTGGTTTATTTGGCTTATCTTTCCCTGAAATGGGGCCATTCCTTGGGGTTCGCCGACTTTGCCCGCCTTTTTGCCAAAGCGGGTATCACCCACTGGCAAGTTAGCCCGGTTCACCACCTTTTTTGGCGCGCCGAATTCTGGAAACCGGAAAAGTAGTTCCAGGCTGCAGCCGGGTTCCGCAGCCTGAACCTCTGACCTTAAATGAGGGAAACTGAAGGAAATATCGGGATAAAAGAAGCTTTAAGGAAAGGGGGCCACGTCTATTCCGTGGTGCCGTTATTCAGTTTTTTCAGGGCTTCCTTGCGCACTATCTCCGAGATATCCCGCTCCAATCTTTCAATAATCGTCAATAATTTAAAAATTATCATTAACACCACCACAAAACCCACAAAAATAAGGGTATTCAGATTGTGGCCAAAACCCAAATCCCGGGAAATGATGTGCGGCGTGCGGGGAAAAATGGCAAACAACAGAACGCTTCCCCAAATAAAGACGGTGGCCAGTAATTTTATGATGGTCTGCTTTTTCTCTTTCCGGATAAATTTCGCCAGACCGGTATAGATGAAGCCGATGGCCACCACCGCCAGGATAATTTGGTAGAAGGTTAATTTCGGTAACATGGGTTCAGGAGATCAGCGACCTGATCATGGTCTTAATGCCGTTTTTCAGACCCGGCTTGGGGGGCCGGCTCCGGGAGTGGTCGTCGTGGCGGACTTCGATGGGCACTTCCCAATATTTGAGTCTCTTGCGGTGGATCTCCCTTAAGACTTCGCTGTCCCTTTCATAACGATCGTTCTCGGTATAAATCACTTCGATGGCTCTTTTCGAATAAGCCCGAAAATTAGAATGATTATCCGTCACCCAAAGGCCGTTGGCCAGCCAGGTGAGGAAGTTATCCAGATGATTGGTCAGCCATTCCGGCCAGGGCATTTCTTTGCCGTTTAAAAATCTTGATCCCAATACCACGTCGATGCCGTTGTTAATCAGATCCACCATCTGGCGGATATCTTTTGGATTATGGCGACCGTCTCCATCCATAGTTACGGCAATATCGGCATTAAGAATCTTGGCGGCTTCGATACCGGTCTTTACCGCGGCATCTTTACCGCGATTGATCATATGCTTCAAGACGATGGCATTCATGGCCTTGGCCTTCTCATAGGAATCATCTTCACTGCCGTCATCTACTACGATAATGTTATAATATCCATCGTCTTTTATCTCTTTTAGCACTTTTTGAATAACCTTCCCATTATTTATTACGGGAATAATGACGTATATCTTTTTTGCTGAAGGTTCTTGCATTAGTATTCCACCTGACCTAAGAGATAATATATAATAATACCCAGATATCTTGCAAACAATGCAAATGTAGCCCAAAGTGTCAGAATCGGGTAATTAATCCTGCTGGTTTCCTGCTTTCAATCAACTTGATTTTATTACTTAGCATAAAACTTCCGCCTCTTCCATCAAAAATTTTAGTGGATATTTTCCGGGGTAAGGCGCCCGGTCATCGGGTCTCTAAAAGGGGTCCCCTGGAGGAGAGGACGGCCCGGATCGCTGCAAAAATCCGGCAGCCGGTTCAGAAAAGCATTGCATTCCGGCATTCCCTGTGATTTGTTTTCTGGGAGGGAGACGCGAATTTGATCTCTCCCGGCCCGGTTAACCTGACCGTTGCCCCTCCCCTCTGCGGGAGACCGGACGCCACTAATCGCATGATTCCTTTTGCCATCTATGAGCTTTAACCGGGCCCTCCTGCCGGCTTTCCTGTTGTACGCCATGTGCGGCGGTGTGGCCACTGCCTTTGATTGGGGCTCTTTTTATCTTACCAGTTTTATTCTGAAGTGGCATTATCTCCCGGCGGTGATTGTCTCCTTCTCCCTGGGGGCCATAATCAATTATATTGCCAATAAATTCATCACCTTTAAGAACTATTACCGCAATATCCCGCTACAATTCAGCGTTTACCTGTTCGGCGTCGCCACCGCCCTGGCGTTGACCGCCTTGCAAATGTTCCTGCTGGTAGGATATTTCCACATACCCAAAATGGTGGCCAGAATCACGGTTACCGGCATCATGCTCTTCTTTAATTTTGCTTATAACAACTGGCTGACCTTCGGCCGTCTCAAATAAGCGAGATGCTTGGGGGGCCGAGGACATCAACCCATAAGCAGATTACGTCTCCTAGAAACTAAAGAGGGAAGGAAGGGAGCAGGCCGATGCGACCAGGAGAAGTCGTCACCCTCCTGGCGCCACAGGATCAAGGCAGGCCCTGGGAGAGAGCCGCTTAATGGCGGATGGCTGGTGAGGGGTCAGTCGCCCGGGCTGACCCCTCAGATTCTCCCTTAAATGACTGAGAAGTAAGTGACCCTTTCCGCGGATCCCCGAGGGGTCATGATGCGGTTGACCACTGAATATCTTCCCGGAGCCGCGTCACTGGGAATGGTCAAGCCCACCCGGTCCACATAGCTGCCGTTCCGGTTGCTGGCCTGGCCCTGGTAAGGAGATCCCACGGTGACGCCGTCCCGACGGATTTCCCGGTACAGGTTTACCGGGACCATGGCGTCTTCCGGCGTCAGGATAGTGTAAGTCATGACCAGGTTGACGGTCTGGCCCCGGCGCACGGTGTTGGGGCTGGCATCGACCTCGCTGATGTCCACGACATCGCCCCGGGCCGGGCTATAATTGTAAGACTGGGCGGCCATGGCCGCGGAGCGCGTCTGGTTATTCTGATGTTGGGCATAGAGATAGCCTCCCACACCACCCACCACCGCGCCGGTCGCGGCGCCCACCCAGGCGCCGGTGGCCGGGGAACCGGTGGCCGCGCCGATGATGGAACCGAGGGCGGCGCCCACCGCGGCCCCACCCAGGGCGCCGGCGCCGGTGGAGCGGGCCGGATCATAGTAACCGTTGGTGGCACAGCCGGCCAGGGATGCTGCAAAGACGACCAGAACCACTACCGCCAAAATCTTCCGCATTGCCATAGACATACCCTCCTGTTAGCCTGCTTCCTTGATTAAGGGGGGAGTTACGGTCCCATCTTCTTTAGGTATTATCCTAAAAATTAGGGGACTCTGGCAAATTAAATTTCACGGCCCAGGGCCAGACGGATGCGATCCAACAGGCCGTTGACAAAGGCCCCGGATTCGTCGGTGCCGTACCGCTTGGCCAACTCCACGGCTTCGTTGATCACCACCTTCACCGGAATCTCCGGATGGTGGATGAGTTCATAGGTAGCCAGGCGCAGCAGATTGCGATCCACCGCCACCATGCGCTCCAGGCGCCAATGTTCCGAGTGGCGGGAAATCAGGGCGTCCAGTTTCTCCTGATGGGCCGCCACCCCCAAGACCAAATCCTTAAGAAAGTCGGGGGTCGGTTGGCCTTTCTGGAAATGCTCCCAGAACCGCGTTATCTCGTCAAGGCCCGGTTTCCCGATAAATTCGGCCTGATACAGCATTTGCAAGGCCAATTCCCGGCAGCGGCTGCGGGAGATGGCCCCCAAGGGGTTTAGCCTCCCATTTCCTTGAGGAGGTTGACCATTTCCAGGGCCGCCTCCGCCGCGGCATAACCCTTGTTGCCCCCTTTGCTGCCGGCCCTTTCAATGGCCTGCTCCAGGGTGTCGGTGGTCAACACCCCGAAGGTCACCGGCACGCCGGTATCCAGGGAGACCTGGGCGATGCCTTTGCTCACTTCCGCGGCCACATAATCAAAATGCGGGGTGCCGCCCCGGATCACCGCGCCCAAACAGATGACTGCGTCATGTGCCCGGGATTGGGCCAGGCGCTTGGCCACCAGGGGAATTTCCCAGGACCCCGGCACCCGGACCACCGTCAGGTCCTCCTCCCCCACCCCCTTGCGCCGCAGACAATCCAGGGCGCCTTCCAGCAGGCGCTCGGAGATGAATGAGTTGAAACGGCTGACGATCAAGGCGAATTTCAGGCCTTCTCCCAGAAGTTTGCCTTCCACTGTTCTCATAGGCACCGCCTCTTAGACCATTTTCAGAATATGCCCCATCTTCAGGCACTTGGTTTTAAGATAGTTGCGATTCACCCGGTTGGGGGGAATCTCCAAGGGCACCCGTTCCGACACCTTCAAACCATAGCCTTCCAGCCCGATGATCTTTTTGGGATTATTGGTCATCAAACGCATGCTCCGCACCCCCAGGTCCCGGAGGATCTGGGCGCCGATGCCGTAATCCCTTAAGTCCGCCTTAAAGCCCAGGGCTTCGTTGGCCTCCACGGTGTCCGCCCCCTGGTCCTGGAGTTCGTAGGCCCGGAGCTTGTTCACCAGGCCGATGCCCCGGCCTTCCTGGTGCATATACAGGATCACCCCTTTGCCTTCTTCCTGCACCCGTTGCATGGCGGATTCCAGTTGGTCGCCGCAATCGCATCTTAAAGAGTGGAAGACATCCCCGGTAACACACTCGGAATGAACCCGCACCAGGGTGGGTTCGTCCGGCTGAATCTCCCCTTTCACCAGGGCCAGGTGCTGATTGTCGTCGATGTCGTTGTCGTAAGCTATGGCGGTGAACTCCCCGAAATAAGTGGGAAGTTGGGTGACCGCGCGGCGGTGCACAAAAGATTCATGGCGCAGCCGGTACTCCACCAGGTCGGCGATGGTGGCGATCTTCACCCCGTGCTGCTCCGCGAACACCTCCAAATCCGGCAACCGGGCCATGGTGCCGTCATCGTTCATGACTTCGCAGATCACCGCGGCCCCCTTCAGGCCGGCCAAGCGGGCCAGGTCCACCGAGCCTTCCGTCTGGCCGGTGCGCACCAGGACCCCGCCCTTCCGGGCCCTTAAGGGGAAGACGTGGCCGGGGCTGACCAGGTCTTCCGGCCGGACATTATCCCCCACCGCGGTGAGGATGGTGGTGGCCCGGTCCGCGGCGGAGATGCCGGTGGTTACTCCCCGGCGGGCCTCAATGGACACGGTGAAATTGGTCTTGAAAGGAGACTGGTTGTCCCGGACCATGAGGGGCAACTGGAGGCGATCCACCCATTCCGGAGCCAGGGCCAGGCAGATCAAGCCCCGGCCGAAACGGGCCATGAAGTTGACGGCCTCCGGCGTCACCAGCTCTGCGGCCATGGTGAGATCCCCTTCGTTTTCCCGATCCTCGTCGTCCACCAGGATGATGATGCGACCCTGGCGAATATCGGCAATGGCCTCTTCAATGGGCGCTAAGGGCATGGTTGGCTGCTACTCCCAAATTAAGGTGTTATGATTAGGAGGCTTGGGCTAAGGTTACAACCCCTGACTCCCAAATATTATTTTATCGATTACTCCCTTTGCTCTGCAAAGGGAATAATGTTTTTCAAGTGGGGGGAGGGCCAGGGACCTCAGGT
>JBFLZI010000098.1:0-11230 GCA_040756315.1 Thermodesulfobacteriota bacterium | reverse complement strand
GGGGGAGGGGGCAGGGGCCCACCGGCCCCTGGCCCCCTCCCCCAATCAACCAATCAACCATGCTCTCCAACAAAGTCTTCCCCTCCGCTGCGGCTTTGCAGGGTTATCTCCTTAAGGAGGCCGGTCCCGGCGTTTTGGTGGTGGTGCCCCACCGCCGCCTGGCCCATCAGGTCTGGCATCGCCAGCGTCTGGCCAACCTAAAGCAGGGCCGCTCCGCCTGGGAGCCTCTGTCTCTGGTTACCTTACAGGACTGGTGGGCCGATCTTTTCCGCCGCCTCTGGCTGCCGGTGGCGCCGGCCCCGGCCTTGCTGCGTTGGGCCAGGTGGCTTCAGGCTATTCCGGCTGCCCCGCCTTTAGCGGGAGTGGAGGCGGACCTGGAATGGGCGAAGCAACTGGATGAGACCCACTCTTTGCTTTCCCGCCACCTCCTCCCCACCAGCGAACCCCTGCCGGATGACCCCCCCTTGATAGCCTGGCGGCGGCAGGTGACCAGGCTCTACCTTGAGCAACTCCAAAGAGAAGGCTGGATAACTCCGGGAGAAGTGCCGGTCTATCTGCTCCAGGCCCTGTCCCAAGGAAAGATCGTCCTCCCGGAAACAATCATCGTGGTGGGCCTGGAGACGCCGGCCCCGGTGGAAGAGACCTGGCTTGAAGCGGTGGCTGCGCACACCCGGCTGATTCATCTCCAGGTTAAAGGCCATCCCCAAGCAGTGCAAGGCGCGTATGTCTTTCCCGACCGGGACCAGGAGATGGAATGGGTGGCGGCTAAGCTGGTGGAGCTGGCCGGCAGGAAAGACCTGGCGTTGCACCGCCTGGCGGTAACCTCCCCGGACCTGGATAATTATGCCCCCGGCTTTAAGCGGGTTCTCCGGGAACTGCTGGGACCGCCGGAGGATGAGGGGGGCTTTGCTTATAACTTTTCCCAGGGACCCAGCTTCGGGGAGACCCCCTTATTTCAGGCGGCCCTGTTGCCCTGGAAATTCGTCTGGGGGGGAGAGCGCCGGGAGGACCTGATGGCCCTGGTCCTTTCCCCCTATTATGAATTAGCCCCCGGGTGTCGGAACCTTTTGCCCGAGTGGGACCGGGTCTTCCGGGAGAGGCGACTGGAGCAAGGCTGGGAGCACTTGCGGGCGGCCGTGGCCCGGCGGTTCGTCTCCCAGCCGGAAATCCCGGGTTTGCTGGCCCGGCTGGACCGGGTGGTGGATAATCTGAGAGGCTCAGGCGCGGCCGTTCGGGATTGGCTGAGCCGCCTTACCCAAAGCTGGCAGGATTTGGGATTTCCTTTCGGCCTGGGGGACAGGGAGGCGGGGCAGTTAAGCCACTTGACCGCACTCCTGGCCGATCTGGAGGCTGCTTGGGGAAAGGAGACTCTGCCGGGTGGGGAACTTATCCGTTGGCTGGCCCAGGCTGCCGGCCAGATATTACTACCAGGCCCGGGGATTCAGGAAGCGGGTATCCAAATTCTGGGTCTGTTAGAGATGCGGGGCCTGGATTTTGACCGGGTCTTCTGCCTGGGGCTGAACTCCGGCGTCCTGCCGGAGCCGCCCCGGCCCCTCTTTCTTCTTAGCCCCAAGGAAAGACCCCTGGTCCTGGGGGGAACTTATGAGAGCCAGTACCGCTTCGCCCGGGGACTGTGGGACAATCTCCTGGCCGCTGCGCCCCACCAGGTCCTCAGCCGCCCCCGGCTGGTGGCCAATGAGGAACAGGTAGCCACGCCCCTGTGGGCCGAATATTGGGAAGAAAAAAAGATAGTGCCCTTGGGCCAGGCGCATCCGGCCTGGCTCCGGGCACCGGCCATCCGGGCGGCCTTTACCGCCGGGGCCTCGGCTCCCGTCGGGGCCAGGCCCGAACCGCGCCTCTCCCTCCCCGTGCCTGCGGAACTCAGCCTCACCCAGGTGCAAACCGCGCTGGGCTGTCCCTGCCGGTTCTTGCTGGAGATTCTCTTAGAGATCAGGGAGTTGCCTGAGATCGAGGCCGGTTTGCCCCCCCGGGACCGGGGAGACCGCCTGCATCAGGTCCTTTATGAATTCGGCCGCAGCTTTCCCAAAGTCTTGGCGGAAACCGGGGGTTGGAACCATGAGCAGGCCGTAGATCTGCTTTACCGCGTCGCCGGCCAGCTTCTGGAGGGTTATCTAACTGATCTTGACTGGCAGGCGGAATGGGAGCGCTGGTTCGGCGGGGAAGAAGACGTCCCCGGTTTGTTGACCGCCTGGCTTAAGGAGGAAGAGGCCCGTTTTGCCCAAGGTTGGCGCTGGGCCGGGGTGGAACTGGCCTTTCAGGGCCTTACCGGGCCGGATTGGCCCTTTACCCTGAAGGGGCGCATCGACCGTTGTGATTATCATGGGGAGGAAAAGGAGCTAATCGTCTGGGATTATAAAAGTGGGGTCCTTCCCTCCGCCAAGCAGGTCTTTGAGCGGCTGGAGGAATTTCAGTTGCCCGGCTATCTCCTGGCGGTAAAGCAGGGGCGGGTCCAGCTTCCCCCAGAGGTCAGCCGCCTTCGGGCCGGTTTCATCGGCTTGAAATCCACCCGGGAGAGTGAGTTAAAGCATCAGGACTTTCCCAAAGACGCGGACCGGTGGGAGGAAGTGCTGGCGGCCTGGGAGGGGGGGGTGGCCCGGTTGGGTCAACGTCTGCGGGCCGGAGAATATGGGCCGGAACCCATCCCGGCTCCGGAAAAGAATCGGCCCGGGGCCTGTGCCTACTGTCCCTACCCCCTGGTTTGCGGCTTCAACGCGGCGACGGGGGCCGAGGAAAACGGGGAGGAAGAATGAAGCGATTGCCGGTGGACCAGCCGGAGCGGGATCAGGCCGCTAATCCCCGAGGCAGTTTCCACCTGGAAGCCCCGGCCGGCTCCGGCAAGACCTCCGTGCTCCTGGAGCGTTTTCTCACCCTGCTGGCCCGGGTGGGGTCTCCCGAGGAGCTCCTGGCCCTCACCTTCACCCGCAAAGCCGCGGGGGAGTTGCGCACCCGGGTGATGCAGCTTTTTCTGGCTAAAGAGGAACCGCCGGGAGATGCTTCCCCTCTAAACCGCCGTCTCCGGGACTTGGCCCAGAAGGCCTTTCGCCGGCACATCGATAAGGCCGGAGCGGTGGGGTTGCTGGAGCGTCTCAAGATCATGACCTTCCACAGCTTCTGTGCCCAACTCCTGCGCCTGGCCCCCCAGGACGCGGGGGTGCCCCTGGAATTTAAGCTGTTGGAAGAAAATGAAGCCAGGTGGCTCCAGCAGCAGGCTATAGAAGAGATGCGGCGCCGCCTTAAGGCCCGGCCGGTCCAGGACCCGGTGCGCCGGGCCCTGGTGCGCCGCCTGGTGCGCCTGAATAACAATTGGCCCCGCCTGGAGGGGGAGTTATTAGACCTCCTGGCCCGGCGGGACAGTTTGGGGGAATTCCTGGAGTTGGCCGCAGTCAGTTTAGAAGAGGATGCCTGTCAGCGCCTGTTGACGAACCGTCTGGAGAGGCTCGTCCCTGCGACTCTAAAGAAACTTCGGGGGGCCTTGGCCGCCACCGGCCTGGGCGCGGCCTGGAGGGATTTTTGGGTGGAATTGCAGCGGCAAGGCGCGCCCCTGGCAAGCAGTCTCCCGCCCCAGCTTCCGGGAACTGGCCCGGAGGATTTGCCCGGCTGGCAGGCCGTGGCCGGGGCGTTGCTTACTAAACAGGGGGAGAGCCGGAAAAGTTTGACCCCGGCTTACGGTTTCCCCCCAAATTTCGGCAAGACCCCCTGGGCCGCACTGATCAGAGACCTCCCCCAACCGGCGGTGGACCGGTTAAGGCAGATTCAGGGCATACATCTCACCCCTACCTCTCCGGCAGAGGTGTCAGCCCTGCAGGACCTGGTCCTCTTACTGGCTGGGGCCCTGGGGGAATACGAGGCCCGGTGCGCCCGGGATCGGGTCCTGGATTTCATTGCCTTGGAGCAGGCGGCCCTTAAGCTTTTGGAAGTTGATGATCCCAGCGACCTGCTCCTGCGCCTGGATTGCCGCTTGAAACACTTGCTAGTGGACGAATTTCAGGATACCAGCGAGAGCCAGTTGAGTTTGCTCTGCCGCCTCCTGGCCGGCTGGGAGGCGGGGGCCGGGCGCACTCTGCTGGTGGTGGGGGACCCCCAGCAATCCATCTATGGCTGGCGGCAGGCCAAGTTGCGCCTGTTTTTGGAGTCCCGCCGGGGCCTGAATTGCGGCGCGGCGGGAACCTTCCCCCTGGAGCCGTTTCGTCTCAGCACCAATTTCCGGGCCTCCCGGACCCTCATCGCCTGGGTCAACCAGGTGTTCGGCCAAGCCATCCTGGCCGACCCGGAGGCCCAGGCCGGGGTGGAGTTTCATCCGGCGGCGCCGGCCCCGGTCGCTCTCTCAGGTGAGAAACCGAGATTGGCGCTGTTTTCCTATGCCGGTAACCAGGGGACCGCCGCCCGGGAGGCCGAAGCCCGTTGGCTGGCGGCCCAGGTCAGCCGGGCCGCGGCGGAGTTGCGGGCCGGGGAGTCCCTGGGGATTTTGCTTTTCTCCCGCACCCACCTAAAGGTCTATCTCCAGGCTTTGCACCGGGCCGGATTGCTGGTCCGGGTGAAAGAGGGTTTAAAGCTGACGGACAGCCTGACGGTGCAACATCTGCATAATCTGGCCCGGGCCCTGGTGCGTCCCGGGGATGACGCGGCCTGGGCCGCCCTGCTCCGGGCACCCTGGGCCGGCCAGACCCTGGCCACCGTGAGCCGGGTGGCCCAAAGCCCCGGGAGCCTGTGGTTGGAGAAGCTGACCGGCTTCTCCCAAGGGAGCCTTTGTCCCCCGGAGCTAAAGGAGATGGTGGTCGCCCTCCGCGCGGCCCGGGTGCAAGTGGGGCGGCAACCCCTGGAAGAGGTTCTCCAGGACTTTTTGGAGGCGCTAGGGGCCTGGGAAGGCATTGCCGCCCGGGAGGGGGTCATGGGAGTGGCCAACGGGCGGGCTTATTTGGAACTTCTGGCCGGGGCGGACTCAGGCGGGCCGGAGGCCACCTTTCTTAAAGCCGATTTTGACCTGGAGGAGGCCTATCAGCCTCCCGACCCCCGTTCACCGGAGTCCCCGGTGGAACTGTTGACCGTGCACGGGGCCAAGGGCCTGGAGTTTGATTGGGTCTTTCTCCCCTATCTGGATTGGCAGCCCCTTCGGGGTGAGGATAAGACTCCGCCTTTTTTACTGGAGGAGATTCCCGGCACTACCTTACACGATCTGGCCCTGGCCCCCCCTTATTGGCAGAAACGGCCGGGCTCCCACTATCAATGGCTGCGGCTTCTGAAGAATCAGCGGGTCTTGGCGGAGGCCCGGCGCCTCTTTTATGTGGCGGTTACCCGGGCCAAACAGAGGTTGGTGCTCTCCGGTCTGATCCCGGAAAAGAAAGGGGGACGGGCACCGTCCCCGTTAAGCCCCCTGGGCTGGCTCTGGGAGCATTACCGCCCCGGGCCCCTCTTCCCGGACCGGCCCATAGTCTGGACGGCTCCGGAACTGGAAGTGGAACTCAGGGAAGACTATCCGGAACCGGAAGCCCGGGAACCTGAGTCGGCGCCCTTGCCCGCTCCCTGGGAGTTTGTCCCGGAAGCCGCTCTTTATCAGATACAATTCCCTTCCCAACTGGCGGTTAGGGATGATCTGGGGGGAAGAGCGGATGGAGGACAACCGCCCCCGGCTGTCCTGGAGAGGGGAGGACGCCTGTCCTCCGGCCCCCCCGGCCCTCTCCTTCAGCCAGACGTAAATCTGGCTCCCGTCCGGGGGGAGGTGATCCATCGCCTCCTGGAAACCCTGTCCCAAGGCCAGGACCTGCCTTCCGCCCCGGGGGTGGCCGCGGCCCTGCGCCAGGGCGGCCTGGCTCCGGACATCGCTTTAGAGCTGGCCCCGGAGATTTTGGCGGAGGTGGAGGCCTGCCGGGACGATCCCTTCCTGGCCCGGCTGCTTCAGCCCGCCGGGCCGGTGGCGCTGAGCGAATGGCGCCTGGAAGACCGGCCGTCCCCGGGGAGCCTCCGCCGGGGGGTGCTGGACCGCCTGGTCTTTGATGGCCGGGAGTGGTGGCTGGTGGACTATAAAACCTCCCGTCCCCCCCAGGGGCTTGATTGGGAAGAATTTATTTCCCGGGAAGTGGAGAAATATCGCCCCCAATTGCTGGCCTACCGGGAAATGGCCGCCAAGGCCAAGGGTATCAGCCCCCCCGAAGACCTGCATCTGATGATCTATTTTACCGCTTGCCAGCGGGCGGTGGTTGTGGAAGATCGCCGGGGTTTTTAGGCAAGGTCGTCAAAGGCCGGGGCTAGGGGGGCTTGCTTATATATCCCGGTTCTGAAGATCTGAGATTAGAAAATGCTTTTAGAAATAGCGGATTTATGACATAATGTAACAGCAATTTGAACCCCAACGGATTACTAAACTACCGGCTTGCTCACCCTCCCTGAGTGGGACTGATTTTATTCTCCATCAGGCCAGGACTATGGTCACGGATATTGCCCCCACCGATTTTCAGACGTGCATCAGATCTGCCACAGACAGCGATCTGCCCAGAATTATGGAGATTGATAAGCTTTCCTTTACCTCCTCCTGGGATGACGCCAACTTTAAGGCGGCTTTGAGGGACATCTTTCTGGTTTTTGAAGAAAAAGAAATTATCGGGTTTTTGATCGCCTGCTACTGCCAATTGGCGAACAAAGCCGTGATTATGAAAATCGCGGTGCATCCGGAGCACCGGGGTAAAGGTATCGGCTCAAAATTAATCAAAGCAGCCCTGAAAGAATTTACTCTGATTGATGTTAAAGACGTGGAATTAGATGTGGACGTGGTAAAAAATGGGGCCATAAGATTGTACGAAAAATTCGGGTTTAAATGCATGCAAGTAGTCACCATGGACTGTGAGGAGGATGACAGTTTTTACATGATGAAATTACGCCTGGGAAAAACCTAATTATTCAAAACTTTCTGGGTCTTAGTCGCTTGGCGATTTACTTCCTTTCTCTGACCAATTCATTCCAGCAGTTCATCTCTCCTGGCACCATTGCCGACTCGGTTTAGTCTTGGCTCCCGGGACGGATTCAGGTGCCCCTGGACTTCTCATCCGGATTAACCTGGTGATTCCTTTGTTCCGACCTGTAAAATTCCGGTTAGGGGTGGCCCTGGCCCTTATTTGCTGCTGCCTCAGCGTCATCCCCGGCTTTCCCCAGGAAGTGCTGAAATCCCAAGGGATTCGCTTCCGCCTGATCCCCGGCGGGGAGTTTATCTTGGGCAGCCCGGCCGAAGAAGCCGGCCGCTATGCCAACGAACTTTTCCCCCACCGGGTTAATCTGCCCCCCTTTTATCTGTCGGAAACGGAGATCACTAATGCCCAGTATGGCCGTTTTCTCAAGGCCACGGGGCATCCCCAGCCCCTGTACTGGCGGGATGGGCAACTCAACGCCCCCAACCAGCCGGTGGTGGGCGTGACCTGGGCAGACGCGCTGGCCTTTACCCAGTGGCTGACCCAAGTCACGGGAGTGCCCCATCGGTTGCCTTATGAGGCGGAATGGGAGGCCGCGGCCCGGGGCGGCCTGGCGGGTCAGCCCTACCCCTGGGGCGGAGCGGCTCCTGACGCGCCAATGATTTACCGGGCCAACTATTATCCCAATGACTATGATACGGATGGCTTCCGCCTCACCGCCCCGGTGAGAAGCTTCCCGGCCAACGGCTACGGTCTTTTTGACATGGCCGGCAACGTGGCGGAATGGTGCCTGGATCGACCTTCCCCCCAAAGCTTAGGAACACCTTTTGGCCCCCGGGAAAAACGGGTGCTGAAAGGCGGCTCCTGGTTTTCCCGGGCCAGGGACCTGCGCTGCGCCGCCCGGCAATTAGCCTCCCCCCAAACCGCGGACGGCTTTATCGGCTTCCGCGTCCTGCGCCTTAGCACTCCGGCCCAGTAATCCCCCTTGATATTTACTTAATATTGTTTATACTTAATTTAATACAGGCACGATTATGTCCAAAAGTCACTGGGAAAAGGAGAAACCCATGGCAGAATTAGAAAAGTTAACCATAGATGTCGCGGCCCAGGAGATGCTGAAAAAGGCCCGGGCCGAAGGGGTTGAGACCATCTTCGACCGGGCCGAAAAGATGAAGCCCTGTCCCATTGGCATTGAAGGGGCCTGTTGCCGCATCTGTGCCCAGGGTCCCTGCCGGGTGCCGCCTCCCAAAAAGAAGCCGGGAGAAGAAGGGGCGGAAGAGAAGAAACAGCGCATGGGTCTGTGCGGCGCCACCGCGGAGACCATCGTCGCCCGGAACTTCGCCCGCATGGTCGCCGCGGGTTCGGCCAGCCACAGCGACCACTCCCGGGGGGTGGCCAAGCTCTTCATTGAAGTGGCCCATGGCCGGACCCAGGGCTATCAGCTCAAGGACGTGGCCAAGCTGCGCCGGGTGGCCAAAGACTGGGACGTGCCCATCACTGAAGGCGAAGGGGAAGACGCCAAACCCCGCTCCCCGGAAGACATTGCCAAAGAGTTGGGTCCCAAGATCCTGGCGGAGTTCGGCCAGCAGGACGGGGAAATCAATTATGTGCGCCGGGCCCCTAAGAAACGTCAGGAAATTTGGCGCAAGCAAGGGGTGGTGCCCCGGGGTACCGACATCGAGGTGGTGGAGCTGATGCACCGCACCCACATGGGGGTGGACCAGGAATACCACAACATCATCAAGCAGTGCACCCGGGCCGCCCTGGCGGACGGCTGGTCCGGCTCCATGATCTCCACCGACCTTCAGGACATCCTTTTCGGCTGTCCGGTGCCGGTGGCGGGCGAGATCAATTTAGGGGTGCTGAAAGAGGACCACGTCAACGTGGTGATGCACGGCCATGAGCCTCTCCTCCCGGAGATGCTCTTTGTGGCCTCCCAAGAGCCGGAACTGATCCAGTACGCCCAGAGCAAGGGGGCCAAGGGCATCCAGTTGGCGGGCATGTGCTGTTCGGCTAACGAAGTGTTGATGCGCCACGGTGTGCCCGTGGCCGGCAACTACCTGCACCAGGAGCTGGCGGTGATCACCGGCGCGGTGGACGCTTTGGTGGTGGACGTGCAGTGCGAGATGCAGGCCCTGGAGAACGTGGCCCAGTGCTACCACACCAAAATCATCACCACCGATGACCGGGCCAAGATGCCCTTGGCCACCCACATCCCCTTTGACGACCATCACGCCCTGGACGTGGCCCGGAAGATCCTCCGGGAAGCCATCGACAACTATCCCAACCGCCGGGCCCCGGTGATGATACCCCAGGAGTCCAGCCCCACTATCGTGGGCTTCTCTTACGAAACCATCCAATATCTGCTGGGCGGCTCCATCCGGGGGTCCTATTACACCCTGAACGATAACGTCATCGGTGGCCGTATCCGGGGTGTGGCCGGCGTGGTGGGCTGCAACAACTGCCGCACCGCCCAGGACAGCAGCCATATGACCCTGATCAAGGAGTTGCTGAAAAACGACGTCATCGTGCTGTCCACCGGCTGCGCCGCCATGGCCGCGGGTAAATACGGCCTCTTGACCCCGGAAGCGGCCAGCAAATACTGCGGTCCCGGCCTGGCCGAAGTCTGCGAGACCGTGGGCATCCCCCCGGTGCTGCACATGGGGGCCTGCGTGGACAACTCCCGCATCCTCATGGCCGCCACCGCCTGCGTCAAGGCCGGGGGCCTGGGCAACGACATCAGCGACCTCCCCGCCGCGGGCGCCGCGCCCGAATGGATGAGCGAAAAGGCCATCGCCATCGGCCAGTATTTTGTGGCCTCCGGCGTCTATACTCTCTTCGGGGTGAACTGGCCCACCACCGGCTCCGACCTCCTCACCGAATACCTCTTTAAGGGCATCGAGGAGGAATACGGCGGCAAGTGGGACTTCGTGGCTGATCCCGAGGAGATGGCCAGGCGCATGATCGCCCACATCGACCGGAAACGGAAGGCCTTAGGCATCGACAAGGCCCGGGAACGGGTCCTCTACGACATGGCCATGCGCCGGGAACTGGAAGAAGCCGCCGCAAGCGGAGAGGAACATTAAGATAGTGGTTGTGGGGGAGGGGGCTAAGGGCCGCAGGCCCACTTACAATCCTCCCCCACACCCTCTCCCCCAATCCCTTATTGGGTAAAGAAAATGGTAGGATGAGCCGGGACTAAAGGCCCCGGCTCATACCACCTTTGCTTCCATCCATTTCACCTGTAAGCTCTGATAAGAGCTCTGAAAAAGCTTTTTTTGTCATCCTGAGCGAAGCGAAGCAAGGATCTCGTATTTTTGAGATTCTTCGGTCGCTTCGCTCCCTCAGAATGACAATATGGGCCACTTTTTCCCTTAGTTCCCAAGTTGCACTTGGGAATGATAATGAAGGCCAAGCTAAGTTTGGCTGGGAAAAGCCTTCCCAACAAAGAGCACCGGCATCCTGCCTGTGCTCTTTTGTTTTTAACCGGGTTCGCCAATTGACAAAATTCAAATAAAATATTAAAAATATCCAATCGTTAGGCTTTTGGGGGTCTTTCTCTTAAAACTCAGTATGAAGGCCAAAACTGAAAAGCCCCATTATCACGGCCACCGGCAGCGCCTCCGTAACCGCTTCCTCAAGGGCGGGGCCGGGGCCCTCCAGGACTATGAACTGTTGGAGCTGCTCCTCACCTTTGCCATCCCCCAATCCGACGTCAAGCCCCTGGCCAAAAAGCTCATCCAGCAGTTCGGCTCCTTCGGCCAGGTCCTGGACGCCCCCCCGGAAGCCCTGATGGAAGCCGGCGGTATCAAGGAATATTCCGCCACCCTCCTTAAACTGGTGAAGACCTGCATCGAATCTTATCTTAAAGAAGAGGCCCTGAAGCGCCAGAAGATTCCTTCCCTGGCCAGCCTGGTGGATTACTGCCGCACGGCTTTGGGAGGCTTGAAAGACGAACAGTTCCGGGTCATCTTCTTAAACAGCCAGAACGAAATCATCGCCGAAGAGATCATCCAGGAAGGCACCGTGAACCAGACTGTGGTTTATCCCCGCAAAGTGCTGGAATTGGCCCTGAAACACAAGGCCTCCGGCCTCATCCTGGTGCACAACCACCCCAGCGGCAGCCCCACCCCCTCCGCCCCGGACAAAGAACTGACCCAGACCCTGATCAAAGCCTGCCGCCCCCTGAACCTCACCGTGCACGACCACCTGATCATCAGCCGCCACGACTACTTCAGCCTGGCGGAGCATAATATGTTGTAGGGGAGAGGAGATTTGGGGAGGGGGCCAGGGGCCGAGGGCCCCTGCCCCCT
>JBFLZI010000097.1:0-11347 GCA_040756315.1 Thermodesulfobacteriota bacterium | reverse complement strand
GGAGGGCAGGGACCTGAGGTCCCTGGCCCTCCCCCCACTTGAAAAACCTTATTCCCTTTGCGGAGCAAAGGGAATAATCGGATTTACTTCTCTAAAACTCTTCCGGCTTTTTGGCTTTAGGCCCGCCGCTCTTGAGAAAGTGGAGGCGGTTCAGGCCGTTGATATAGGACCGGGCGCTGGCGGTGACGATGTCCGGGTCCACCCCCTGGCCGGTGACCACGTGGCCTTCGTCTTCCAGGCGCACCGAGACTTCTCCTAAGGCTTCGGTCCCCCCGGTGATGGAGGAGACCGCAAACTTGAGGAGTTTGCACTTGGATTGGGCCAGGTGGGTGATGGCCTTATAAGTGGCGTCAATGGGGCCGTCGCCGAAGGCGGAATACGTCTTAACGTCTCCCCCCACGTCCATTTTGACGGTGGCGTTGGGCTTGACCATGGTGCCGGTGAGGACCACCAGGTCCAGCAGGCGAAAATGCTCCGGCACTGACTTATAGATGACTTCGGTCTCCACCAGGCTGATGAGGTCTTCGTCAAAGACCGTCTTTTTCCGGTCCGCCAGGTCCTTGAAGCGGAAAAAGACCCGGTTCAATTCCTCGTCTCCCAGGTGATAGCCCATCTCCTGGAGCTTCTTTTTGCAAGCGTGGCGCCCGGACAGTTTCCCCAGGGGCAGGGTGCTCTTTTTGATGCCCACCGTGGCCGGGGTCATGATTTCAAAAGTGCTGGCGTCCTTCAGGACCCCGTCCTGGTGGATGCCGGACTCATGGGCGAAGGCGTTGGCCCCGACAATGGCCTTGTTGGGCTGCACCACCACGCCGGTGAGCTTGCTCACCAGGCGGCTGGTGGGATGGATATACTGGGTGACGATGTCGGTGTAATAATCGAACAGGTCCTTGCGGGTGGCCAGGGCCATGACGATCTCCTCCATGGAGGCGTTCCCGGCCCGTTCCCCAATACCGTTGATGGTGACCTCTACCTGGCGCACCCCGTTCAGGATGGCGGCCAGGGTGTTGGCCACGGCCAGACCCAGGTCGTTATGGCAGTGCACCGACAGCACCGCCTTATGGATGTTGGGGATCTGCTCCATGAGATACTTGATCTTGGCCCCGAACTCTTCCGGGATGGCGTAACCCACCGTGTCCGGGAAGTTCAGGGTGACGGCCCCGGCGTCGATCACCGCGCTGAAGACCTGGGCCACGTAGGCCGGGTCGCTCCGGGAGGCGTCCATGGCGGAAAACTCCACATTAGAGCAATAGCGGGCCGCGTGCTTCACCGCGGCCACCGCCATCTCCAGCACCTCCTCCCGGGATTTGCGCATCTGGTATTTGAGATGGATGTCGGAAGTGGAGATAAAGGTGTGGATGCGGGGCTGGCTGGCCTCCTTGACCGCCTCCCAGGCCGCGTCGATGTCCTTCAGGTTGGCCCGGGCCAGCCCGGCGATCTGGCACCCCCGGATCTCCCGGGCGATGGTGCGCACCGCCTCGAAATCCCCTTTGGAGGCGATGGGAAACCCGGCTTCGATGACGTCCACGTTGAGGAGCTCCAGGTGTCGGGCGATCTGCAACTTTTCGTCCACGTTGAGGCTGGCCCCGGGGGTCTGCTCCCCGTCCCGGAGGGTGGTATCGAAGATATAGATTTTCTCAGGCATAAGATTCTCCTTTCCCTTGGGAAGAGCAGGGAAGGCAATGGCATTATATCACTGTCTTCCTTAAGAAGCAGTTAAAACAAGATGTTTGCCGAAATGTGTGGGGGAAAAAGGGATGCCTGCCTAGAGGGCAGGCAGTAAGCGCAGCAGGGCCAGGCCCTGGAGGGCCGGAGTAAGGCAGCGGTGGAAGGTTGAAGGAGTCATGTGTCTAAATGAAAGGTAAAGATATATTTATTATATCGGAGTATTAATCAGAAAAGAAAGGGAAAAATGCCCATCCCAGGATTTTCCGGTTCCGGGGGGCTGTCTTGCCGGCCTGAGTATAGCCTAGGGAATCATGTTGGCCAGTGCGCACCCTAGGTCTGGTTTTATATTAAAGCAAATGGCGGCAGGGCCGCGGGCCCGCCCCCCATTGGCCCCCCTCCCGGGGTGGGGGGCGGTTTTTTGGGGGCGGGGGCAAGAACCGGTAGCGCGGGCGTCCCCGCCCGCCTTTAGTCCCTGGCCCCCTCCCCCGAATCTTCCACCTCAAGGATTGAAAGGCTTGGAAGCCGGCGTCTCCTCTTCCGGTTTCTCCGCCGGGGCCGGACGGCGGTAATAGACATAGGTGCTGATGGGCCCGGAGGCCACGTAAGCGCACATCAGCAGAAAACCCATGATCTCCGGGGCCGCGGCCACCACCACAAAGATGAGGACCAGGCCCACCAGAGTATGAAAGGGATGGCGCTGGAAGAACTCCACCTTCTTGAAACTGGCGTACTTGATATTGCTCACCATGAGGAAGGAGAGGAGATAGATCATCACCAGGATATATTTGTGCTTCTCCGGCGCCCACTCCCCGATTTCGTAATAAAAGGCGATGGAGGTGGCGATCATCATGGCCGCCGCGGGGATGGGCAGGCCGTTGAAGTAACGGGGGTCCAGGGAGCCGGTCTGCACGTTGAAGCGGGCCAGACGCAGCGCGCCGCACACCACATAGAGAAACGCGGCCACCCAGCCGAACTGGTTGTAAGGCTGCAAGGCCCAGAGATAGACCAACAGCCCCGGGGCCACCCCGAAGGAGACCAGGTCCGCCAGGGAATCGTATTGCACCCCGAAGTCCGAAGTGCTCTGGGTGATGCGGGCGATGCGGCCGTCCAGGCCGTCCAGCACCAGGGCGATGAAGATGGCCCAGGCCGCGCCTACGAAGCGCCCGTTAATGGCGGCCACCATGGCGTAAAAGCCGGCGAACAGGCTGGCGGTGGTAATCAGGTTGGGGAGGAGGTACACCCCCCGGAAGCGGCGCCGGTCTTTCTTCTTCCGTTTTCTTTTGAACTTCATGGCTCACTTCCTTTAGTGGCTAGAGCAATACCGGCCAAATGCCGGTGCCGGCTATGCGAGGGTATTGCCACTACTCCTCACATCCTCCTTTTGTCATGCTTCGCCGCCGGAGGCGGCGAAGTATCTCTATTTGAAGAGACCTTTCGCCTGCGGCTCAGGGTGACAAAAAATATTTTAATTTTCCGGCCACCTTCCCACGATGCTGCTCCCGGCCCGGACCCGGTCCCCTACTTTAACCAGGACCTCGGCATCCAACGGCAGATACAGGTCCACCCGGGAGCCGAAGCAGATCAGGCCCAGGCGCTCACCCCGGGCCAGGCGGTCCTCTTCTTTGACGTAAGAAATAATCCTCCGGGCCAGGAGCCCGGCGATTTGCAACATCAACACCCGGCCCCCGCCCTCCCGCTCCAGCAGCGTTACCTGTCTTTCATTGACACGGTCGGCTTCCGCGCGGAACGCGGCCACAAACCGGCCGGGATAGTGTTGGGAAGCCGCCACCTTGCCCGCCACCGGGGCACGGTTGACGTGCACGTCAAAGACGTTCATGAAAATGCCCACCCGCTTGGCCGGAGCTTCCAGAAACTTGTCTTCCCGGACCTCATCCAGCAGGATCACCTTGCCGTCCGCGGGGGAGACAATGGCCCCGGCCTCTGCCGGCAGGGACCGCTCCGGGTCCCGGAAAAAGTAGGCGAAGAAGGCCGCAGCCACCAGCCCCAGGACCGCCAGCCAGGTCCAGCTCAAGAGCCACCAGCCAAAGAAGAACATGATGCCGCCGGCCAAAATAAATTGACAACCGGGAGCGGCGATGGGTCCACGGCGCATCGGCACCGGCCCACTCCTTATTTGCGTTGCAGCCAGCCCATCATGGCCCTAAGCTTCTTCCCCACCTCCTCGATGGGCAGGGCGGCCTCCTGGCGGCGCAAGGCGTTGAAGACCGGCCGCCGGGCCTGGTTCTCCAGAATCCATTCCCGGGCGAATTCTCCGGTCTGCACTTCATAGAGAATCTGGCGCATCTCTTCCCGGGTCTCTTCGGTGATGATGCGTTTGCCCCGGGTGTAGTCACCGTATTCCGCAGTGTCGGACACGGAATAGCGCATAAAGCTCAAGCCCCCCTGGTAGAAGAGGTCAACGATGAGCTTCAGTTCATGCAGGCATTCGAAATAGGCGATCTCCGGGGCATAGCCCGCCTCCACCAGGGTCTCGTAGCCGGCCTTCACCAGTTCGGACACCCCGCCGCAGAGAACACACTGTTCACCAAACAGGTCGGTTTCCGTCTCCTCCCGGAAGGTGGTCTCCAGCACCCCGGCCCGCGTCGCGCCGATGCCCTTGGCATAGGCCAGCGCGGTCTTGAGGGCCTTACCTGAGGCGTTTTGATGGATGGCCACCAGCGCGGGCACGCCCGCGCCTTTTTCATATTCACTACGCACCAAATGGCCCGGGCCTTTGGGGGCCACCATGACCACGTCCACCTTGGGGTCCGGCATGATCTGGCCGAAATGGATATTGAAGCCGTGGGAGAAGAGCAGGGTCTTCCCCGGCCCCATGTGGGGCTTTAATTCCGTCTCATATAGCTGGGCCTGGACGTGGTCCTGGGTCAGAATCTGCACTACCTGGGCCTTTTTGGCCGCGTCCGCGGCGGACACCGGCTTGAACTTGTACTTCACCGCCGCTTCATAATTGGGCGTCCCCGGCATCTCGGCCACCAGCACGTCCACCCCGGAATCCCGCAGGTTCAGGGCCTGGGCGTGGCCCTGGGAGCCGAAGCCGATGATGGCCACCGTCTTCCCCTTCAGGACCTTCAAATCCGCATCTTTGTCGTAATAAATCTTCATCCCTTATCCTTTCAGTATTGGTGTGGGGGAGAGCCGTTGGAACACAGTTCCCCCGCCCTCCCCCACGCCCCCTCCCAACCCCCGGTATGGGGGTTGGGGAAGGGGGTTTGGGGGAAGGGGCAGGGGCCGTCGGCCCCTGGCCCCCTCCCCCCACCACTCCCCTAATCCTTCTTCGGCCTCTGTATCGCCAGGGTGCCGGTGCGCACTTCGTCCAGGATGCCGTGGTTTTTCAGCAAGCCGATGACGGCCTGGATTTTTTCGTGGTTGCCGGTGATCTCCAGGGTGTAGGTATTGGGGCTTACGTCCACCACCCGGCAGCGGAAGATATCGGCGATGCGCAGCACTTCGGCCCGGGACTTGTCCTCCGCCTTCACGGTGACCAAGGCCATTTCCCGCTCCACGTGGTCCAGTTCGCTTAAATCCACCACCTTGACAGTGTTGATGAGCTTCCGCAGTTGCTTGATGATCTGTTCGATGATGAGTTCGTCCCCGACGCTCACCAAGGTGATGCGGGAGACAGTGGGGTCCAGGGTTTCGGCCACGCACAGGCTCTCAATGTTGAAGCCCCGGCCGGAAAACAGGCCGGTAACCCGGGACAGCACCCCGGGGATGTTGTCCACCCACACGGAAATGGTATGACGGCGCACGCTTTTCGTTGGTTCCATGGCTCCCCCTCCTTACGCCAAGAGCATCTCGTGGGTGGCCTTGCCCGGGGGCACCATGGGCATGACGCACTCTTCCCGTTCCACCACGAAGTCCATGAACACCGGCCTGGGGGTCTCCAAGGCCCGGCGGATCACCGGCTCCACCTCCTCGGGCTTGGTGGCCCTCAGGCCCACCGCGCCGAAGGCCTCCGCCACCTTGACGAAGTCCGGCTGGGCCGACAGGTTGGTGGCGCTGTACCGCTTTTCATAGAGAAGCTGCTGCCATTGCCGCACCATGCCCAGGTAGGCGTTATTCAGGATGGCCACTTTCACCGGCAGGTTGTTTTCCACCACGGTGACCAGTTCCTGGATATTCATGAGGATGCTGCCGTCCCCGGCGATATCGATAACCACGGCGTCGGGCTTGGCCACCTGCACCCCCATGGCCGCGGGAAAGCCGTACCCCATGACTCCCAGACCCCCGGAAGTCATGAGCTGCCGGGGCCGCCGATATTTATAGAATTGGGCGGCCCACATCTGGTTCTGGCCCACCTCGGTGGTAATGTAGGCCTCCCCCTTGGTGAGCTCCCAGAGCTTTTCGATGACGAACTGGGGCTTAATAACGTTCTTGACTTTCTTGTACTTGAGAGGATGCTTCTGGTCCCATTCCTTGATAGTCTCCAGCCAATCCTGGCGCACCTGGGCCCAGTCCCGGGGCTCCAGCTTCTTCACCAGGCTGTTGAGCTGGTGCAGGGCGTCTTTACAGTCCCCCACGATGGGGATGTGCACTATCACGTTCTTGCTGATGGAACTGGGGTCCACGTCGATGTGAATGATCTTGGCGTGGGGCGCGAATTCCTCCAGCTTGCCCGTCACCCGGTCATCGAAGCGGGCCCCCACCGCGATCAACACGTCGGAGTGGGCCACCGCCATGTTGGCGCAGTAAGTGCCGTGCATGCCCAGCATCCCCATCCACAGGGGGAGGGTGCCGGGGAAGCCGCCCAGGCCCATGAGGGTGCTGGTGACGGGAATCTGCAGGGCTTCAGCAAAATGCCGGAGCTCGTCCGCGGCGTTGGCGTGGATGATGCCGCCCCCGGTATAGAGCACCGGCTTTTTGGCCTCCAGGATCATGTCCAGGGCCCGCTTCACCTGGCGGGGGTTGGCATGGATGGTGGGCTGGTAGCTCTTGATCTTAATATCCTTGGGGCCGATGTTCTCCGGCACGATACTGGCCTGCTGCACGTTTTTCGGGAGATCCACCAGGACCGGACCGGGCCGCCCGGAACGGGCGATGTGGAAGGCCTCGTGGATGGTGCGGGCCAACTGGCGGACGTCCGTCACCAGGTAGTTGTGCTTGGTGCAGGGCCGGGTAATGCCGACGATGTCCACTTCCTGGAAGGCGTCGTTGCCGATAAGCGCGGTGGGCACCTGCCCGGTGAACACCACAATGGGAATGGAGTCCATATAGGCCGAGGCGATCCCCGTCACCGTGTTAGTGGCGCCGGGGCCTGAGGTCACCAGGGCCACCCCCACCTTATCCGCGGCCCGGGCATAGCCGTCCGCGGCATGTACCGCGGCCTGCTCGTGGCGCACCAGATAGTGCTTGATTTGGGGATGCCGGGTCAGCTCGTCATAGAGATCGATGACTGCGCCGCCGGGATAACCGAAGATATGTTTAACTCCCTCCTTTTCCAGACATTTCAGGATAATCTGGGCGCCGGTCATTTTCTTCATCGCACGCCTTCCTTTTGGCGATATTTGGCCAGGATTTGCTCTATCTTATCCCGCCCGGCCAGTTTCAACTTTTGTAAGCGTTTCCGTTCCATACTTTCGTCCGCGGTGAGATACGGGCGGCGGTTAAACTCTTCTAAACGCTTCTCGAACTCTTCGTGTTCCTGCATACAGCGTTTTAACTCCGGGTCCAAATCCAGCCATTGGCTGATAATCTCCAGGTCGCGTTTCTCCATACCTAGACTTCGCCTCTGAACGATAAAATTTTAGACAAAATTAAATCTAAATATTAAAAAAAGAAAGAATTTTTGTCAACTACGGGGTGAAATGGGTGCGGTGCGGTTTGAATTTGGCAATAAAAAAGCGGCCCGGAGGCCGCTTAAAACTCCAATAAATCAACAATTATGCATTAACCATACAAGCTTCTCTCGCCTTAGCGATAGGCAAATTGATTATGGGGGCTTTCTTCCCTCTCTTGTGTTTTCGAAATTTAACCTTCTTAATCTTAGGAGCTATTTCCAAAAAGTTCATTTCCGCTGCATAGAAATATCGAATTAAACGATCAATTGTTTTGGGCGGAATAATTTCTTCGCGTTCCCACCTGGATACCGTCACATTCATCACGCCTATTTGCTTTGCAAAATCTTTTGCTTTCAATCCCATATGCTTTCTTAAAAATCTAATCTCTCTACCTGACAATTGATCTTCTTTTTGTAGTAAAATCTCTGCAATTAAATTATGTAATTCTCGGGCACATGGGATAAAAGCAAAATTTTCGCCGCATTCACATTCAAAAATCTCTACGCCCTTCAACCAAACATTTTGCAAACCACTTTCTGTATAGTGATGTTTCCCAACATGGATTTCACCTTCCCGTTTGCAGGTAGGACAAGTCATGGTTTCCATAGCATTTCACCACAAAGTTTTTACAAGCAAAGAGTTTTCATCGAGAAGAATCACAATAATAGTTAGTGGTTCTCCTTCCGAATCCGATCCATTCACCCTGAATTTCATATCACAATTTTCGTCAGGGTCATGGATCACTTGACCCCAGTTAAGGACGTTTAAAATATCCAGAAAATTAGCATTATGGTCGGGCATGCTCTCTTCCCGGCAATGCCTACTGAGAGCCACGCCTCTAGACCCAGTTTGTGCGATTCTCCTGATCTGCGCTTGTATCTTCTGGATATCTATTATCATCATTCATATCGGAAATTCAATGAAAAAAGTTAACACGATGATAAATTTCTATGTCATTTGGCATTCCTACCTCAACCCTGCCATACATAAAAATAAATTTCAATAAAAATTATCAATTAGTTAGGCCAGTTATCTCTTCCAATACCGCAAACTAGCAATTGTAGGGCGGGCATGGCCCGCCGGTGTTAATTTTCTTCCTTATTTTTGGCGGGCCGTGCCCGCCCTACATGACTTTTTGATTGCAACTTGCTGTTAATTCTGTTTTTCGCCTTTTCGCCTTTTGACCTTTTCGCCCTCAAGCAATTCCCCCTCCCCCACCGCAATTCCCCATTTGACAAGCACCGGCCTTTGGGATAATAATTTTTGGATATATTGACCGGTTAGCCCCAAGGAGGCGCACATGGCCATTGAAGAATTCCCCCGCATGAAACGACTGCCCCCCTATGTCTTCGCCACGGTCAACGCCCTGAAAATGGAGGCCCGGCGCCGGGGTGAGGACATCATCGATTTGGGCATGGGCAACCCGGACCTGCCCACCCCCAAACATATCGTGGACAAACTGGTGGAAGCGGCCCGCAAAGGCGCCAACCACCGTTATTCCGCTTCCCGGGGGATCACCAAGCTGCGGGCGGCCATCGCCGACTGGTACAAGCGCCGTTATGACGTGGATATTGACCCGGAGACCGAAGCCATCGCCACCATCGGCGCCAAAGAAGGCCTGTCCCACCTGGTGCTGGCCACCGTCACTCCCCAGGACGTGGTGCTGGTGCCCAACCCCACCTACCCTATCCATGCCGCGTCGGTGGTCATCGCCGGGGGTCAATTGGTGAGCATTCCCTTATCCCATGACCGGGATTTCTTCAACGATCTGACCCACATTACCGAGCTGATCCGGCCCCGGCCCAAGATGCTCATTATTTCTTTTCCCCACAATCCCACCACCATGTGCGTGGACCTGGCCTTTTTTGAGAAAATCGTGGACTACGCCAAGAGAAACGGGGTGTGGATCATTCACGACCTGGCCTATGCCGACCTGGTCTTCGACGGCTATGTGGCCCCCAGTTTCCTCCAGGTGCCGGGGGCCAAAGACGTGGGCGTGGAACTCTTCTCCCTTTCCAAGAGCTACAACATGCCGGGCTGGCGCATGGGCTTTGCCGTGGGCAACCAGACCCTGATCCACGCTTTGACCCGCATCAAGAGTTATCTGGATTACGGCGTCTTCCAGCCCATCCAGATCGCCTCCATCATCGCCTTAAACGGCCCTTACGATTGCGTGGAGCAGATCGTCGCCACCTATAAGGAGCGGCGGGATGCCCTCTGCCGGGGCCTCCACAACATCGGCTGGCGGGTGGAGCCTCCCAAGGGCACCATGTTCGTCTGGGCCCGCATCCCCAAAAAATTCCGCCATCTGGGTTCGGTGGAATTCACCCTCATGCTCATCCGGGAGGCCAAGGTGGCCGTCTCCCCGGGTTTGGGTTTTGGCGAGTTCGGCGATGAATACGTGCGCTTCGCCCTGGTGGAAAACGTGCAGCGCACCAATCAGGCCATCCGGGGGCTCCGCAAAGTCATCCGCGAGAAGCCCGCATGAAACCGGTCCAGGTGGGAGTCTTAGGGTTTGGCACCGTAGGCACCGGCGTGGTGCGCCTGCTCACCGAGAGCCGGGATTTGCTGGCCCGGCGCCTGGGAGCGCCACTGATCTTGAAAAAAGTGGCCGACCTTGATCTGGCCCGCCCCCGGCCGGTGCGCCTGGACCCCGGCCTTCTCACCTCCCGGGACCGGGACCTCCTGGATGATCCCGACATCGATATCGTGGTGGAAGTCATCGGCGGCGTCGAGGCCGCCCGGGAACTGGTGCTGGAAGCCATCGCCCGGGGCAAGCAGGTGGTCACCGCCAACAAGGCCTTGCTGGCCCTGCATGGCAACGAAATCTTCGCGGCCGCAGCCCGGGCCGGGGTGGAAGTGGCCTTTGAGGCCTCGGTCTGCGGCGGCATCCCCATCATCCTGGCCCTGCGCCAGGGTCTGGCCGCCAACCGCATCCAGGAAATCCTGGGCATCTTGAACGGCACCGCCAACTACATCCTCACCCAGATGTCCCAGCACAACACTTCTTTTGCCCAGGCCCTTACCGAAGCCCAGACCCAGGGCTATGCCGAAGCCGACCCCACCCTGGATATCTCCGGGGTGGACGCAGCCCATAAGCTGGCCATCCTCATGGCCCTGGCTTACGGTTCCCGCCTGGACTTCGACGCCATCGCGGTGGAGGGCATCGCCGACCTGGAACCTCTAGACCTGCAATTCGCCCGGGAATTCGGCTATGTCATCAAGCTCCTGGCCATCACCCGGAACGACGGCCAGCAACTGGAGGCCCGGGTGCACCCCACCCTCATCCCCCGGGACCATATGCTGGCCAATGTCAGCGGCGCCTATAACGCCGTCTATCTCACCGGCGACGCCCTGGGCTCCATTCTGCTCTACGGCCAGGGCGCCGGCATGATGCCTTCCGCCAGCGCCGTGGTGAGCGACATCCTGGACCTGGCCCGGAACCTGGGCCTGGGCATCACCAGGCGGGTGCCCCCCTTGGGGTGTGAGGCGGCCTGGGAAACCCGCCGTCCCATCAAGCCCCTGGCGGAAGTGGTGACCAATTACTATTTCCGCTTTGCCGCCAAGGACCGGCCCGGGGTGCTGTCCCAGGTCTCCGGCATCCTGGGAAAATACGGCATCAGCATCGCCGCGGTCATCCAGAAGGGCCGGGAAGTCAAGGGCGCGGTGCCCATCGTCATGATCACCCACGAAGCCCGGGAGGCCGACGCCCGAGCCGCCCTGGTGGAGATCGACGCCCTGCCTGTGGTCAGCCCCCCCACCGTCTTTTACCGCATCGAAGACCCCCACCTCCACGCCGCGCAGATCTGAGGGGATATGGAAAGAGAATTTGGGGGAGGGGGCAAAGGGTCACAGACCCTTTCCCCCTCCCCCAAACCCCCTCC
>JBFLZI010000096.1:0-11371 GCA_040756315.1 Thermodesulfobacteriota bacterium | reverse complement strand
GACCCCTGCCCCCTCCCCCAACCCCTTAAAGGGGGTTGGGAGGGGAGTTTGAGGGGAGGGCGGGGGAGCCACTGCTCCCCCGGTCCTCCTCTCAAAAAACTGAAAGGATAGAAAAGATGCTGGTAATGATAGATAATTATGATTCCTTTACATATAATCTGGTGCAGTATCTGGGGCAGTTGGGCGCGGAGGTCCAGGTCTTCCGGAATGACCAGATTGACCTGGAAGGTTTGGAGCGCTTGCAGCCCGCCCATCTGGTCATCTCTCCCGGCCCCTGTTCTCCTAATGAAGCCGGTATTTCCGTGGCCGCCATCCGGCATTTTGCCGGGAGATTGCCCATCTTGGGGGTCTGTTTGGGGCATCAGGCCATCGGCGCCGCGTTCGGGGGGGAGATCGTCCGGGCGCCCCGCCTGATGCACGGCAAGACTTCCCTCATCTATCATGACGGCAGGGACATCTTTCAGGGGATTCCCTCCCCTTTCGAAGCTACCCGCTACCATTCCCTGATTGTGGCCCGGGAGAGCCTGCCGGACTGTCTGGCGGTGTCGGCCCAGACCGCGGTGGGGGAGATTATGGGCCTGCGCCATCTGGAGTTCGCCGTTTTTGGGGTACAATTTCACCCGGAGTCCATTTTGACGGCCGAGGGCATCAATATTTTGAAAAATTTCCTGAAGCGCCAGAGAGGCTAGGGGGCGGCGGGAAATCAATCGTAAAACCGTCAATTTTTTTGGGGGAAAGGAAGAGACCTAGTTGACCGAAGAGCAATCCCCGGCGACCGAGACTGCCGAACCCAAGAAATATGACATTGATATTTACCGGGCCTGGTGCAAGGAATGCGGTCTTTGCGCCGCGTTTTGCCCCAAAGGGTGCATTAAATTGAACGACGCGGGCGCGCCGGTCATTGAAGATTCGGAGCGCTGCACCGGCTGCGGCTGGTGCGAACTCCATTGCCCGGATTTCGCCATCAGTGTGCATGAGCGGGAGAAGACCATCCCCAAAGAGGAAGCGGATTAGGTTTGAAAAAGGTGGTAGGGGGTAGGAGTCAGTAACTGAAGGAATGCAGGATTTCTTATTACTGACCACTGACTACTGATTACTGATTACTGATAACTAATCACTGCCCCTCACTTAACCCCACGGAGAATTGCCGGTGCCGGATTCTGGAAAAAACGGGCGCACCCTCCTTTTGCAGGGCAACGAAGCCATGGTGGCCGGCGCTCTGGCCGCGGGCTGCCGCTTTTTTGCCGGCTATCCCATCACCCCGGCCACGGAGATCAGCGAAGCCATGTCTTACCAGTTGCCGGCGGTGGGGGGCACCTTCATCCAAATGGAGGACGAAATCGCCGGCCTGGGCGCGGTCATCGGCGCGTCCCTGGCCGGGGTCAAGGCCATGACCGCCACCAGCGGCCCCGGCTTTTCCCTGATGCAGGAGAACCTGGGCTTCGCCTGCGTGGCCGAAGTCCCCTGCGTCATTGTCAATGTCATGCGGGGCGGCCCTTCCACCGGCCTCCCCACCCACGTGGCTCAAGGGGACGTGCAGCAGGCCCGCTGGGGCACCCACGGGGATCATGCCATTATTGTACTTTCCGTTTCCACCACCAGGGAGTGCTTTGACCTCACCGTGAAGGCTTTCAATCTCTCGGAGAAATACCGCACCCCGGTGATTATCCTCTCCGATGAAGTGGTGGCCCACACCCGGGAAAAAATAACTCTTCCCCCGGCGGCGGAGGTGGAGGTGGTGGAGCGCCGCCGCCCCGCCATGCCCCCGGAATGGTACATCCCCTACGAAGACACCCCCCAGGGGGTGCCCCCCATGGGCATCTTCGGGGACGGCTACCGCTACCACGTCACCGGCCTGATTCACGACGTCAGGGGCTTTCCCACGGAGCGGCCCGATGAGATCGTGCCTTTCCTGGAGCGGCTTTACCGGAAAATCAACCAGAATTTCTTTGAGATTCAGATGGTGGACGAATACCTGGCCGAGGACGCGGAAATTCTCATCATCGCCTACGGCTCCGTGGCCCGCTCCGCCAAACGCGCCGTGGATGATGCCCGCTCCCAGGGCCTCAAGGCCGGCCTGATCAAACTCATCACCCTGTGGCCCTTTCCCCGGCGGCTCCTGGAACCCCACCTGAAACTGGTCCGGGCCGTGCTGGTGCCGGAGTTGAATCTGGGACAGATATCCAGGGAAGTAAAACGCATCAACCAGGGCCTGACCCGGGTGGTAACCTTGAACCGCGTTGACGGCTACTTGATAACGCCGGAGGAGTTGGTGGAGCGGTTGGGGAAATTGTGAGGTGCCAGGTGTCAGGGGTTAGGTGTCAGGGGTCAGACATGTAGCGGGCACTGCCCGCCGAAAAATTATCTCGTTCCCAAGATGAGCTTGGGGACGAAATTAACCGCCAAGTTCAACTTGGCTTCCACTAGGGTTCACAAGCACAGCTTGGGAACCAGGATAAAAAAAAGAAGATAAGTGGCACAGGCCTCCGGCCTGTGTATGCACCGGCTGGAAAGCCGGTGCCACCTTTAATGAATTTTTTCTGGCAGGATAAGGAATTATTGATCGGCGGGCAATGCCCGCCCTACACAAAAAGCTGACAGCTGAGAGCTTTGGAGTTTCCATGGCCGAAGTAACCAAACTCATCCATAAATACCTGCGCCACGAAAAAAAGTTCCCCCACGTCTGGTGTCCGGGGTGCGGCAACGGCATCATCCTGGGCGCGCTGATCCGGGCCATTGACCGCACCGGCTTCACCAAGGACGAAATCGTCCTGGTCTCCGGCATCGGCTGCTCCGGGCGCATGTCCGTGTACGTGGACTTCAACACCCTGCACACCACCCACGGCCGGGCCTTGACCTTCGCCACCGGGGTGAAGCTGGCCAACCCCAAGCTCCAGGTCATCGTGGTCATGGGAGACGGCGACGCCACCGCCATCGGCGGCAATCACTTCATCCACGCGGCCCGGCGCAACCTCAACCTCACGGCCATTATTATTAATAACAGCACCTACGGCATGACTGGGGGCCAGTATTCCCCCACCACACCCTATGGGGCCTTGGCCGCCACCGCGCCATACGGACACATTGAACACCCCTTTGCCATCGCCGAACTGGCGGTGACCGCGGGGGCCGCCTGGGTGGGCCGGGGCACCACTTATCACGCCAACCTGCTGGATAAATTAATAGAGGCGGCCATTTTGAAGCGGGGCTTTGCCGTGGTGGAAGTCATCACCCACTGCCATACCCTCTTTGGCCGGAAAAACGTCCTGGGCGGCCCCGTGGAAATGATGCAGTGGCAAAAAGAAGCAGCCGTGAGACTGGAAAAAGCCAAGACCATGACCCCGGAGGAACTGGCGGGCAAATTCACCATCGGCGTCCTCACCGACCGGGACCTCCCCATCTATACCCAGGAATACCGGAAAATCCGGGAAGCCGCGGAGGCAGCCATGATAGGGAAGGGGGAAACTCAGTAAATTTAGTTCAAAGTTAAGGACCTTGAGCTAACTTCTAACCTGAAAACTCTGTTCTTAAAAGTTGAGAAGGCGATCATATTGGGGCACAGCACGCTGTGCCCCTACAACCGGAGCGAATTATTTGTAGAGGCACGGCGTGCCGTGCCCTCCTTAGCTTTTCATATTTTCGGGTGAGCCAAAGGCTCATGAACGACTGCGAAAGCCCTTCTTGTCATCCTGAGCGGAGCGAAGGATCTCGTATTTATGAGATTCTTCGGTTGCTTCGCTCCCTCAGAATGACAATATGGGGCACTTTCGCAGAGGTCTCAACCTTGAACTTTGAACCTGGAACCTTGAACTGTCAATTATGCCCGAACGTTTTGAAATCAGGCTGTCCGGGTCCGGGGGCCAGGGCTTGATCCTGGCCGGGGTGATCCTGGCAGAAGCCGCCGGGATTTATGAGGGTAAATTTGTGGCCCAGACCCAGAGCTACGGCCCGGAGGCCCGGGGCGGGGCCTCCAAGGCGGAAGTGGTGATCAGCGACGGGGAGATCGATTATCCTCTCGCCATCAAACCGGACGTGCTCCTGTGTCTGAATCAGAAGGCCTGCGAAATCTACTTCCAGGACCTGAAACCCGGGGGCACCCTGCTGGTGGACGCCACCCTGGTCCACGATCTCCCCACCCTGGAGGTCATCGCCATCCCCTTTACCCGGATCGCCCGGGAGCAGGTGGGCAGGGAGGCCACCGCCAACATCGTCGCCCTGGCCGCGCTGGTGGCCATCACCGGCGTGGTCTCCATTGATAGCCTGGAGAAGGCGGTCCTGGCCCGGGTGCCCCAGGGCACGGAAGCATTGAATAAAAAGGCCCTGGACGCGGGCATCGCCGCGGCTCAGGACTGGCTGAAGGAGAAGCGTCTCCCGGAAATTTAAGACGAGGTCCAAGTCCCCCTTTTCTAATGGGATTTAGTGGGATTATCAGGAGGTTATTTAAAATCCCCCCTGCTCCCCTTTAAAAAGGGGGGTAAATATCTGTTTCAAAGTAAGCCAATTTCTAAACTAGTTGATAGCTGAAGATGGTCCTAATTTATTAAGATGAAAGCAGAGTTCACCCTTTTGAGATCACCGACTGTGACCTCAAGAGGCTGGGGCGGGCGGCGCTATTACCCTTATGCCTTTACCGAGCAGGGGGTGGCCATGCTCTCCAGCGTGTTGAACTCTCCCCGGGCCGTCCGGGTCAACATCGAAATCATGCGGGCCTTTGTCCGCATGCGGCAGATGCTGGCTTCCCATGCCAAATTGGCGAAAAAGCTGGCGGAATTGGAAGAGAAATACGACGCCCAATTCAGCGTCATCTTCGAGGCCATCCGGCAACTGATTACGCCGCCGGAGCCGAAACGCCCCCGCATCGGCTTCCGCCCAGAAAAGGGAAAAAACTTATGAAGCTCACCAGGTTACTTCTTCTGTTGCTGGTATGGCTGGGAGGTGGCAGTGCTTGGGCCCAGACGGAAGGTGTCCCGGTGAGAGCCCCGGAGGCAGGTCAATTCAACCCAGCGGCGGAGACTTGGATCAAGGAGATGGTGGGCCGGGGAGAAGTGGCGGACTTGGAAAAGAAGTTTGGGAAAGATGAGAAGCCTCGCCGGATTCGCGCCACATTTCTGCAAAAGCTGTTAACTGATAATTTGCCGGGTGTTAAGCTTCATTTTCACGGCATCCAGATAAGAAAGGCGGTGATAATCGGCTCTCTTGACCTGGAACACGCCGAGATCCCGCATCGTGTCCGACTGGCTGATTGTGGGTTTTTAGATGATCTCAAGCTCGCTAATAGCCATTTTAAGAAGAGCCTCGAGTTAGACGGTTCTCATTTCAAAGGTGAGGCTGTTTTTGACTCGGCCAATATAGAGAAACACCTTTTACTGGATAGATGCCGGTTTGAAAAATTTGCTAATTTTTTTTGTGTGAAAGTTGGCCAGAATCTATTCATCAGATCAGTCAAGGAGGAGGATGCTCTTTTCAAGGGAATGACATCTTTTAACTTAGCAGACATTGGGGGCGCCTTGGTGGCCGAGGGAACCAAATTCCAGTTCAAGGGAGAAAAGGAAAAAGAGGAAATAAATTTTAGCGGGATGAAGGTGGGCACGGTGGCTTCCTTCAAAGATGCAGAATTTGAAGGGCCGGTGAACTTTCGCGCCGCCCAGATCGGCTGGCAATTCATCGGTACCAACGCTAAATTTAAAAGCAAGAAACCGGCCATTTTCAACAGCATCAAAGTGGGAACTATCGCCGGTTTTGATAACGCCGAGTTCCACGGACTGTTGGATTTCGTCGCGGCGGACATCGGTCAGTATCTTAGCGCTAAGAAAACGAAATTCCACCAACTTGCCCAATTTGAGGCTATAAAGGTACCTATAGCCCATTTCTGGGATGCGGAATTCAAAGAAGAAGTGAACTTAAAAAAGGCCGTTATTCGTGATCTTAGCCTGGGTGGAGTTCGCTGGCCCCTGGGCGGTGAGCTGCGGGTCCAGTTGGATGGGCTGACCTATGGTGAAATCATTGTCACGGCGGCGCCAAAATCCAAGCAGCCGGCGGCGTATCGGACCTATCATACCCCCTTGAAGCTGGTGAATAATAGCTCTCCCAATAGCCAAAACTATGCTCAGTTGGAAGCCTTCTACAAACGCGGCGGCAAAGAAGACACCGCGGAAGAAGTTTTTATTCAAGGGAAGAGACGGGAATGGTGGCCTAAAAAATGGTGGGGTTGGCTGTCCCCCACAAACTGGGCTACCCTGATCTTTTGGGATGGGCTGGCCGGATATGGACGTAAGCCGGAGAGAACTTTTTTGGCAAGTTTGCTGGTCGTGCTCTTGGGAGCCTTTATCTTCAATCCCGATTACCTGGATAAGAAGAACTGGCTGGCGCAATGGGGTCCACGGCATCCTTGGGTGGTGCGTTTCTTTTTGAGTTTAGACCGATTCTTACCGGCTGTGGATTTGGGTCTGGCGGACCTGTGGGAAGCCAAGGAAATTAATTTCCTGACCTGGATTTACTGGCAGGTGGAAATGCTCTGTGGCTGGGTGCTAATTCCCATTGCCTTGGCAGCCATTTATACCAACATAAAATAGTAAGTGGGGTCCAAAGATGCTTAAAGAAGCCATTTACAAAGTAGTCACCCGGCAGGATTTGACCGAGGCGGAAATGGTCCGGGCCATGGAGATTATCATGGAGGGCGCGGCCACCGACGCCCAGATCGGGGCCTTTATCACCGCGCTGCGCATGAAGGGGGAGACCGTCCCCGAAATCACCGCGGCGGCCAAGGTAATGCGGGCCAAGGCTACCCGCATCCCCATCGGCGACCATCTGGTGGACCTGGACCGGGACGAGATCAACGTGGACCGGGAGACCATCGTGGACACCTGCGGCACCGGCGGGGACGAAACCCAGACCTTCAACGTCTCCACCGTCACCGCGTTTGTGGTGGCCGGCGCCGGGCTCAAGGTAGCCAAACACGGCAACCGGGCCGTCTCTTCCCGCTGCGGCTCCGCGGACGTCATTGAGGCCCTGGGCATCAACCTGGCCCTGACCCCGGAGCAGGTGGCGGACTGCATCCGGGAGGTGGGCATCGGTTTTCTCTTCGCGCCCCAACTCCACGGGGCCATGCGCTACGCCATCGGCCCCCGCCGGGAGATCGGCATCCGCACCATCTTCAACATCCTGGGGCCCCTGACCAACCCGGCCGGCGCCAACATCCAGGTCCTGGGGGTTTATGATCCCAGCCTCACCCAGCCTTTGGCCCACGCCCTCCATAACCTGGGAGGCCGGAGCGCGTTTGTGGTTTACGGGGAAGGCTCCTACGATGAGATCAGCATCACCGGGCCTACCCGGGTGAGCCAGCTCCAAGACGGCCAGGTGCGCACCTATAACATCACCCCGGAGGAATTCGGCTTAAAGCGGGCGACACTGGAGGACATCAAGGGCGGGAGCGTCTTTGAGAACGCCCGCATTGTCCGGGAAGTGCTGGCCGGGGAAGGCGGCCCCAAAGAGGACATGGTGGTCCTGAACGCGGCCGCGGCCTTCATCGCCGCGGGCCTAAGTCCCGATTTCCCCAGCGGCATCAAACTGGCCCGGGAGACTATCCGCTCCGGCCAGGCCCAGTATAAACTGGAAGCCTTGATCGACAAGAGCAAGAGTTTCAGTGATCAGTAATCAGTGATCAGTAATCAGGGCCCGGTTTAAGTCGATCTTTTAAACACTGATAACTGATAACTTTTAAATAACATGGACTTTTTAGCCAAAATAGTAGCCCATAAATTGGAAGAGTCCCGGAGGCTGTTTGAATCCGGGGTGGCGGAGGAGTTTAAAGCGGCCATTGCAGTCCGGCCGGCGCCCTTGAGTCTCAAAGCGGCCCTGGCTAGAAGAGCCGGGCGGGCCATTATTGCCGAAGTGAAGCGGGCTTCCCCTTCCAAGGGCGAATTCGCCATGGGGTGGGACCCGGTGGAGTTGGCCAAAATCTATCAGGGCAACGGCGCCGTGGCCATTTCGGTGTTGACGGAACGGGCCTTTTTTAAAGGGGACCCGGATTTTATTCGCCGCATGCGCCCGGAGATCTCCCTCCCCATCCTGCGGAAAGATTTTATCCTGGAGCCGATTCAGGTGTATGAAACCGCGGCGTTGGGCGCGGATGCCCTGCTGTTGCTGGCGAGACTTTTAAACCTGGGGCAGCTTCTGGCGTTATTGTTGCTTACCCGCTCCCTGGGCATGGAGGCCTTAGTGGAAGTGCACACCCGGGAAGAAATGCAAACTGCGCTGGCCGCGGGAGCCAAACTCATCGGCATCAACCACCGGGACCTCCAGACCTTTGAGTTAGATATGCACCGCGCCCTGGATCTGGCCCCTCTGGCGCCCCCGGACGTGACCCTGGTGGCCGCGTCGGGCCTGAAGACCCCTGCCGACCTGGAACGTCTGGAGCAAGGCGGTATCCACGCCTTCTTGATCGGCGAGACCCTGGTCACCCAATCCGATCCAGGACGCAAACTGTGGGAATTTATCGGGGCTTACAAGCCTGACATCGCCTGACCGGAAGCCGGTTTACCTAACTCGAAAGGAGCCTGACATGAAACTCTTGGTCATTATTTCCACGGATGAGGGGGAAACTATCTACAATGCCATGCGGCTGGCCAATGTGGCGGTCAAAAAGGGCGATGAAGTGGGGGTTTTCATGCTCGGGAGAGGGGTGCTCTTCGAAAGCCGCGGCACCCCGGAGTTTGACGTCATGAAGGAAATTAACCAGTTCGAAGGTGACTTCTACGTCTGAGGGGTCTGCATGAAATCCCACGGTCTGGCGGGATCAAGCACTTGCCCCATCGGTTGGATGGATGACTTGCATGGTCTGGTAGCGGAAGCGGATAAGGTGTTGACCTTTTAGATCGGCCCGGGGCCGCCGGTTTTAAAGCATGGTGCGCATTAAAATCTGTGGGATCACGAACTTAGAGGACGCCTTAGCGGCGGCGCATCTGGGCGCGCCGGCCCTGGGCTTTAACTTTTATGCCAAGAGTCCCCGGAGCGTAACGCCGGAAGCGGCAAGAGAGATTATCCGACAATTACCCCCCTTGGTGCTGAGTGTGGGGGTGTTCGTGGACGAAGACGCGTCCACCGTCCGGGAGATCGCCTCCCAGGCGGGGCTGGATTGGCTGCAACTTCACGGCAACGAGTTTCCGGAATATTGCCGCCAACTGGGACGGCGGGTGATTAAGGCTTTTCGGGTTCAGGATGAGCGGTCTTTAGAGGAATTAGCCAAATATAAAGGTTCGGTCCAGGCTTTCTTGTTGGATACTTACAAACCCGGGCTGTCGGGGGGAACGGGGGAGACCTTCGACTGGCACCTGGCCCGCCGCGCCCAACCATACGGGCCTATCATTTTAGCCGGAGGGCTTACACCGGAGAACGTGGCCCAGGCCATCAAGATGGCCCAGCCCCAGGCGGTGGACGTGGCCAGCGGCGTGGAGGCCAGGCCGGGCAAGAAAGACCAGGAGAAGTTGAAAGCTTTTTTTGCCGCAGTTAGAGGAGCCGGTGATCAGTAATCAGTAATCAGTATTCAGTGGTAAGTGGTCAGGGTTAATTGTCGGTAGTCAGATATGGGTGGCGATAAGGGGGAAATAATGAAGAACATCCGTCACGCCCGGGGTTTCAGATATTTGCTGGTTTATCGTAAAGCCCAGGAAGTGGCCAGGAGAATTTTTGACATATTAAAAGTTTTCCTAAAGAAGAGGTGTATTCTCTTACCGATCAGATAAGAAGGGCCTCCAGATCCCTAGGAGCGCAAATCGCCGAAGCCTGGGGAAAACGCCGATATGAAAAACATTTCGTCAACAAGCTGACCGATGCTGATGCGGAACAAATGGAGACTCAGCATTGGCTCGATATGGCCACCTCTTACGGATATATCCCGAAAGAGGAGACAGAAATCTTGGAGGCACACCTGAAAGAAATCGGCAGAATGCTCAATGCCATGATGGCAAAATCCCATTTATTCTGCCGACAGGATATTTTAATTGCTGAAGAAGAAACGACTGCTTTTCTAATAGATGATGACTGAAGATTATCGCCTGAGCAATCATTACTGATCACTGATTACTGGTTAATAACCAAAGGAGGCTATCTTGCAACCGGATCGGCGTGGACATTTCGGGCGGTATGGGGGTCGGTTTGTGCCGGAGACCCTGATGCCGGCTTTATTGGAGTTGGAGGCGGCTTATCGGCGCATCAGTCGGGACCCGGAGTTCCGCCGGGAGTTGGCCTGGTATCTGAAGGAGTACGTGGGACGGCCCACACCTTTATATCTGGCCCGGCACCTGACGGAGGCCCTGGGGGGGCCTAAGATCTATCTCAAGCGGGAGGACCTGGCCCATACCGGGGCCCACAAGATCAACAATACCATGGGCCAGGGGCTTTTGGCCCGGCGCATGGGCAAGCGCCGCCTCATTGCCGAGACCGGCGCCGGGCAGCACGGCGTGGCCACGGCCACGGTGGCGGCCCTGTTGGGAATGGAGTGCGACATCTACATGGGCACCGAGGATATCCGCCGCCAGCGCCTTAATGTCATGCGCATGCGTCTGTTGGGTTCCCGGGTGATCCCGGTGGCCTCCGGCAGTTGCACCTTGAAAGACGCCATGAATGAGGCCATCCGGGATTGGGTCACCAACGTGCGCCATACCCATTATGTCATCGGCTCGGTGGCCGGGCCCCACCCCTATCCCATGCTGGTCCGGGACTTTCAGGCGGTCATCGGCCGGGAGACCCGGGCTCAATTGCGGCGGCGCACCGGCCGCCTGCCCAACTGCCTGGTGGCCTGCGTGGGGGGCGGCAGCAACGCCATGGGCATCTTTTATCCTTTCTACCATGAGCCGGTGCGGTTCATCGGCGTGGAAGCCGCGGGCCACGGCCTGAACACCGGGCATCATTCCGCCACCCTGGTGGCCGGCAGCCTGGGGGTGCTGCACGGCTCCATGAGCTATCTCCTCCAGGATGCCTGGGGCAATATCCGGGAGGCCCATTCCCTGGCCCCGGGACTGGATTACCCCGGGGTGGGGCCGGAACATTCTCTCTTCAAAGACGAAGGGCGGGCCGAATATGTGGCCGTGACCGACAGCGAAGCCCTGGAGGGATTTAAACTGCTGGCCCGCACCGAGGGCATCCTGCCGGCGCTGGAGAGCAGCCACGCCATTGCCTATCTGAAGGAGATCGCCCCCCAATATTCCGAGGAGGATATTATCGTGGTCAATCTCTCCGGCCGGGGCGATAAGGACGTGGAGGCAGTAGCAGAGGTTTTGGGGGAGGAGTTGAAGTGAGTTGTGGGGGGAGGGCCAGGGAGTTGAGCTCCCTGCCCTCCCTCCACACCCCCCTCTCAACCCGCGGATGGGGTTTG
>JBFLZI010000095.1:0-11386 GCA_040756315.1 Thermodesulfobacteriota bacterium | reverse complement strand
GGGGTGGCCCCGGCCCCGTCACACCTGGCGTTCCCCTGGGCCTCCGGCCCCCCCCCCCACACCCCCCTCCCAACCCGCTTATGGGGCCGTAGAAGGCGGGCTATTGGCCCGCCTTCTACGGCTTTAGAACACCCCATAAGGGATTGGGGGAGGGGGCTTGGGGGAGGGGGTAAGGGGCTGCGCCCCTTAGCCCTCTCCCCCAAATATCTCTCCTAAAACGCCTTGCCGACGGCCTTTTCCAGTTTGGCTTCGTTCACCCGGTAGTCATAGAGGGCCTGGACGTGTCTCAGGTCCGATTGAAAGTATTGCACCTGGGCGTCGGTGACTTCGATGATGGAGCCCACGCCCACCCGGTAGCGTCCTTGGGCCAGGCGGAAGTTCTCCCGGGCCGCCTCCAGGGCTTTTTTCGTGGCCCGGATCAGTTCCCAGGAGGTCTTGAGGTCCAGGAAGCTCTGGTCCACTTCCTTGGAGACGTCCTGGCTCAAGACCTCGGCGTTGGCCTCCGCGGCCCGGATATTGGCGCTGGCCGAGCGCATGTTATGGTAAGAGAGCAAGCCGTCAAAGAACGGAAAGGTCAACCCCCCTCCCACCCACCAGGAGCGGGACTCCCACGTAGTGGTGGAGAAAGGATGCTCCGGGCCCGACCAGCCGTAGGCGGCCAGAGAGCTCACGGTGGGAAGCCAGCCGGCCCGGGCGACCCTGAGGGCCGCCTGGCTGTACTCCTGTTGGAAGCGGTTCTTTAAGATCTCGGGCCGCTGTCTTAACGCCTGGGACTTCAGGTCCTCCAGGGAGTAGGGCTTGGGGGCGACCTCCAGGACATCCTCCACCTCTTTAAAGGTCCAGGTTTTTAGGCCCAGGGCGTTCATCAGGCTGACCCGGGCCAGTTCCACCGCGTTTTTGACTTTGATCAGGTTGGATTCGGCATCATAAAGGTTGGCCTCGGCCTTGGTGACGTCGATTTTGGCCTTTAAGCCCACCTGATAGAAACCTTCAGCCTGGCGCACCAGTTCCTGGTTCTGGCGCACCGTCTCCTCCGTCACCTTGACGGCCCGCTGGGCCGCCAAGTAGCCGAAATAGGCGGTGCGGGCATCCAGCACCACCCGTTGGCGGGTGGCGGCGTAATCCTCCCGGGACTGGTTAAAGGTGGAGCGGGACTGGGCAATGAGGCCCGGGGTCTTGCCGAAATCATAGATCAACTGGCTAGCTGAGAACCGGTTGATATAATAGTCCGTGGTCTTTAAGCCACCGCCGCCCAGGCCCGGGGGGCCGCCGACGGTCCCGGCCCCGGAAGTGGCGGGAAAGGAGTTCCCGTAGTAAAGATTGCTGGTAAAGCTCAACTGGGGCAGGTAGGCCGCCCGGGAGACGCCGATCTGCTCCTGGGCGGACGCCATCCTTTCCTTGTATTCCTTGACCGCGGGATGCTGTCTCAAGGCCAGGTGAATGGCGTCTTTCTCGGTGAGGCGCGCCGGGGCCTCCTCGGCGCCGCTGTCGGCCACCGGCGCCAAAGTAAGGATCAACACCAATAAACTTATCAGGTAGCTCGTCATGGTTTCCCGCTGGTCACAATTATTTCAGGTGGATCATGGAAATGTCCGGAAATATAAATTATTACCAGTGGTTAATTGGTTGGTTCTCCCGAGGCGACCGAGGGCCGGGAAGCTTTTAAGACTCCCTGGGCCTGGAAATAGTCCAGGATTTTGTCGGCGACGATCCGGTGCCCCAGTTCGTTTAAATGGCTTTTATCCGCCACCCTGGCGACCAAACCCTTGCCTTCGTATTCTTGCAGGGCATGCGGTATGCCGTCTATAAACTTATAACCCTCGGAGGCGCATAATTTTTTATATTCATCATAGAAAGGCTGCATAATATCCACACTGAAGGTGTAGAAGTCCACGCCGGCGGCCCGGGTTTGAATCATCCCTAAGATTCTTTTGGTGGTCTCTAAAGAGCGGGTGAAACCGGCATGCGTAGGCCCTTCGCGATGAATCACCAGTTCTATGCTTTTATTTTGATTAATCAATGATAACAATCTGTTGGCGGTGTTACTGATATAAAAGATTAACCGGGAATAATTAAATAAAATGTCGGGAATTATATAAAGATGTTTAGGGTTTTTATAAAATATATTCCCTTGTGAATCCAGGTAGGGACGCATCGTCCCGCAATTATTCAAATAACTTGCCTTGTCCAGGTCATAATCATTATTGATAAAATCATTACAACAAAATTGTAAGAGTAAAATATCGGGTTTAATGCGATCAATAAACTCGTCAATTATCAGGTATTCTTGCAGAGTGCCATAGCTGCCGACGCCATAGGCAAAGACGGTTACATCCTTAAGTCTTTGTGCGATAAGCCCATAATAGGTCTTGTTGTTGGAGATATCAATTGCCTGGGTATAAGAATCGCCAATAAATAATATTCTTCTCCTTCCCGAGGGATTGTCTCCAAATACTTTAAAGCCGTCTTGGTTGGTGGTATTATCCACATAATATTCTTTGCCCCCGGCATCTTTCTTAACTCCCTGAAAAGAATAATTCTCGGTGGCCCGCCATCCCAGCTTTTCTTCCAGATAAATAGGTTGCCGGTTCCCTTTCACGGCAAACAGGAGGGGTCTATTATATTTAATCAAGTGATAACCTCTTAACAGGAACTCCCCGGTCAGAAAGAGTAAAACCAACGCCAGGAGAACCAGAAGAAGATTGACTGAATATTTTTTCATGAAAATTATTTTAAAACCTTTTTATAATTCTCCCTAAGTTTGTCCGAAGCCAACCAGTGCTATCCGCCTGTTCCCCCCTTACGGCCGATCTTCCCACCGGTGAGCCTTGCCTGGAGGTGATTTTAAAAAGGCGGTTTGCGGCGGTAAATGTCCTTAGACTTCTCAAAGGCATAGGCCACCTGAAGCAAGGTGGCCTCTCCCAGGGCCGGTCCCAGGAGCTGCAAGCCGATGGGCAGTCCCTGAGCGCTGAATCCGCAGGGCAGAGAGATCCCGGGAATGCCGGTGAGGTTGGCCGAAATGGTGAATATATCCGACAGATACATGGTCAGGGGATCGGCCACCTTCTCTCCCAAGGGAAACGCCGGGGTGGGAGCCACGGGAGTGGCCAGGACGGCGCACTGTTCAAAAGCCGCGTCAAAGTCCCGCCGGATCAAGGTGCGCACCTGGGAAGCCTTTTGATAATAGGCTTCATAATAGCCGGCGGACAGGGCATAGGTGCCCAGCATAATGCGGCGGCGCACCTCCGCCCCGAATCCCCGGGTGCGGGTATTGGCGTACATCTCCAGGAGATTGTCCCCTTCGGCCCGAAAGCCATATTTCACCCCGTCATAACGGGCCAGGTTGGAAGAGGCTTCGGCCATGGCCACTACATAATAAGCGGCCACGGCATACTCGGTATGCGGCAGACTCACTTCCAGCAACTCCGCGCCCAAACCGGCCAGGGTCTTTAAAGCTTCCTGCACCGCGGCCTCCACTTCCGGATCCAGGCCCGGCCCCAAATATTCCCGGGGCACTCCTATTTTCAGGCCCCGAATCTCCTGGCCCAGGGCCGCCGGATATTCGGGCACCGGCCCGGGCACCGACGTGGAGTCCCGGGGGTCATGGCCGGCAATGGCCTGGAGGAGCAGCGCCGCGTCCTGCACCTCCTTGGTTATGGGACCGATCTGGTCCAGGGAGGAGGCGAAGGCCACCAGGCCATAGCGGGAGACCCGCCCGTAAGTAGGCTTCAGACCCACCACCCCGCAGTGGGAGGCCGGCTGCCGGATGGATCCCCCGGTGTCCGATCCCAAGGAGGCGATGCACAGGTCCGCGGCCACCGCGGCCGCGGACCCGCCGCTGGACCCGCCGGGGATATAATCCCGCTGCCAGGGGTTGCGGGTGGGGCCAAAGGCCGAGTTCTCGGTGGAAGAGCCCATGGCGAACTCATCCATGTTGGCCTTGCCCAGAAAGATCGCCCCGGCCTGCCGCAGGCGGGCGCAGACCGTGGCGTCATAGGGCGGGAGAAAATTCTCCAGAATGCGGGAAGCGCAGGTGGTGCGCAAACCCTGGGTGACCAGCACGTCCTTCAGGGCCAGGGGGATGCCGGTGAGGGGCCCGGCTTCCCCCCGGCGCAGGCGGGTCTCCGCCTCCCGGGCCTGGGCCAAGGCCTCTTTAGCCGCCACGGTGATATAGGCATTGAGCTCATTGTCCCGGGCGGCGATGCGGCTTAAAAGCTCTTCGGTGACTTCCACCGGGGACACCTGGCCGGAGGACAACAAAGGGGCCAGTTGGCTGATGCTCAGGCGGCAGAAAGCTTCGCTCATCGGTCCACCCAGTCAGATGATCCGGGGCACGACAAAATTGCCCTCTTCCCGGGCCGGGGCGTTCTTCAAGCTCAGTTCCCGGTCCAGGCCGGCCTGAACCACGTCTTCCCGGAAGACGTCCGCCAGGGGCACTACATGGGCCAGAGGCGGCACCCCTTCGGTGTCGGCGGCCTGTAACTTTTCCATGTACTTCAGAATGTCGTTGAGCTGCCGGGTGAACAGGTCCACTTCCTCGGGCTTCAGGCTCAGCCGGGCCAACTTCGCCACATGAAGCACCTCTTCTATGGTCAGAGCCATTCTCTTCTCCCTGCTTGCCGACCCGACTCCCGGTCGGCTTCGATTATGAGAGTATTACCATCAGCGTTTGAGGGGGGGCTAAGGGCATTGAAGGGGGAAAGGGGAAATGGCGAATAAGGATTTTAGGTTCATAAGTTATTTCTTCTTTTCCTTTTCGCCTTTTTCCCTTTTCCCCTTTTCGCCCTTATTTTCTCCCCCGGTCCTCCTCCCACCTCCACTTTCCCAAACATTATATACCGCCTGCAGCCCCTTGGGGCAGAAAACCTTTTTTCTCTTAGAGCCGGGGCCGCAGTATGTCAAGATTTTTCAAGAAATTTTGCCTGGGAATCCTGAACACCTTGCAGGATGGTCGTGGTTATGATACCAAAAGATTAAGCAATGATGCCTAGGGCTGAGGAAAGATTCAAGCAAAATATCATGGACCGCGTCACCGATGAAGCCCAACTCCGGGAGCTAGCCCGGCAGGTGCGCCTGGATATTGTGGAAATGCTCTATCGGGCCGGGTCCGGTCATTTGGGGGGCTCCCTATCGGCTGCCGATATCCTGGTGGCCCTTTTTTTTGGGAAGATGCGCCTGCAGGCAGGCGATCCCCACTGGCCGGAGCGGGACCTCTTTGTACTCTCCAAAGGCCACGCCGCCCCGGCCTATTATGCCATTTTAGCCCGCCTGGGCTACTTCCCCCGGGAAGAACTTTTTACTTTGCGAAAGTTCGGCAGCATCCTCCAGGGACACCCGGACGCGTCTGCCACCCACGGGGTGGAGGTTTCCACCGGTTCTTTGGGGCAGGGACTCTCGGTGGCCAACGGCCTGGCCTTGGCCCTGCGCCTGAATCAGAGCCAACGCCGGGTCTATGTCCTTTTGGGAGACGGCGAGATTCAGGAGGGGCAGATCTGGGAAGCGGCCATGACCGGGGCACACTATGGCCTGGACCATCTCACCGCCATCGTGGACCGCAACCGCCTCCAGATCGACGGGCGCACCCGGGAGGTCATGAGCGTGGAACCCCTGGCCCAAAAGTGGGAAGCCTTCGGGTGGCATACCGTCCAGGTCAATGGCCATAGTTTTCCGGAGCTTATGGGCGCCTTGGCGGCTGGCGATCTCATTAAAGGCCGGCCCAAGGCCATCGTCGCGCATACTATTAAAGGTAAAGGGGTCTCCATCTTCGAAGACCAGGCAAAATACCACGGGGTGGCCCCCACGGCAGAGGAATACCAGCAGGCCCTAAAAGAACTGCAGGCCGCCTGATTTTTCCCCTGAGGCCCACCTTCAGCCTGACCATGAAACTACCAGCCAAACAGAGCACCAGAGTTGAGTACGGCAAGGTCCTGGCGGCATTGGGACAGGAGAATCCGGACATCGTCGTGTTGGACGCCGACCTGTCCGGGTCCACCCAGACTCATCTCTTTGCCCAGGCCTTTCAGGACCGCTTTTTCAATATGGGGGTGGCCGAACAGGATTTGATGGGCACCGCCGCGGGTCTGGCCCTGGGGGGAAAGATTCCCTTTGCCAGCACCTTTGCCATCTTTGCCACCGGCCGGGCCTGGGAACAGATTCGCCAGACCATCTGCTACGGCAACCTCAACGTCAAGATTGTCGCCAGTCACGGGGGGGTGACCGTGGGGGAAGACGGCGGCTCCCACCAGGCTGTCGAAGACCTGGCCCTGATGCGCATCCTGCCCAACCTGGTGGTGTTGGTGCCCGCCGACGGGCCCGAAACCCGGGCCATGGTCAGGTGGGCCTTGAGCTACCAGGGACCGGTCTATATCCGCACCTCCCGCATTGCCTTCCCCATTATTCATGAAGATAACCATCGCTTTGAGATGGGACGGGGGGAAATCCTCCGGGAGGGTGAGGACGTCACCCTGGTGGGGATCGGCCTGATGGTGCACCATTGCCTGGAGGCGGCCCGCCTCCTGGAAGCAGAGGGGGTCTCCGCCCGAGTGCTGAATCTTTCCTGTCTCAAGCCCTTGGACTGGGAACTGGTAGTGGATTCCGCCCGGGAGACCGGGGCCTTGGTCTCTGCTGAAGAGCACCTGGTCACCGGCGGCCTGGGGAGCGCCGTCAGTGAGGTGCTCACCGAGTTTTACCCGGCGCCCTTAAAACGCGTCGGCCTTAAGGACATCTTCGGTACCTCCGGGAAATCGGACTTCCTGCTGAAGCATTTCGGACTGATGCCCGATGATATAAAAGAGGCCGCCCTGGCGGCCATCGCCCACAAGGGTAAATCTTGACTACACCAGCCGATAAGTTAGAGTCATGCCAGTGCAAAATCTCTTTATGCCCAAATCCTCAAAAAACCGCCGGTTCTCCTTAACCGGACCGGCCTTCGGGGTAATTCTGGCCCTGGCCCTCCTGGCCGCGGGGATATTGCCGGCGGCTGCGGCCCCACCCCAGAGTTATGAATCGTTGCGCTTGATTACCGAGGCCCTCCACGAAATCAACCAGAAATACGTCTATCAGAAGGGGGAAGGGGAGATGATGCACGGGGCCCTCCGGGGCATGATGAACTCCCTGGACCCTGACTCCTCCTTCCTGACGGCCAAAGAGTACCAGGATGTTCAGGCCGGACAGAAAGGCCCCCTGGCTGAAGCCGGGATGGAATTGGTCTTCAAGGACCACCTCTTGACGGTGGTGTCCGTTTTGGATGAAGGACCCGCTTTCCGGGCCGGCATCCGACCCGGGGACCATATCCTTAAAATCGACGGGCACTCCCTGCGCAACCTTACCACCCAGGAAGGTGTCCGGCGTTTCCAGGGGAAGCCGGGAACCGTCCTGAAACTCCAGGTATTGCGCAACGGCCTGGTCAAACCTCTGGACCTGAACCTGACCCTGGAGCCGGTGGGACACGGGCGCATTACCAGCCAAATCATTAAGGATTCTTACGGCTATCTCAGGCTGCCGTTCTTTTCTGACGAAACCCCGAAACAGTTGGCCGGAGCCATCAAGAAGCTGGCACATCACCAGCCGCCGCTCCGGGGGCTGATTCTCGACTTGCGCAATAATGCCCGGGGGACCATGGAACAGGCGGTGCGCACCGCCTCGGTCTTATTAGGCGATAAAGAGATCGTTTATACCCGGGGACGCCATGGCGACGACGAGCGGGCTTACCGGGGTAAGGATCGGGAACTGGCCCTGAAGCCGCCCCTGCCCCTGGTGGTGCTAATCGACCAGGGCACGGCCCGGGCCGCCGAGATCCTGGCCGCGGCTTTGCGCTATCATTCCCAGGGGCGGCTCTTGGGGGCCAAGAGCTTCGGACTCTGCGGCATCACCAATGTTTTGCCCTTAAAAGACGGTTCCGCTTTGGTGATGACGGTGGCCCATTGCTATACCCCCGGGGGCCAAAAGATCACCGGCAAAGGCCTGGAGCCGGATGTCGCCGGGAAGAAACCGGAGGAAGGGAAGGAGCCCGGGCCCTCTTCCCTGATTTTGCCGCCGGACCGGGACCCCTGGGTCTTACAGGCCGTAGAGTTGCTAAAGGCCGGAAAACCGGCCCTGACGGCTAAAAAAAAGCCGGCCTCTTGAGGACGATTTTCCGCGGCTAGGAAGAATCTGGCCGTTAAGGCATGGATAATCTTAGTTTTAAGGATATAATCAATTCTTAAAGACTACTAAAAAGTAGATGGACTGGAAAATGTTGGACCGTATCCGGTTTTGGTTTTGGGCCCCATTGTTTTTGGCCCTGCTCTTGCTTTCGGGTCTGGCTCTGGTTATGACCGGTTTCCGCGCCGACTCCGCGCCGCCGCCCGCTCCGGGCCAGGCGGTCTCCAAAGTATCTCCGGTGCCCCCGCCGGCCCCGGCCAATGACGCCAATCTGCAAACTTTCGCGCAGGCCCTGGACCTGGTGGGGCAAAATTATGTGGAAGTCAAACCCACCAAAGACCTGGTCTATGGCGCCATCCAGGGGGTGGTGAGCACTCTGGACCCCCATTCCTCTTTCATGACCCCGGACGAATTCAAGGAATTGCAGATTGAAACCAAAGGCAGATTCAGCGGCATCGGCATTGAAATAACCTTGAAGGACCGAGTCTTGACGGTGGTTTCCCCCATCGAAGGCACCCCGGCCTACCGGGCCGGGCTTAAGGCCGGTGACCAGATTCTCAAGATTAACGGCACCCCCACGAAAAATCTGCCCTTAACCGAAGCGGTCAAGATGATCCGGGGGCCTAAAGGCTCCAAGGTGACCCTCACCATCAACCGCCAGGGGTTCACGCAACCCAAAGATTTTTCCATCGTCCGGGAGATTATTCCCATCCGCAGTGTCAAGGCCCGCATCCTGGAGGACGGCATCGGCTATATCCGGCTGGCCAACTTCCAGGATCGCACCGACCATGATCTCAAGCTCTATCTCAAGAAAATGCGGAAGCGGTTGGTGCCCTTCAAGGGACTTATCCTGGATTTGCGTAACGATCCGGGGGGGTTGCTGGAGCAGGCCGTCCAGGTGGCGGACGAATTTCTCGGCTCCGGCCTGATTGTTTATACCCAGGGGCGTAACCCCCAGCAAAGTATGCGCTTTTACGCCCGCCAGGGCCAGGAGGGGGAGCGCCCTTCCTTCCCCTTGATCGTGCTAATTAACGAAGGCAGCGCCTCTGCCTCGGAGATCGTCGCCGGGGCCTTGAAGGATCAGAAAAGGGCTCTGGTCGCCGGGAGCAAGAGCTTCGGCAAAGGTTCCGTGCAGACCATCATTCCCCTGGAAGACGGCTCGGCTTTGCGCCTGACCACCGCCCTCTATTACACCCCCAGCGGGCAGACGATCCAGGACAAGGGTATTCTTCCGGATATTGAGCTGAAAGAACCCGCGGTCCCGGAGAACAAGACCGTGGAAAAATTGCGGGAAGAGGCCCTGACCCGCCATATGCGCAAGGAAGGCATTACCGACAAGCCCTGGGACCAGCCTCTCAGCGCCGCGGATCTGTCCCAGGATCCCGTCTTGCAGCAGGCGGTGGAGCTGCTGCGCCACTGGCCCCCGAAAAAACTGGCCCGAAAGGGTGCTCCTCCCTCCTGAGTCTCCATGTCCACTTTGGCCCAGGCCACGCCACCCCTGGTCGCTATCATTGGCCGGGCCAATGTGGGCAAATCCACCCTGTTTAACAGCCTGACCCGCTCCTCCCAGGCCCTGGTGGACGATGTCCCCGGGGTGACCCGGGATCGCCTCCTGGCCCGGGTGACCTGGGAAGACCATACCTTCCTTCTGGTGGACACCGGCGGCTTAACCGGGGGGGAGGACGAGCTGGGCCAGTTGGTGCGACGCCAGGCTGAAGCCGCGGTAGCCGAAGCCGACCTCCTGCTGTTGGTCATGGACGGCCGGGCCGGCCCCCAACCGGGGGATGATGAAGTGGTGGAGTATCTCCGCACCACCGGCAAGCCCCTGCTCCTGGTGGTCAACAAAATCGACCATCCCGGGCGGGAAGAGAATCTGGCGGATTTCTATCGCTTCGGCCTGAGCCCCCTATATCCGGTGTCCGCCACCCATAAACTGGGCCTGGTCCACTTGCTGGAGGATTTGGTCAAATCCCTGCCGCCCCCCCAGGAAGTCCCCCTACCCTCTCCTGCCCTCCGGGTGGCGGTGCTGGGGCGGCCGAACGTGGGCAAATCTTCTTTCATCAATCGGGTCCTGGGAGAAGAGCGCCTGATTGTCAGCGATCGACCCGGCACCACCCGGGATGCCGTGGATACCCCCCTCACCTGGGAAGGCCGGGACTATCTCCTCATCGACACCGCCGGCGTCAGGCGTCCCAGCCGGGTGCTGCCGGGACTGGAGAAGTACATGGTCCTCAAGGCCCTGAAGGCCCTGGAGCGCTGCGACGTGGCCTTGCTTCTCCTGGAGGCCCCGGCAGGGGTCACCCAACAGGACCTGCGCCTGGCCAGCCTCATTAAAGACGAAGCCAAGGGCTGCCTCATCGCCGTGAATAAATGGGACCTGGTGCCCAAAGAGGCCCAAGCCCGGCAAAGGGTTTTAGACCAGGTGACCGGGGGCCTGGAATTCCTGGGCTACGCCCCCATTTTGCCCCTGTCGGTGAAAACCGGCTATAACCTGTCCCGGGTCTTTCCCCTGATCGACACCATCCAGGCCCAAAGCGGCCGCCGGGCGGGGACCGGGGAACTCAACCAACTCATTAAGGAAATTACCGGACGGGTGCGCCCTCCCCTCTTCCACTACCGGCCGGTGAAATTCTATTACCTGACCCAACCGGAAGTTCACCCTCCTACCTTTGTGGCCTTCGTCAACCACCCGGAAGGGGTGCCGGACTCCTACCGCCGCTACCTGGTCAAACAACTGCGGGCCCATCTGGACATTCCCCACGCGCCCTTAAGACTCTTCCTGAAAAAACGGCAACGCCAGCGCCGGGGCGCTGCCAAGGCGAGGGGCCAGTAGGGTTATTGGGGGAAGGGGTGCAAGGGGCACGGCCCCTTATACCGTTCTCGGTTTTCAGTTTTCCTAAGAAAATATGGCCGTAGGGGCGAACCTCGGGTTCGCCCCAGGGCGAATACCAGATTCGTACCTGCCAGTGAATCAAAATTAGATGTAGGGCGGGAAAGCGAAGCGCATCCCGCCTTCGGCAATCCTAATACCGAGTTCGGTTTATGCTGCAACCAACCTAATGACTAACTTATTGATAATTATTAATCTTTTATACCAATTCGCCATCAAACGACAATTTGAGACTGTTGCAAATAAATTTCATTCCCCACTTCTTGTCATTCTGAGCCGCCGTAGGCGGCGAAGAATCTCCATTTATGAGACCCTTCGCCTAGGGCTCAGGGTGACAGGGGAGATTGCTCGACT
>JBFLZI010000094.1:0-11423 GCA_040756315.1 Thermodesulfobacteriota bacterium | reverse complement strand
TACACTCGTTCTCATGGCCTGCCTCCTTGGTTGTGGCTCTTGGCTGTTAGTCCTTTAGGCTCACAGCTTAACCCACGTTTGCAAGGTTCGCAGGCCTTTAACTTTCAACCATTATGTCTACATTAACTTTTTGTTGGCGCTCCCATGCAGGAGCCTGGGGACGTGTCATTCATGTTCCCAAAGGAACATCCAAAATCAGGAAAATCAAGGTAGAGTGCGTGGCACGCATCAGTTTTGGCGCGTAAAACGCGCCCTACGACTCATTCCCAGGCGGGAGCTTGGGAACAAGATGAGAATGGCGGGCAGTGCCCGCCCTACAATTGACTTGGGAACGAGCAGAAGAAAAGGCGCTAGACCAGGCCGGCCCCACCTCTCTGCTAGGGCTTGCTGCTCCCCTTAACCAGATAAAGTGCTTGACTTTTCCTGGACGCCAGATCACGATCAATAGAAATCCTGGTAGGTTAGCCGGTTTCCCCGGATCATGAAAATTCCCTCTCTGTGGCGGCCGTGGGCCGGATTTACTCTGCCCCTCCTGGGCCTGGCCATCTATCTCCTCCCCACCCTGAGCCTGCCCTTAAGCCGGGGGGAGGCCATGTATGCCCAGGTCCCCGGCGAAATGTGGGCCAGCGGGACCTGGACGGCCCTTACCCTGAACGGCGCGCCCTATCTGGAAAAACCCCCCTTGCTCTATTGGCTGAACCTCCTGGCCTTCAAGGTCTTCGGGGTAACGGATGGGGCCGCCCGGCTGCCCACCCTGGCCCTGACCCTGGGGGAGGTCTGGTTGACCTTCGCCCTGGGTTGCCTCCTTCTCCCCCGGCGGGCCGCCTGGCTGGGGGGTTTTGTCCTGCTGAGCAGCGTGGGCTTCTTCTATCTCCACCTGGAGCTCTTCACCGACCACCTGATAACCCTGAGCCTCCTGGCCGCGCTGCTGGCCCTGCTCCTCTGGCTAAAGGAACCGCGTCTCGGCTGGGTCTGCCTCTTTTTCCTCTCCCTGGGGGCCGGCTACTTGAGTAAGGGCCTCATCGGCCTGGGTTTTCCGCTGCTTATCGGCATGCTCTATGGCTGGCAGATACGCCAGCCCCGCCTGCGCCACTTATTTTTGCATCCGTTGGGTTTAGCTCTTCTGGCGTTGCTGATTGTACCCTGGCTGGCGGCCACGGAAATGGCCCAGCCGGGATTCCTGAAGCACCACCTCGTCACTGAGCACTTCATCCGGTTTTTGGGGGAACGTCAGCCCGGGGGGGTCAGCACCATCTCCCTGGGGCTGTTCTGGCTCTTTCTGGGGGTATGGCTCCTGCCCTGGACCCTGCTCCTGCCCTCGGCCCTTTACAGCTACGGCAAAGAGGTCATCCGCAATCCAGCCGGTAAAGTTGGGAGCCTGCTCCTGATCTGGGCCGGGGTGGTGCTGGGAGTCTTTAGCCTCTCCTCCACCCGCATCGAATATTATTCCCTGCCGGCGTTGCCGGCCCTGGCCCTGGTCCTGGGCTGGCGGGTGGATCGCTATCTGGACGCGGACAAGGACCGGGTTCTGCCCCTGGCTTTGTTGGCTCTGGGGGTGGCCGGGTTAGGGGCCGGTTTCCTGTTGTCCTTTCTGGACCGGTTCTTAGCCGGGAACCGGCGGGAGTTTCTGGGCCTGCTGCCGTTGGTGGAGCCCCTGGCCCGTTGGGTGGCTTACACCATACCTCCCCTGGCCTTTATGGGCGCGCTGCTAGGCCGGCGCCGGCCCCGCCTGGCCTTGGGGACCTATATGGGCCTGGCCCTGGCCCTGCTCTTTTTCACCTACCAGGCCCTGGCGGCCCTCAGTCCGGTGCGGTCCGACAAAACCTTCGGGGACTATGTGCGGAGCCATTCCCGGCCGGGGGACCTGGTGGTGATGGAATACATCGAAGAGTTCGAGTTGGGGGCCAGCCTGGCTTTTTACGCCGGTCGCCCCATCCTGATGGTCCAGAGGCAGGGCCTGCCCCGGTTCGTCTTCCCGGTGCCCCCGGAGAAAGATTACCTGATTGCCCCGGCCAGACTGAAGGAACTGTGGCAAGGCCCCCGGCGGGTCTTCCTGCTGGTGGACGACGCGGTGCCTCGGGAGCCTTATTTAAAAGAAGATCAAGTGGTTTTACGTGGAGGCGGTAAAAGGCTTTTTCTGAACCGGCCGTGATGGCGGCAAGGGAAATGTAGGGAAAATTTACTGGGGCAAGAGCAAGTTAGGGCGAATCCAAGATTCGCCCCTACAAAAAATTTGCCTTTGCCGGCCAAATGGCATCAGGTTTCCGCGTCAATGCCGAAGGAGTCCAGGTAGAATTGAAAGCGCCGTCTTTCCTCTTTTGGGTCTAAACCGAATTCTTCCAAGGAATAGTGGTGCACCCCGCCTTTATCCTTAGGATTTTCGGCAATAAAGCGCCGCATGGCTAACTCCGCCGCGTCGGTCAGTTCCAGGTCAAAATGCCGATAGATGCCCTTTACTACGGACAGGGGGTTTTCTACCAACTCCAGATAATGCACGTCGAAAAAATTGCCGGATTTGGGGTTCCCCCTATCCCGGCAACCCACGGCCAGACGGGCGCCCTCCTGCCAACGTCCGCTGACCTCGAGGCCGAGGGTCTTTTTGTCGATGACATCGGTAAACCCCCGGCGGAGCACTTCCGTGAAGCTGGCGCAGGAGGGCAACACCTTGAGGGGGTCCCGATGGGTGAGAATGATGCCGGCGTCCGGGTAAACCTGGAAGAGCGCGTCCAGGGCCAATAAGTGGCTGGGTGCCTTGAGCACCCAACGTTTTCCGGGACAACGCCACTGGAGGTGCTGGAGAAAGCGCCGGTGAAATTCATAGGCCGGAACCTTGTCTTCCGCATCAAACCAGGCGCGGTAGGAGGGCACATAATACATGGATTCAAACACATGGCTGCGGAAGTCATGGCTGGTGATGGCGATACATTCCTGGGGGAGCCTGGCCCCGATCAAGTGAACGGTTTCCAAGTCCGGCATCAAAAAATCGATGGCTTTAAGCTCCCGTTGGGTTTTGGCAATGCGAGGGTCAGAATGATAACCGGCCTTCTCCGGCGGCGGCGAGGGGTGCATCACTTCCCAGACCTGGGGGACACGGTGGGCCGGGTCCTGAGCCAGAAGGGCATGGAGAAAGGTGGTGCCGCTGCGGGGCAGCCCGGTAATGAATAAGGGGCGTCGGATGACCACGTCGTCAATGGCCGGGAAGCGTTGACGGTCTTCCACCAAGCGCAGCCGGTTGCCCAACATTCGCAAAATATCGTTTTGCACACAGATGCGCCCGAGGAAATTCAGATCCGCTTCGGTCGCAAAGGATTTAAGCAGAATCCGGAAGGGTTCGAGAAACGAGTCGCCGCCGAAGTCATCGCGGCGGGTCCGCCGGCAGGCCTTGTCCAGGAGCAGCTTCTCCTCCAACGACACCAAGGAGGAGCCGTTATTCAGCAACAGCCGGCCCACGGTATTAACCAGGCACACTAGCCGTTGCTGAGAGAAGCTGTTAGATTTAGCGTCGATGGTGCCCAAGGGAGGTAACCGTGAAGTCAAATTTTGCCAGCATTCGCCTGGCTGCCGGGAGTAAGGTGACTAATGCCAGGGAAGGAAAAATGCAGGAGAAATCAGTATTCCCTTAATCGAATTCGCCCCAACTTAACATCCCCGTCCGGTCCATGAAATCTAGAACCGCTAGAATCGAATCTTCTATACCAACTCTTTCCGTATCTATAACCAGATCCGGAGATTCAGGTTCTTCATAGGGAGAAGAAATCCCCGTATAGTTCTCAATAAGTCCTTGCCTGGCCTTTTCATACATCCCTTTGGGGTCTCGTCTGGCGCATTCTTGAATCGAGCATTTAACATAGATTTCGTAAAAATTGTCCACCTTAAAGTTATTTCGCACCATTTCCCTATCTTCCCTATATGGCGATATGAAGGAAGCAAGAACAATTAAGCCGGCATCCATAAATAATTTCGATATTTCCACTATTCTTCTGACGTTTTCCCTCCTATCCTGGCGACTAAATCCCAGATCGGCGTTAATTCCGTATCTGACATTGTCGCCATCCAAAACATAAGACCGGATGCTGCGTTTTAAAAGCTCTTTCTCCACTCCATGGGCTATGGTGGATTTTCCCGCGCCGGAAAAACCGGTAAACCACAGCAACCCACTGGGATGACGATTGAGCGTGTTTCGGTTCCGCCTGGAAATGTGGCCATTAGTTCTCACCAGGTTCTCCGCTAGATCCAGAATCTTCTGGGGCTTTATTGTTCCTGTCATAATCAATATCCGGAACTGCGAAATCTGGGGGCAGAGGCCGACAATAGCGCCTGTCCGCATAGCCCGGCGGCGAAGTATTCCGGGTGACACCAACCTAAACCGGGTTAGTGGCAAGGGGGGCGCCGGAATCCTGGTTGCTACTTTATTATCGAACCGTTTCAGCCTTTTATAAATATAAAAGGAGGCGCTGACTTTTCCAATAGAAAATTATGGGAAAATTTTTCCGGAACGATTGACTTGGTCTGCCCCTGACTGGCGGCCCAGGTATTTTGGGCGAATCTCCGTTATCGGGTCAAATGCCAGGTCCAATCAACAATTCTGGCGCACCGGAAGGATGCCGGGGGCCTCACCCGGCGGGTAAAAGTGCTTGACTTTTGCTTTACGCAAGAGCACAATCAACTAGAAACCCTGGGGGGGTATTGACTGGTGATGGATCTTTTCAACCTGTTGGAAGAGAAGCTGGAGGTGGCTCTGAAAAAATTTGAGGAACTGACCAAAGCCAATGGGGAGCTGCAAAAATCCCTGGAGCAAAAGGATCAGGCCCTCAAAGAGTCCCAGGCCGCCTTGGAGAAGATCACCCGGGAAAGGGATATGGTACGCCAAAGAATCGATAAGATTCTGGATCGCCTTAAAATCTTAGATACAGGAGAGACTGCTTAATATTGGCACGGGAACCAGCGTCGGTGGTGGTGGAAGTCTTGGGGCGGCCCTTGACGGTCAAGAGCGACATGCCCCCGGAGCGCCTGCAGGCGGTGGCCCAAATGGTTAACGAACAATTGCGTGAGGTGCAGCGGGCCTTCCCAGCCAGTTCTTTGGCTGACGTGGCAATCCTGGCGGCCCTCAATCTGGCCTGCGAAATCCTGGAAAGCAAGGAGGACCATCTGCAATATCGCCGGGACATCGAAGAACGCTCCAAGCAATTAATCCGGAAACTGGAGGTGCACGAATCCTATAGTCCCCCGGGACCCTGAGCCTGGCGTCTTGGGGGGAAAGGAGACGGAATATTTTCAACCGCCTGCCTTCGTAAACCGAAGGAAAGGCTAAATGCGAGTGACATGCAGGGAGAGGGGATTATCCGGGCATGGCTCAATCATTTCCCGGTAAAAAAATAATAAGTCTAATCAAGCAGGGTCATAGGCACTTAAGCAATTCTTTGCATCCTTAGGGGAAGAACGGACGGCTACAAGACGGTTAAAAGAAAGGAGGGTTGCCAGAAGAATTTCCGTGGCAGTTTGGTTATCCCCTGGCCGGGCCTGGTCTAGACCGGATTAGCAGAGCTGATTGGGTTAGACCGGTCCGGGGTCCTACAAAGGAATCCCCTGATATCTCTCCCAGGCTCTAGTCGCCTACCACTCGCCAGTCTTCCGTCTGCAGGTTTTTTTCCAGCCCGACCGGCTCCGGCCTGCCTTGGCCGGGAGCCGCAAGGTAACTATATAAAAGCTAAAGGGAAGCCCCTATGTATATATTGATATATCTCCTAGCAGCAGTTTTGGTGGCAGCCCTCTGCTTTCTGGCGGGTTTCTTCTATCGCAAGTACCTGATGGATTCCCACGTTGAGTCCCTGGAGGCTCTGGGAAAGAAGATTTTGGATGAAGCCCGGAAAGAGGCGGAGAGCATCAAAAAGGAGTCCCGCTTACAGGCCAAGGACCAGGTTTACCAGATAAAGCAGGAAATCGACAAGGAGACCCAGGAACGCCGCCAGGAGCTTAACCTGTTGGAGCGGCGGCTGCTCCAGAAAGAAGAACACCTGGAGAAAAAGGGAGCCTTGCTGGATGAGCGGGATATCGAACTGACCAAAAAGCAGAAACTGGCCGCCCAGCAAGAGAAGGAACTGACGGAAAAGGCGGACCGCTACGAGAAGTTGCTGGCCGAACAGAATGCCCGTCTGGAGCAACTGGCCGGCATGAGCGCCGAAGAAGCCAAGGAATTGCTACTTAAGACCATGGAACGGGAAGTGCGCATCGACGCCGCCCGCCTGATCAAACGCCTGGACACCGAGGCTCGGGAGATCGCCGACCGCAAGGCCAAGGAGATCACCTCCCTGGCCATCAAGCGCTATGCCAGCGACTATGTGGCGGAACAGACCGTCTCCGTGGTGGCCCTGCCCAATGAAGAGATGAAGGGCCGCATCATCGGGCGGGAGGGCCGCAACATCCGGGCCCTGGAAGCGGCCACCGGAGTGGACATCATTATCGACGACACCCCGGAGGCGGTGATCCTCTCCGCCTTCAATCCCATCCGCCGGGAGGTCGCCCGCCAAAGCCTGATGCGCCTGATTTCCGACGGTCGCATCCACCCCGGGCGCATTGAAGAGATCGTGGAGAAAGTCACCCAGGAGTTGGAAGTGAGCATCCGGGAGGCGGGAGAAGAGGCGGCCTTCGACGCCGGGGTGCACGGGCTCCATCCCGATCTCATTAAGCTCCTGGGCAAGCTGAAGTTCCGCACCAGCTATGCCCAGAACGTCCTGCAGCACTCTCTGGAGGTCTGTTATCTCTGCGGCATCATGGCCGCGGAATTGGGGCTCAATGAAAAACAAGCCAAGCGGGCCGGTCTGCTCCATGATATCGGCAAGGCCGTGGACCATGAAGCGGAAGGGGTGCACGCCCTGATCGGGGCGGACCTGGCCAAGCGATACGGGGAATCCGCCAAGGTGGTACACGCCGTGGCCGCGCACCATGAGGATATCGCCCCGGAAAGCACTCTGGCGGTGCTGGTCCAAGCGGCGGACACGCTCTCCGGCGCCCGCCCCGGCGCCCGGCGGGAAATGCTGGAAACTTATGTCAAGCGCCTGGAAGAGTTGGAAAGAATCGCCCGCTCCTTCAACGGCATCAGTAAATCTTATGCCATCCAGGCGGGCCGGGAGATTCGCCTGATCGTAGAAAGCAATCAGGTGGGGGATGAAGAGGCCGTTCTCTTGAGCCGGGAAGTGGCCAAGAAGATCGAGCAAGAGCTGACCTACCCCGGTCAAATCAAGGTAACCGTCATCCGGGAGACCCGGGCGGTGGAATTCGCCCGCTGATCAAAACTTATGCAGGTTCTATTTATCGGAGATATCGTCGGCGCGCCGGGGCGGCGCGCCGTGGAGGAACTTCTGCCCCGGGTGGTGGATCACCACCTCATTGACCTGGTCATCGCTAATTGTGAAAACGCCGCCGGGGGCATCGGCATCACCCCCCTGGTGGCGGAACAGCTCCTGGGCCTGGGCATCGACCTCCTCACCAGCGGCAATCATGTTTGGAAACATAAGGAAATCCTGCCCTACCTGGAAGAAAGCGACCGCTTGCTCCGGCCCGCCAATTATCCGCCGGAGACCCCCGGCCGTGCCTATACCATCCTGGAGACCGCCGGGGGGGAAAAGGCCGCCATCTTCAACCTGGAAGGCCGGGTTTTTATGAACTCCCTGGAATGCCCTTTCCGCACCGCGGACCAGATCCTGGCCTCACTACCCCCCACGGTGAAGATTATCATCGTGGACATGCACGCCGAGGCCACCAGCGAGAAGCTGGCCATGGGCTGGTATTTGGACGGACGGGTCAGCGCCGTGGTGGGCACCCATACCCATGTGCAGACCGCGGACGAAAGGGTCTTGCCCCAAGGCACCGGCTATATCACCGACGTGGGCATGACCGGGCCGGTGAATTCGGTCATCGGCATGAAAACCGAAATCATCCTGGAACGCTTTTTGAGCCAGCGCCCCCAACCCTTTAAAGTGGCCAGCCAAAATATTCAGCTCCAGGGGGTGATCCTCAAGCTGGATCCCCAGGGACGCTGCCAGGAAATCAACCGCCTCATAATTCCCTTGAAGTCATGATAAAGGAGCTGGACATGCGACGCGGGGTGGCTCTTGTGTGCTTGTGGGGACTTCTCCTGTCCCCGGGCTGCGCCACTTATGAACCCAAGGTAGCTCCCTTCAAACTGCCGGAAGCCCATGCCAATGTGCAGCGGGTGGGCGGGCTCTACGTGGCCGCCCGGGCCTGGTCCCAGGAAGGCGAAGCTAAGGAGGCCTTCGGCTTTAATATTATCCAGGCGGGCCTGTTGCCGGTGCAGGTGAGTTTTGACAACCGGGGAGGCGAAACCCTGACCATTGTGCCGTCCCAGACCTACCTGATCAATCGGCAACAGGACCTGTTTCCCGTCTTAAGCGATGAGGAGGCCTATGACCGGGTCAGCCGGGGCACCAAGCTGGCGGAGAGCGTCAAAGGTGTGGGCCGGGGCGCGCTGTTGGGCGGAGCCACCGGGGCTTTAATCGGGGCCGCAGTAGGCGTGGTGGTGGGCCGGGGCGCGGGAGACGCGGCCATGCGGGGCGCGGCCGCCGGCGGGGCCGCGGGCGCTCTGATCGGGGGCGCCACCAGCGCCGATACCCAGGCCCCCCGCACCATCAGCGAAAATCTCTCCCGGCGCGACCTGAAAAACCTCCCCATCAAGCCCGGAGACCTGGCCTACGGCATCATCCTCTTCCCCCGGGAAGCGGGTATCCCCCAGGCCTTGCGCCTGCAACTCAGGGCCAAGGAGACGGGCCAGGTTTATACTCTGATGCTGGTGCTGTGAGATGGGATTGGGGGGAAAGTGGGCTGAGAGCAAGGCCCGGTGGAAGTTAAGTTTTGAGTTTCAATGGTTAAGTTTCGAGTTTTTTGTCTTTGTCCTTTCTCGAAACTAAAAACTCAAAACTCAAAGCCCCTCTCCCCCATGCTGATCAAGCGAAACCTATGAGCCCCTCTTCCCTGCCCCATATCATCCTGATCATTATGGACTCGGTGGCGGCCAAAAGATGTTCGGCCTACGGGCACCGCCGGGACACCACCCCCGGGCTGAGACGCATTGCCGAGCAAGGCAGCCTGTATAAGTATTGCTTCGCCCCTTCGGCCTGGACCATCCCCTCCCACGCCTCCCTGTTTACCGGCCTCTATCCCACCCAGCACGGCTGCAAAAGTATGGAGTGGGAATATCCCGGCAACTATTACACCTTGCCGGAAATCCTGCAGGGCCTGGGTTATTACACCGCCGGCATCTCCAGCAACCTGGTAATCTCCCGGGATGCCAATTTTAATTGGGGCTTCGACGAGTTTCACGTCATGGACACTCTATTTAACTCTGACCGTTATTATAAAATGCGAAAGGAGATCAGTTCTTTAAAAAAATCGATCAAAAACGATTTCGAAGAAGTAAAGTTAATTATCGGTCAGTCATTTAAGAACAGCTATTACAGCTATCCCCTGAAACATCTGTTGGATAGATTATATCGCAAGTATCGCGGAAATATCACTGAAGCTTCCTACTATGCCACTGAGCGAAGCCTGACTTTAGCCAAAAAGCTCCTGAAGGCTGCCAAAGATAAGCCCTTATTTTTGTTTTTCAATTTCATGGAGACTCATGGGAAATATAACCCCCCCAAAGGATACGATAATATCATCAAGATAAGTAAATCGGAAAAATACCAGGTTTTAAACTTGGATCCGGTGGATTTTTATTATAATCAGCAGATATCCGAACCTCAGTATGAAATCTTGCGACTCTTATATGAACAAGAAATTGCTTACTTGGATGACCGGCTATTTGACTTATATAATTTTATTGACCAGTTGGGCTTAAAAGAGCAGACCCTGTTCATCGTCACCGCGGACCACGGTGAATCCTTAGGGGAACACGGCATCTGGGGTCACATCTTCGGGCTTTACAACGAACTGATTCACATTCCCCTGATCGTCAAATATCCCCGGCAATTCGGCCTGGAGGGGGAGCAGCACCGTCTGGTGCAACTCCACGATCTCTTTGCAACCTTGCTGGAGATCAGCGGCGCGCCCCTGCCGGTGCCGGAGAGCTCCCGGTCTCTGTTGGGGCCGCCCCGGGAATTTGCCGTCAGCGAGTTTCCCGATGTATCCATCAGCCTGATGGGTTTTCAGCGGCGGAAGGAACCGGTGCCCCGCCAGCCTTTCATGCAGCCCTGCCGCGGGATCATTGACGGTTCCCTACACAAACTCATCCAGTGGGCCGACGGGAGTTTGGAACTGTATGACCTGGCGAATGATTATGCCGAAGCCCGTAATCTTATCAGCCAGCCGGATTGGCAGAGCCGGACGGAGGCCTTAAAAAATAAACTGACCGAACTCTTGGGGCCCCTTCCCCTAAACCTGTCGCCGCCGCCCCAATTAGGATAGAATTATAGCGGTGAGCAGCAATAACCATACTTCCTGAAACTGATTACTGATTACTGCTCACTGATTACTGATTCTCCGGCGGGGAGATACTCATGAGTTTAAAGACCCTGGACGACAAGGTCGCCAAAAGTAAAGAAATCCTTAAGGAAGCCCTGGAGCGTTTTCCCGACAAGATCGCCCTGGCCTGGACCGGCGGCAAGGACTCCACCACCACTCTCCATCTCCTCCGGGAAGTGGGGGGCGGCCAAGTGACGGTGCCGGTGCTGAATATCGATACCAGCGTCAAATTCAAAGAGATCTATGAATTCCGGGACCGCCTGGCCCGGGAATGGCAACTCAATCTCGTCATCGAACGCAACGACGAAGCCCTCCAAGAGATTCAGATCGCTCAAGATAAGGAAGAATGCTGTTTGCGGCTGAAGGCCGAAGTCATCGCCCGGTCCCTGCTGAAATACGGCTGGCAGGCCCTGATCACCGGCATGCGCTGGGACGAACATGCGGATCGGGCCCAGGAAGAATATTTTGTTCACCGGGACGCCCCGCCTCACTGGCGGGTCCAGCCCATCCTGCATTTTACGGAAATGGACATCTGGCAATATATCAAAAGCCGCCAGGTTCCCTTTTGCAGCCTGTATTCCCGGGGTTACCGCAGCCTGGGCTGCGAACCCTGTACCCAGTTGGGCCGCGCCGATCGGGCGGAGCGGGCCGGCCGGGACCGGGCCAAAGAAGAAATCATGCGCCGCCTCCGGGCCATGGGGTATTTTTAGGAGGATGTTGAAGAGGTTTTGAGGGGGGGGCCGGGGGAGCAGTGGCTCCCCCGCCCTCCCCTCAAGCTCCCCTCCCAACCCCCTATAAGGGGTTGGGGGAGGAGGCTGGGGGGAGGGGGGCAGGGGTCTGCGACCCCTGGCCCCCTCCCCCAACACCTTTCAACAAATCCCAATTTCCTTTTGACCTGGTCCGGCTTTCGTTTATAGTGGAAGAACTTCGTTAATTCTCCTCGC
>JBFLZI010000093.1:0-11510 GCA_040756315.1 Thermodesulfobacteriota bacterium | reverse complement strand
TTGATCAGTTGCACGTACCCTTGGGCGCTCAAATTGGCGGGACAGGCCCGGACACAGGGGGCCCGATCATATTTCTTGATGGCGAAAGTGGCGGGAATGGCCTGGGGATAAAGGCGATAGATGGCCCTATTTTCGGAGAGCCCCAGATTAAAATAATCCGGCAAAGCCACCGGGCATACTTCAACACAGAGGCCACAGGCAGTGCATCTGGCGGAATCCACAAAACGTGGCTGTTTTTCCAGGGTAACGGTGAGATTCCCGGGTTCCCCCTCAACCCGGGTTAATTCTGCCAGGGTATGAATTTCGATGTTGATGTGCCGGCCGACCTCGACCAGCTTAGGGGAGATGATTCACATGGCGCAGTCGTTGGTGGGAAAGGTCTTGTCGATCTGGGCCATCTTGCCGCCGATGGCCGGGCCTTTCTCCACCAGATGGACATAATAGCCGGAATTGGCCAGATCCAAGGAAGCCTGAATTCCGGAAATGCCGCCGCCCACCACCATTACCGAGCCCAGGATTTTTTCCGTCATCTCAGGGTCTCTCCCTGCCAATCATATTCCCTTATCCAAAGGTCTATACTAAATGTTGGTTAAATTATCAATGGTTCAATAAAATCTTCCGGGAGGGGTAAATTTCCTTTAGGCGCCCAGCACGAAATTGATATAATTAACAGTGAGTTGTGCATGTCTTTCTCGGCGCCCGGAACTTGTCAGAAAATTTCTGACAAAAAAATCAGAAATTATACTAATTCCAATCCTTCACCACCTTTTTATACTTTCGCCAGGTGGTTGGTTTTACTGCTAGCCCCGGACTTATCTTGTCCGCTGGCGGGGGAATTCCGCCCCGGAGTCAAGACCCCCCCTTTACTGTCCGGTAATTTTGTTTATATTAATGTATAGACACGATAATGGATAAATAATATGGATGTCAAGCCGCAAGTTATCGAGCCTTCCTTTTCCCTGGCGGAGCGCCTTAAGGCGGCGCGATTGCCGGTGTCTGCCTGTTATCAGTGCAAGAAGTGCTCGGGCGGTTGTCCCCTGACCTTTGCCATGGACCTCTTCCCGGACCAGGTGATCCGCCTGGCCTTGTTGGGCCAGGAAGAGCCGGTGCTTAAGTGCAATACTATCTGGGTGTGCTCCGCCTGTGAGACCTGCACCACCCGCTGCCCCAACGGCATCAACATCGCCGAAGTGATGGACTGGCTCAAGGAAGAGGCCCTGGCCCGGGGGGTGTCCGTGCCCCAGACCGGGGTGAGCCGTTTTCACCAGACCTTTCTGGACAGCGTGCGTCTGGGGGGCGGGCGCCTGTCCGAGCCTTTGCTTTTGGCCCTTTATCAACTGAGGAGCGGCCAGACCCTGGAGAAATTCAAGAGGGGGGAGCTGGGGGAGGAACTGCGCCTGGGCTGGGAGTTGGCCCGGCGGGGCCGCCTCAAACCGAGATTGCCCCGGCGGCTCAAGGGAGCCAAAGAAATAAAGGAAATTTTTCAAAAAACCCGGAAACAGCCCCCATGCTGAGAGTCTCTTATTATCCCGGTTGTTCCCTGGAAGGCACGGCCAATGATTATGCCGCCTCCATAGCCGCGGTGGCCCGGGTCCTGGACCTGGAGTTGGCGGAACTGGAGGACTGGAACTGCTGTGGGGCTACTGCGGCCCACAGCATCAACCAGGCCCTGGCCCTGGAGTTGGCGGGGCGCAACTTGAGAATCGCCCGGGCCGCGGGGCCGGAGGTAGTGGTCCCCTGCGCCCTGTGCTTCAACCGCCTGAAGGTGGCCCAAAAGGCCCTGGCCGGAGCGGAGCCGGGGGCGGCCCAAGGGAACGGCCTGAAAGTCTGGGATTTGCTGGAATATCTCACTCAGAAGACCTTCCTGACTTCCCTGTCCCCCAGGGTGGCGCACCCCCTCAAAGACCTTAACGCGGTGGGTTATTACGGCTGCCTGGTGGCCCGGCCTCCCCGGGCCACGGATAAAGGGGATTATGAGCATCCCCGGAATTTGGAGAATTTGCTTCAGGTCCTGGGAGCCACGCCCCGGGACTGGTCGTACCAGACTGACTGTTGCGGCGCCGGGCTGGCGGTGGCCCGCCCGGACCTCATCGACACCCTGGTGGCCCGGCTCTATGAGCGGGCACTGGCCGCGGGCGCGGAGTGCTTCGTGGTCTCCTGCCAGATGTGCCAGGCCAATCTGGACCTGCCCCAGGAGCGTATCTCCCGGCGCCTGGAGAAAGACTACTATCTGCCGGTGTTCTATTTCACCGAGCTCATCGGCCTGGCCCTGGGCCTGCCGGAAGCGTCCCATTGGCTGGATAAACACCTGGTGGACCCGAAGCCCTTGCTCAGGCGCAAGGGGTTATTGTAATTGTGGGTGAGGCTGGGAAATTAGTAATCAGTGAGCAGTTTCATTAAGGTCTTTTTACTGATTACTGATCACTGATTACTTTTCGTTCCCCCTCCCCCAAAGACACTTTTCAAGGAATTATGAATCCCGAGCTAAGAAAAAAGATCGGTGCGGTCATGGTGGTGGGGGGCGGGGTTGCGGGTATTCAGGCCTCCCTGGACCTGGCTGACGCCGGGTTCTACGTCTATTTGGTGGAAAAAGACCCCGCCATCGGCGGGGTGATGCCCCAGTTGGACAAGACCTTCCCCACCAATGATTGCTCCATGTGCATCATTTCCCCCAAACTGGTGGAATGCGGCCGCCACCGCAATATCGAGATCATCGCCCCGGCCCAGGTCACCGATGTCTCCGGCATTCCCGGCCATTTCAAGGTGCAAATCCGGGAGGAGGCCCGTTATCTGGATGCCGGCCGCTGTATGGGCTGCGGCTACTGCGCCGAGAAGTGCCCGAAAAAGGTGAAGGACGAATTCAACGAGGGCTTGAGTTTCCGCAAGGCCATCTACGTACGCTATCCCCAGGCCGTGCCCCTGTACTACACCATTGACCGGGAGCACTGCATCTATTTCCAGAAGAAGGGTCGCTGCCGGGCCTGCGAAAAATTCTGCTTCGGCCAGATCATCGACTTCTCCCAGAAAGATACGGAGCGGCAGATCGAAGTGGGCGCGGTCATCCTGGCCCCGGGCTTTCGTCCTTTCGACGCCCGTGAGAAGCCGGAATACGGCTACGGCCTCTATCCCAACGTCATCACCGCCCTGGAATTCGAGCGCCTGCTCTCCGCCACGGGCCCCCATGCCGGACACGTGCTCAGGCCCAGCGACGGCCAGCCGCCCCAAAGAATCGCCTGGATCCAGTGTGTGGGCTCCCGGGACGCGGTGCACGACCGGGAATACTGTTCCTCGGTGTGCTGTATGTATGCCACCAAGCAGGCAGTGGTGGCCAAGGAGCATGACGCCCGGGTGGAGCCCACCATCTTTTTCCTGGACTTACGTGCCCAGGGCAAAGGTTTCGACCGTTTCTACGAGGCCGCCCGGGATGTTACCGGGGTGCGCTATCTCCGGGGCCTGGTCTCCCGGGTGACCCAGGACCCCGGGACCAAGAACCTGGAACTCAGCTATGTGGATGCCGAGAACCGCATCCGGACGGAAGAGTTCGACCTGGTGGTCTTATCCGTGGGCTTAAGCCCCCATCCCGGCACCCAGGAATTGGCCAAGGCCTGCGGCGTGGCCACCAACCGTTGGGGTTTCGCCGATAGTCCGGCCTTTGAGCCCATTTACACCAACCGGGAGGGCATCTTTACCTGCGGGGTCTTTCAGGCCCCCAAGGACATTCCCGAAACCGTGGCCCAGGCCTCTGCCGCGGCCGCGGCCGCCTCCACCTGGCTCACCGAGGTGCGGGGCACCATGATCACCAAGGCGGAATACGCCCCGGAGAGGGACATTTCCCAAGAGGAGCCCCGCATCGGCGTGTTTGTCTGCCACTGCGGCATCAATATCGCCGGCGTGGTGGACGTGGAGGCGGTGACCGAATACGCCCGCACCCTGCCCCACGTGGCCTATGCCGATCATTTCACTTTCACCTGCTCCGGTGATTCCCTGGATCAGATGCGCCAGATTATTGAGGAAGCCCGGCTCAACCGCATTGTGGTGGCCGCCTGCAGCCCCCGCACCCACGAAGGCCTGTTTAAAGATAATTTGCGCCGGGTCGGCCTCAACAAGTATCTCTTCCGCATGGCCAATATCCGCCACCAGGTCTCCTGGGTGCACCGGAAGGACCCGGAGCAAGCCACGGAAAAGGCCAAAGAACTGATCCGGATGAAAGTGGCCCGCATCGCCCTGAAGGAACCCCTGCAGGAAATTCCCATTCCCGTGGTGCAAAAGGCCCTGGTGGTGGGAGGGGGGCTGGCCGGCATGACCGCGGCCTTGACCATCTATTACGCCGGGTTTGACGTTTACCTGGTGGAGAAGGAGAGCGAACTGGGGGGCATGGCCCGCCAGGTGCATTACACCCTGGAAGGCCACCAGATGCAACCTTATCTGGAATACCTCATCGACCAGGTGGAAAACCGTCCCCGCATCAAGGTCCTGAAAAATACCCGGGTGAAGTCCTTTTCCGGCCACATCGGCAAATTCCGGAGCACCCTCATCGGCCCGGACGGGGAGCAGGAGATTGACTACGGCGCGGCCATCATCGCCACCGGCGGGACGGAATATCGCCCTAAAGAGTATGGCTACGGCCAGCACCCCGGCATTCTCACCCTGCTGGAGTTGGAAAACAAGTTAGTCCATGAACCGGATACCCTCCCGGAGGAACCCCGGGTGGTGATGATCCAATGCGTGGGCAGCCGGGAGCCGGAAAACCCCTATTGCAGCCGCCTGTGTTGCGGCAGTGCGGTGAAGAACGCCCTGAAAATCAAAGAACTGCGTCCCCGGGCCCAGATCTTTATCCTCTACCGGGACATCCGCACCTTTGGCTTTAAGGAAAAGTACTATAAGCAGGCCCGGGACCTGGGAGTGCAGTTTCTCCGCTATGAGCCGGACCACCCGCCGGAAGTGGACTTTGGCGGGGACGATATCAAGGTAGAAATCTTCGACCAAAACCTTAAAGCCCCCCTTAGCCTGAGCGCGGACAATCTGGTGCTGGCGGCCGCGGTGCGGCCCCACCCGGACAGCCGGGAAATCACCCATATCTTCAAACTGCCCCTGGAAGCCGATGGCTTTTTCATGGAGGCCCATGTTAAGCTGAGACCCCTGGATTTCGCCTATGAAGGGATCTTTCTGTGCGGCCTGGCCCACAGCCCCAAGTACGCGGAAGAGAGTGTGGCCCAGGCCAACGGGGCCGCGGCCCGAGCCTTGCGGGTGCTGGCTCAGTCGGAAATCTGGGTGGGCGGGGCAGTGGGCAAGGTGATCAAGAGCCGCTGCGCCGAATGCCTGAGTTGTGTGCGCACCTGTCCTTACAGAATTCCGGTGATTGATGCCCACCTCCACGCGGCCTATATCGATCCGGCCAAGTGCCAGGGCTGCGGCCTGTGCGTGGCGGAATGCCCCCACAAAGCCATCGAACTGAAGCACAACCAGGATGACCAGATCATCTCGGAAACCCTGGCCGCCCTGGCCTGAGGCCGCCTTCCCCCAGCAAAGTCTGCGATGATTTTTGGGGGAGAGGGCCAGGGGTCGCAGACCCCTGCCCCCTCCCCTCAAATTTATTGAAGTTGGGCACAAAATCACAACCCCCATCCCTATCTTGGCAATGGAAGGTTTTTATGTTAAATTAAAATTCTTTCTAACAAGATTGTTCCTTTGCAACACTTTTGGCACGCCGGTATTTTTTTTAAGGAGTATGCGCCATGATCTCCCAAATAGAGATTGACGCCTTAAGAGAGCAGTTGCCTTATCACAAGCTTAGGCAAAAGAAGGGAAAAATCAAGGAAATCGATTGGCAGACCGAGTGGGAGCGCTTCGATGCCCGGGAGCTGTTTGCCTTCGATAAGTCCGCCATCCCGGTCAAGCTGCTGGAAGCCATGCGGGTCAGAAAAGACGCCCTCCTGGACGGCAACGCCGCGGCCATTTCCGTACTGACCCGGGTAGTGGACGGCCTCTGCGGCTACCCCATCACCCCTTCCACTCCCATTGCCGAACAATTCGCCCGGGCCGCGGCCCAGGGCCAGAAAAATCTCTTCGGCACGGAACTCATGTATTTCCAGCCCTCGGATGAGCTGTCCGCCATCACCGCGGTGGAAGCCATGGCGGCCCAGGGGGGCCGTTATGCCGACAACACCTCTTCTCAGGGGTTGATGCTGAAAACCAAAAATCTCTTTTCTGTAGCCGGTAAACGCCTGCCGGTGGTCATGACCGTCATGGCCCGGGAGGTCAACAAAGGCTCTCTGTCCATCCATTGCGGCCATACCGATTTCTACGGGGTGCGCAATAGCGGCTGGGCCCAATTGGTGTCCGCGGACAATCAAGAGTTCCACGACTTGCTGCCCATTGCCTTTAAAGTGGCGGAGCTCCGCCAGGTGATGCTCCCCTGCATGGTTATCGGCGACGGTTTTATCAAGAGCCATGCCATTGAAAATATCCGGGAGCTTTCCGACGCCTTTCTGGGATATTTTCTCGGGCCCCCCAACCGTCTTTACCAACCCGATTTTGAGCACGGCGCGCTTACCGGCACCTTCACCGACACCGACCTGACCATGGAGGGCCAGGTGGCCCAGGACCTGGCCTACCGCTTTTTCAAACGGGGCTTTGTCGCGGCCATGTATGTCATGAACCGCATCCTGGACACCAACCTCAAGGTGGTGGAGTGTTACCGCACCGCGGACGCCGACATGGTCATCGTCATCCTGGGGTCCGCGGTGGGGGTGGTCAAAGACGTGGTGGATTATTACCGGGATGTGAAGGGCTATAAAGTGGGAGTGGTGCGCCCGGTTCTGTTCACCCCCCCCTGTTATGAGGAATTGGCTTACGGCATGCGCAAGGCCAAAGTGGTGAGCGTCATGGAGCGCAGTGGTACGGCCCACAATCAGCTCTTGTTGGCGGACGTGCAGGCGGCTTTGCAGGTCTCCATTCGGGCGGCCCGGGAAGGGAAGCGGGAGCATCGGATTTACGGCCGGGAGGACATGCCCAATCTGCTCCACGGGGTTTACGGCCTGGGGAGTAAAGACTTCAATAAGTATGATGTGGCCGCGGTCGTGGAGAACATGATCGCCTGTCTGGAAAAAAAGAAGGGCTTCCTCCGGGATTTTTATTCCGGCATTGAAGGGACCTTGACCCTGAAACCGGCGCCCCTGCCCGGCTATCTGGAGCGGGAAGTGGGTATGACTTTTGTGGGCGTGGGCGCCGAGGGGGTTAAGACCGCGCTGGAGTCCGCGGCCATGGTTTATGCCGAGGACATCGGCTCGGGCCGCAAATATATCCAGACCGGCGCCAAATACGGCGCAGCCCGGAAAGGCGCGCCGGTCTTTATGAATCTGCGCCTTAGCTCCCAGCCCATTCGCAACAGCTCGGAACTCACGGAACGGGACGTGCTGGCCTTTTTCAACGAAAAGTTTCTCTCCGGGCAGATTCTCCGGGAGTATGTGGGGGGCTTGAAAGAGCACGGGCTTTTGGTCGTCAACACGGATAAAAGCGAAGATGACCTGATGGCCACCTTTCCGCCCCAGATCCAGTCCTTAATCAAGTACCGCCACATCCGGGTCCTGACCCTGGACGCCACCCGGGCGGCGCTGCAGCATTTGAACCGGAACCTTCCCGGCGCGCCCATCCTGGGGCTGATCAACAAGGAAATGGGCATTCTCACCCCCAAGGAATTTGAACACCGCTTTAAAAAGATCCTGGAGAAAAAGCTGGGGACCAAGAGAAAGGAAATGCTGGAAGCCAATATGTCTCTGCTCCGTTATGGGGCGGAGTGCTCCACCGGCTCGGTGGCTGAAAAAGCCCTGGCCACCCTGGCCCTGGCCGGCGGCAATCCGGTCTATGCCCCGCCGCCCCCGGAAAAATTCGGCCAGGGGCGTTATGCCGCGGGCTTGCGGGTGACGATCACGGAAAAAGATGAGATGGGGACCATCAAGCCGGTGATTCTCCAGGACAATTACCAGGAGACCTTCCGCCAACAGATGGTCCAGCCCATCCTGGAGGGGAAAAAGGTCCCCTGGGATAACTTCCTGCCGGTGGTGCCCGCGGCCACCAGCCGCTTCCGGGACATGAGCTACATCGGCACCCAAATCCCGGTCTATGACCCGGACAAATGCATTGCCTGCGGCATCTGCACCGCTTCTTGCCCGGATGCCGCCCTTTACGCCACCATCACCGACCGGCCTATCCCCTCGGAAGGGCGGCGCTACTTCAAGATCTTCAAAAAGCCCCCCAAAGGCATCCCCTGGAGTCGGTTCGCCATGAACCTGGAAGCCGTGCCCAGCGCCTGCAAAGGCTGCGGCGTGTGCGCCCAGGTCTGCCCCACGGACGCCTTGAGGATGGTGGATAAGACCAGAGTCAGCGACCTGGACTTCCTCCCTCCCAAGTACCAGGGTTGGGACAAGACTTCGGAAGCGGCCCCCCAGGTGGACCAGATGGCGTTGAATCACCAGGTCCTGTTTGTCCTCTCCAAGCTCTATCCCGGCAAGCACACCCTATGCCCGGGGTGCAGTGAGGGGGTGATCAATCTTCTCACTTTCTATGCCGCGGAATCCCTGCGCAACCATCCCCAGGGCATCGCCACCTTTTACCAGGGCTTGAAGATCCTCTCGGAAAAGAACAAGCGGGCCATTGAGCATATGCTGGACCACGGCTTTAATATTTACACCATCAACGCCACCGGCTGCGACCAGGTGTCGGAGTTGGTCAACCCCTTTAACACCCGCATCTACCCCACCGGACACTACGGCTTCGGCACCGCCTCCGCCGCTGCGCTGGGGGCCAAATTCAGCCTGGATCAAGCCTATGTGGATAAATACAACGATGTCCTCACCAAGATCATCGTCTTTGCCGGGGACGGTGCCATCTACGACATCGGCAACGGCCCCTTCAACCACGCCCTGGGGGAAAACTACGACATCACCTGGGTCATCTATAATAATGAAGGCTACATGAACACCGGCACCCAGAAGTCCGGGGCCACCCGCTTCGGCGCCGACCGTTCCACTTCCCCCATCGGCAAGAAATACGCGGGAAAAACCACCCTGCACCGCCGCATTATCGGCCAGGCCATGGCCATCTCCCATGTCTATGCCGCCAAACTCACCATCGACAACCCCTTTTACGCCATCAACATCCTGAAAGAGGCCATCGCCTACAACGGCCCCTCCATGGTGGAATTTTTCTCCGCCTGCCCCCAGGGGCACCAGACCCACGACTGGGCCGGCCCCATGATCTCCCGGATGATGGTGGAATCCCGGAAATGGCAGATCGCGGTGCGGCGGCCCTTCCAGCGGGTGGATATCTCCGCCAACCCGGCCCCGGACCTGATCTACCCCAAGGAGGGCAAGTCCTTCAAACGGGGCATCAAAAGGGACGCGGCCACCTTCTACGACGTGGTGAGTATGCTGGGCCAATACAACCAGCACATCCGCACCGTGAAAAGCGGCGATATCCCGGAAATCGTTAGGGTGAACGAAACCGTCAGCCTCTTTAGGTGGCTCCGTAACCAATACCTGGGGGGCTACCGGGACAGCATGCCCACCGAAGAAGAAGTGGAGCGTATCGTCGCCGACCGCTACCGCCTGAATGATAAGTAGAGATGAGTGGGGGAGGGGGCTAAGGGCCACAGGACCTTACCCCCTCCCCCAATCCCTTATGGGGTTTAGAAAGTTTGGTTGGGCCGGGGCCGTTGGCCCTGGCCCAACCAACCCCCTAAGGGGGTTGGGAGTGGGTGTGGGGGATGGCAGGGACCGGTAGCACAGGCTTTCCAGCCTGTGGGACCCCCCCGGCCCTCCCCCACATTTTTTTAACCCCTACTCCGGAACCGGGCTCTAGGGGATAGCTTGACATAACCTTAGGGGTTGGATACCTTAAACCGAAGTTTGCCCGGAAGAGACCGGGGAAGACGGAGTTAACGGCCTTCAGCTACTTCCCCCACAATCCATCATTCATTAGGTAAAATTATGGCCTATGAAGCCGTCATCGGGCTGGAAGTGCACGCCCAGTTATTGACCCAAAGCAAGATTTTTTGCGGCTGCGCCACCACTTTCGGCGCGCCTCCCAATACCCAAACCTGTCAGGTCTGTCTGGGGATGCCCGGAGTCCTGCCGGTCCTGAACCGCCGGGCGGTGGAGTTCGCCCTGAAGATGGCCCTGGCCACCCATTGCCGAGTGGCTGCCGAGTCCAGATTTGCCCGGAAAAACTATTTTTATCCGGACCTCCCCAAGGGCTACCAGATTTCCCAATACGAGTTGCCCCTGGCGGAGCACGGCTACCTGGAGATCAGCGTCAACGGCGGCAAAAAACGCATCGGCATCACCCGGATTCACCTGGAGGAGGACGCCGGCAAGCTGATCCACAGCGAGGCCCGGGCCACCAGCCGGGTGGACTTTAACCGCACCGGCGTGCCCTTAATCGAGATCGTCAGCGAGCCGGACCTGGCCAGCCCCGAGGAGGCGGTGGAGTATCTCAAGGGCCTGCGCAATATCCTTCTCTATTTGGAAATCTGCGACGGCAACATGGAGGAAGGCTCTTTAAGGTGCGACGCCAACATCTCCCTCCGGCTGGCGGGCACAGGCGAATTGGGCACCAAAGTGGAACTGAAGAACATGAATTCCTTCCGCTTTGTGCGCCAGGCCCTGGAATATGAAATCAAGCGCCAACGGGTCTTGCTTAGCAGCGGCAAGGAGATCGTCCAGGAGACCCGCCTCTGGGATACCGCCAAAAACCAGACCATCTCCATGCGGGGCAAAGAAGAGGCCCACGATTACCGCTACTTTCCCGACCCGGACCTGGTGCCGGTGAAGATCGACCCGAAGTGGCTGGAGGACCTGCGCCGGGATCTGCCGGAGTTGCCGGCGGAGCGGGCGGCCCGCTTCCAAAAAGACTACCAGCTCCCGGACTATGACGCCGAAATACTCACCAGCGACAAGGCCCTGGCGGATTATTTTGAGGCCGCGGTCAAGGAATTCCCTCAGCCCAAACCGGTGAGCAACTGGATCATGGGCGAACTCCTCCGGGAGTTGAAGAAGGAGGAGGCCGGCATCGCCTCCTGCCGGGTCACCCCCAAGGCCTTAGGCCGCCTGCTGGCCCTGGTGGAAAGCGGCGCCATCAGCGGCAAGCTGGCCAAGACCGTGTTCGAAGACATGTGGACCACCGGCCAAGACCCGGAAACCATTGTTAAAGAAAAAGGCCTGGTGCAAATCACCGACGCGGACGCCCTCACCGCCGCGGCCCGGGAGATTCTCGCGGCCCACCCCAAAGAAGTGGCCGACTATAAGGCCGGCAAAACCAAGGTGCTGGGCTTCTTCGTGGGCCAACTGATGCGGCAAACCAAAGGCCAGGCCAACCCGCAGTTGGCCAATGAGGTTTTTAAGCGTCTCTTAGACTAAAGGTCAGGGCCGGAGGCCCTGACCTTTAGTCTAAGAGAGCTATATCTTTTTGAGGGGAGGGCCGGGGGAGCGGTGGCTCCCCCGCCCTCCCCTCAA
>JBFLZI010000092.1:0-11519 GCA_040756315.1 Thermodesulfobacteriota bacterium | reverse complement strand
CCTCCCCCCACACCCCCCTCCCAACCCGCTTATAGGGTTGGTTGGGGCCGGAGCCTGGGGCTCCGGCCCCAACCAACCTTTAAAACCCCATAAGGGATTGGGGGAGGGGGGGATTTCAAGCAGGCCTGCGGCCTTTAGCCCCCTCACTTCTTAGGCTTCGCTTCGGCCTTTGGCGGAGCCAGGGACCTCATGGAATTTTCTAATTTTCCCTGGATTGCCTCGGTTTGGCAAGGAATGATTTCCTATTGACAAAGGGGCGGGTGTGGGGTTAAAGAAAACGGGGTGGCGAGGTAGCTCAGTCGGTAGAGCAGCGGACTGAAAATCCGCGTGTCCCCAGTTCGATTCTGGGCCTCGCCACCAGTTATTTTAGGGGTTAGCCAATGGGCTAACCTTTTTTTATTTCTTTATACGATAAATTTACCACCTAATTACTACCTTTAAAGACCTCTTTATGGTATCTATAGGCCGCCTATCCGCCTAAAAAATTTTCTTATTAACGATGGTAACGCTTATGTTACTATAATATATGCCGATAATTGTTAAGGAATATTTAGACACAAAGGGAGAATCCCCCTTTGCCCGTTGGCATGATGGTCTGGACGCCATAGCCGCCGCGAAGGCAGCCACGGCGCTTTACCGTTTGGAGCAAGGCAATTTTTCCAGAGTAAAAGGCGTGGGGGACGGCATTTTTGAGGGCAAGATCGATTTTGGCCCCGGCTACCGAGTTTATTTGGGCAAGGACGGTGAAGCGCTAATTATAATTGCTTGGCGGCGGGTCGAAGAAAAGACAGCAGGCCGACATTTGGGCGGCGTTGTCTTGCTGGGAGGATTACCAGAGACGGAAACGATAGGAGGTGATTATTATGGCTCTTACCAGAGGATTCCGCACAACCTTGCTGGAACGCGCCCAGAAGGACGCCGATTTTCGCAAAGCCATGCTCAAAGAGGGCATAGATACCATGCTTGCCGGTGACGTGGAAACCGGCAAAGCTATTTTGCGCGACTATATCAACGCGGCTGTGGGTTTTGGCCGATTATCCGAAGTTACCCGCATACCGGCCAAAAGCCTTATGCGTATGTTTGGCCCCAAGGGAAACCCGCGGGCAGACAACCTATTTCAGGTTATTAAGCATCTGCAAGCCCGCGAAGGTATCCATTTGGAAGTGGCCCCGTGTTAACTAGCGGGATTTCCGGCCCCCTGTTTAGATAAAAAAATGGCCTGGGTTTGACAGGAAACCTAGGCCAAACGCGCCAGTAGGTTCAATCTAATAACACCCGATTGCACCTTGCCTTGCACCCGAACTTCACCTTAGCCCACCTAAAACACTTCTTCGTTCCCAAGTTGCACTTGGGGACGAAAATGAGCGCCAAGCTTAGCTTGGCAGTATTAAGGGCGTTCCCAAGCACAGCTTGGGAACGCGAGAAGGACATATTAAGATAACAATGTTTCCGGCCAGTTAATTTGCGGGCTAAAGGGGCTGGGAAATAGAAAGGGGCTGCTTCATGCGGAACTGCGGTCCAAGGGGCCGGCAGGGGACCCTGCCGGTTTTACCGCCGGGGTTGGTAAGCCAGGGCTGCCAACCTTGCCGGCCGTTAATCCAGGACTTTAATCTTGACGGGCGGGTCCGAAGGCAACTGGGGTTCCGCGCCCAGGCTGAAAATGCAGAACAGCAAGAAGCCGCACAGGGTTCCGGCCGCCAGAGTAAGATAAAGAACCAACGCACCCATGGTCTTCTCCTTTGTTCATCTCCATCGACCCCGGAGATGATTAACTTTAGATGCCGGGGAATTTTCCGGGACGGAGGTCCCCGGTGGGGGCGGGAAGGGGTCCAGGCCAGGAACCTGCCTTACCCGGAGCCCTGATGGCTTAATCCCCTGATTCTCCCCCCTGCCGCCAGTTTGCCGGATTACCGATCCTAAGAAGTTGCTGAAAAGATCGGCTCGTGGCGTCAGTCCGGGTCTGATGCCGTGGCTAATCCGGAAAACTATCCCCCCATTATGGACGTAAGAAATATGCAACTATTCCGGGGAGAAGTCCATCGGCAGAAATAACCATTTATTTATGGTCAAAGTTGACTAGAAAAGGGGTCTCTGGCCGGGAGAGTCTTTCCAACCCGCGGCGCCGGTCCGGGTATTAGCCGCGGCAGGCTGGGGTGGCAAGGGGGTGTAGAAGAGACGGTGTTTAGCCGCAGAGACGCTGTGTTTAATTCTTTGAACAAAAATGGAAAAAGTTGTTGAAATATTTCCATAAATTTAATAGATTTATAATTCTCAAAATCTACGGCTCTGCCTGGAACCGGCAGGTTTGACCCACCTTCTCTCGCTCGCAGGAGGGCTTCTGCTAAGGACGGCACGGAAATTGTAACCTCCATTCTCCATTAAGGACAGAATTGAGACCTTTGCGAAAGTCCTCTCACTTGTCATTCTGAGGGAGCGAAGCGACCGAAGAATCTCATGAATACGAGATCTTTCCCTTTATATGAAAATGTAGCGCCGCCGCCCTCGGCGGCGCAGTAACCGCCGAGGGCGGCGGTTCCACATCCTTATAGTTTGTTGTGACCTTTAGGTCATAATGGTTCGCTCAGGAGGATAAATTGGTTTTTGGCAGGGCTCTCAAATTAGGATTCCAGGGTCCAAGCCCGAGTCTGAGGCCGTTTTTTGCCGGGGCTAGCCCCTGTCGGGCACTTGCCGGGAGGGGAGTTCTCCCTCCCGGTGGGATTTGAGGCGTTATGGCGAGGCGGATAAGGGCGGCGAAATCTTTAGGCCGGCCGGGTGGGCCGGAGATTTGCCCATAATCCTGAACAACCCGGTGCCCCGGCCACTGACCAATCGGGGTCATTTATTTGGAAAATATTATGTTTAGAAGCGATTGAAAACAGGTTTATCCTGCTTAGCTTATATCTAACCGGACTTGACCCCGGGTTGAGGTCAACCGGAGGGGCTGGAACGGCTAGGTGCTGACCAATAAAGGGAAAAAGCGGCTTATCAAGGATCTGCTGCCATTATTGTTTATAATATAAAGAGATCTCGTCGTAATTTAAACGAACAAAGCTTGCTCCGGTAAGATTTTATCGGCAGGGTTCAGCATCTTGAGGGCGTTATGTCGGGAAGAATAAGGGCGGCCAATTTTTTGCTGTTCTGGGGGATGCTTCTGATCTTGTCGGCCTGCGCCACCCCCGCCGACCTGACCCAATTGCCCCGCTTGCCCAAGAAGGAGGCGGCTGTTGGCCTGATCCCCCAGGAGTATTTGTGTCCCGGAGTTGATCCGGCCGAGGCCCCCGATCCGCAACTGGTGCGAGAGATTCACGCCTTTTTGGAAGAAAACGGCATGTTGGGGGGGATGCCGGCCGGGTTGGCCGGTGATTTGCCCCTGGTCCTGAACGGCCCGGTACGTTCCTATCTGCGGGTCTTTACCACCAGCCAGAAAGCCATCTTTGAGACCTACCTGTCCCGCTCCGGGCGCTACCTGCCCATGATCCGCCGGGTTTTCCGGGAACAAGGCCTGCCCCAGGATTTGGTCTATCTGGCCTTGGTGGAAAGCGGCTTCAGTCCCCGGGCCCGCTCTCACGCCGGCGCGGTGGGCCTCTGGCAGTTCATCGAAGGCACCGGCCGTCGCTATGGCCTTAAGGTGGACCAATGGGTGGACGAACGCCGGGATCCGGAGAAGGCCACCCGGGCCGCGGCCCATTATTTGAAAGACCTGCACCGCCAGTTCGGCTGCTGGTATCTGGCGGCCGCCGGGTACAACGCCGGAGAAAAGCGGGTGCAAGGGGTGGTGGACCGTTATGCCACCCGGGACTTCTGGGTCATGGCCCAGAAAAAACTATTGCCCCAAGAGACTTGCAATTATGTGCCCCAACTGATCGCCGCCTCCTTGATCGCCAAGAATCCCCGGAAATATGGCTTCACCCAGATCAGCTACCTGCGCCCCTGGTCTTATGAGCCGGTCAAGGTAGCCCAGGGAACCGATTTGCGCCGCTTTGCCGAGAGCCTGGGAATCTCCTGTAAGGACCTGATGGAACTCAACCCGGAACTCAACCAGGCCCAGGCCCCGGGAGACCGGCAGGAATATCCTTTAAAAATCATGGTCCAGAAGAAGAATCGGGCACTGCGCCTGGCCCGGGTCGGCCAAAAGCAGAAGCCCGGGATCGGCGCCCGGGCAACCGAGCGAGTGGCGTCAAACGATTAATCTGGTTGACAGAAAATACCTTTAGAAAGAAATGCTAAATGGCAGGTTTACCCGGTTTATCTGTAGTCTTAAACGGATGGGACCTGAAGTTGACGTCAACCGGATCGGCCGGCAGAGCTAAGGACCGACCTGGGAAAGGAAAAAGCGACTTATCTGAGATAAGTTGCTGTTATTGTTTATAATATAAGGATATCTCCCTGTAATTTAGAGGGGCGAAGCCTGCCCCGGCCAGATTTTGCCGGAAGGGTGCCGCGTTGGCAGCAGAGATTTCCCCGGACTTGGAACCTCGGCCCCCCGATGCACCCCACTGGTATGTCATCCATACCCGCAGCCGCCATGAGGCCAAAGTGGAGGAGAGGCTGCGGGAAAGAGGTTTGGAGACCTTTCTGCCCCGGGTGACCGCCTTAAGCCGGCGGCGGGACCGGCGGGTGTATCTTCAGGTTCCCCTGTTTCCCGGTTATCTCTTCATCCATACCGAACTCGCACCCCCGCTATATCAGGAGATCATCAAGCTGCCGGGATTGGTGCGCATCCTGGGGATTAAGGGGCGGCAGCAGCCGGTGCCCCAAGAGACGGTGGAGTCCATCCGGGCGCTGGTGTCAAGTGACCGGCCTTATTATCCCTGGCCCTATCTGGAGCGAGGGCGGCGGGTCCGCATTATGGAAGGCCCCTTGGCCGGGGCTGAAGGCATTATTTTGGAGCGGCGGGAAAGGAAGCGCCGCCTGGTGGTGGCGGTGGAGTTGTTCCGGCGGGCAGTGGCGGTGGAACTGGAAGATGAGGCCGTGGAGCCTTGGCCTGACCGGTATTCTCCTAAAAAAACACTCCCAGGAGCGATAAGCCCCCGGAAGGGGTTGGGCACTGATAAAAGAAAAGGGGTAAAGAGATGATTTTCCGGAGCATAACCCTGGCAGTCTTGGTACTGGCCTTTTCCGGAATGGCCCAGGCGGAGATAGTGGGTCGTTTTTCTCAAGTGGAGGGCCAGGTGGAGTTGTTAAAGGGAGGCAAAGCCCCGGCGGTGGCGGTAAAGCCGGAGGATGGCGTCGAACCGGGAGATGCCGTCCATACCAAAGACCGGTCCCGGGCCCAAGTGAAACTTCTGGACGACAGCACTTTGACCATCTCCCCCAACAGCCGGATAATCATCGAACAATGTCTTTTTGATGAGGCCAAGAGCCAGCGTCAGGCCAGCGTCCAGGTCCTCCAGGGTTTGATGCAGACCGTGGTCACCAGGATTTTTAAGGTAAAGGAGCCGGACTTTGTCGTCAAAACGGCTGACGCGGTCATGGGCGTGCGAGGCACCGAGTGGTATGTCTTGAAAGGGGCCGACACCGACTTTACCGATGCCTTTGCCAGAACCGGGAAAATCTCCGTCCGGATGGTGGCTCCAGCCCAGGGGCGTCCAGGGCCTGAGAGGCCTTATCCGCCGGTTCGGTCTGCTGATCTGGAGGAATTTTTCCGCCAGGCGGGCAAAATCGCCTTTGCCGGCCCGGGTATCATAAACCTGGCCCAAAGGGGCCTGGTTTTGCTGGGGCCTATGCAGACCTCCCGGACTGTCCGAGGGCAGGTTCCCACCCCACCCATGAATTTTACTATGGCGGAACTGCGCTTGTTGCAGAGAACCGCGCGGGTGGGCTTGCCCCCCCGGCTGGCGCCCTCCACCAACCCCCGGAATTTGCTGCAGCAGATCCGGCCTTTTATTGAGCGCCAGGAAAAGGCCATGAAAACCGGAAAGGCCGATAAGACCCAGGAACTGGCCAAGAAGATCAAAGAGGCTTTGGATAAGGGGGAGAACCTCTCCGCGATCATGAAAGGCTTGATGGACCAGGGGGAAAAAATCGGCGAGATCATGGCCGCGGCCACGGAGGCCGGGCTGAAAGATAGTGCGGAAATCGCCAATGCCGCTATGGCGGCCGGGGCCAATTTGGCCGAGGTGCGGGCCGCCCTGGCAGCCGCGGGATATGCCGGGGCCGACGCTTACACTTACACTCCCCCGGCGCCGCCCGCTCCGCCGGCAGGACCCGGTCCCACCTTTCCGGGTGGGGGCGGCGGTGGCGCCGGAGGTGGCGCCGGTGGCGGTGGTGCCGGTGGCGGTGGGGGTGGCGGCGGGGTAGCCAGTCCCTCAGAATAAATGGATTTTTAAGGTCCTGTACCCGGAGGCGGGGTGGTATCGGAGAAATGACCAACACCACCCCGCCTTTAACCGGCTTGCCTGCCCATATTATCTTTATCCCCAAAATCCCGGGGAAAATCTGGGAAACCGGTCTTATATCCATTCCCACTCAAAAAGATATTAAAATGCCGGGGTGACCCCGGGGTTCGCTTACAGCTTCGGGTGAATCCCAGATTTGTTCCTATGATAAAAATTTCCCTTTGACGGCGCATTGGTGTTATCAGCCGGGGCGATGAAACAGCTAATTGTGCTAGGCCTGAGCCTTGCTCTGATCTTCCTGGCGGCCCTGGGGGGTGCAGCCCAGGGGCCGGCGGGGGCGGTGGTGGCCGTGGTGAGTCTGGATGACCAGGGGCAACCCCGGCGCCAGGGGCTGGGCGTGGTGATCGGCAAGGAAGGCCAGGTTCTCACCAGCGCCAGTCTCCTGGCCCAGAGCCGGGGCGGCCTGATCATTACCACCGGGGGCGGACTGCACCTGATCAAACAGGTCAGCCGCTTGGACGCTCTCCAAGACCTGGCCCTCCTGGAAGTGGAGGCCCCTGGCCTGGCCGCCGCTCCCCTGGGTAATCCGGGGAGCTTGCGGGCCGGAGATAAAGTTGTCATTGGCAGCCGCCAGGGAAAAGAGAGTCTCCTGAAGGAGGCCCGGGTGAGCGGCCTTTACCCCATGTCCCCCCGCCTGGTCCTCCTGAAAATCCAGCCGCCGGACCTGGAAAAACTGCCGGGAGCCCCGGTATTCAATGAGCGGGGCGAAGTGGTGGGCCTGCTCCATGCCTTTAGCCGCCAGCCCTCAGCGCCTGAGGCCGGGGCTTTTCTTTTTTTCCTGGCCCGGGATCGGGGGTGGTGGCCCGAGCACGGGAAGGTGAAGGAAGGCCGCCAGACCGAGCCGGAACCTTTCTCGGGAGACTCTCAGACAGAACCCTGGAGCCACTTCTGGCAGGGGGTGGCTGCCAGCCTGGAGCGGCAGTGGCCCAAGGCCAAGGAACAATTCACCTTGGCCCTGGCTCCTCCCGGCCGGCTGCCGGAGGCCTCCTATGGCCGGGGGGTGGCCCGCTATCATCTCAAGGATTACCCGGGGGCCGTCCAGGACCTGGAGGAAGCCGCCCGAGGGTTGCCGGGTTATGCCATGGCTTTCCTGTGGTTGGGGCGATCCTGGGAGCGGCAGGGGAGGCGCCGGTCGGCTCAGAAAGCCTATCAACAGGCAGTGGCCGCGGCTCCGAACCTGAGCGAGGCCTGGTTTCAACTGGGACTGATGGCTTATCAGGAAGGCCAGCTCCCCCAGGCCCAGGAGAACTTTAAGAAGGCCCAGGGCAATTTCCCCCAGGCGGCGGAACGGTGGTGGTACCTGGGTAACATCGCCCTGGTCCAGGACCGCCCGGAGGAGGCGCTGGAGGCCTTTCAGCGGGCCATCGCCTCGGATGCCGGGTTAATCCAGGCCTATCTGGAGGCAGGGAAGTTGTTGTTAACCCTGGGCCGGTCCCAGGAAGCGGCCCAGGTCTTGGGGCAGGCGGTGCAACGCAACCCCCGGGACTCCCTTTTACATTTTTATCTTGCCCTGGCCCATCTCAGTTCCTGGAATAATGCCGGGGCCTGGGAAGAATATTTTACCCTGCAGAAACTCAATCCGGAATTGGCAGCCCGCCTGGTCCCTTTGCTGGAGCGGTCTCGTTGACTTGGAAATATTCGCTTTGGTCAGGAAGATTACGGGGTTGGGGCAGTGCCTCGAAAGATGGTCGGCAATTTAGCTTTTCTCGTTGTGACAATAGTAGGGCAAATAAATCGGAAAGAATCGGGCCGTCTAAGTAAAAAAAACTTTACATTTGTCCTGGTTATCTCTAATGTCGTTAAATAAGGATAACAATCATGGTAGCAGTTTTATTCTTGCAGAGACATCAATTAATCCGGGTTTCCACATAACGGGCCCATTCTTCCTGGAGGTCCTCGGGAGGCGGCGGGGACACCGCCTTGCACAGCACGGCATGGGTCATCTCATGGGCCAGGACGCCTTCGTGGAGGTCCGCCAGGGACAGAAAGATGGCGTTGGAGCGGGCTTCATAGAAGCCTTCCAGGTGACTGTAACCAAACAGCCCGAACAGGGGTTTCTCTTGATGGGGCTGAAAGACCAGGTGCCGTTTCTTTACTTCCTGGCCGTTTTTCAAGAGAAAGATGCGCAGGGGCGGCTGGTTTTGGGGCCATAATCTTAAGACCGCACAGACCCGCTGCAGGAGCCCGTCAACCTTGGCGGCCAACCGGGGATGGGGGGAACAGCCGGCGGGCAGCAGATTGGCGGAATATTGTTGAGTGATATTGGCCGCCGGGGAAAAATTTAAACGCCGTTCCATCTCCTGCAAATCCCCGGGAGAATCGGCATAGATGACGGCCTTTTGGGTCTTAATGATTTCTTGTCCCAGGGCCGGGGAAGAGAAAGCCGTCAGGGTGAGGGCGCTTCCCCCTAAAAGGAGGAGGAGAATTCGCCCCCAAATGCGAGGCCTAACCTGCCTAAACATAACTGGCAGCCTCCAGAGAAGTCTGGGGCTGCCAGAAAGACGGGTATGCCGGCCGCTACCGGGTAGGCCGCGGATTCTGGGGCCCAGACTTCGGCGGCCCGGCTATCTTGCCCCGTTGGGGGGCAAGACCCGTGGCTTTGCGTCCCATCCTCACGGATGGTTTGCCTTTTCGGTCTGAACTGTTTTTTCACCTTGAGCCGGGGCCGGGGCCAAGCTCCCCAGTCCGGTTTTCAGGTGTCCGTAATTACTAATCGGCTAAGTTTAAAGACGGGATTAATTTTTCCCCAAAAGGGGGTTCTGATGAGAACCAAGAGATTATACAGAGCCGGCGTTGTGGGAGTGGCGGTGATGCTGGTCCTGGCGCTGGGGGTCCTCCCCGCCGCGGCTGAAGTGGCGGGGGATATCGCCGCGGGGTTGCCTTTGGAACAGGTAATCACCAATGCTCAGGCCGCCGGCTTGACGATGGACGCCATCATCTCCCAGGCGATGGATGCCGGGGCCAACCCTCAGGCCCTGTTTTCGGCGGCGGTGGCCACCGGGGCCGACCTTTCCCAGATTTTCAGCGCCTTTATGGCCAAGGCGGCCACCAATCCCGACCTGGCCGCGGTGGCGACTCCCGCGGCGATGATGAATTGGGCCAAGGACGCCGGCAAAGATTCCCTTACCGTGGCTAACTCCATGATGGCCGCGGGGGGTGATCTGAATGTGGTGCGAAGCTTTCTGAGCAGCGCAGGTTATGCCGGAGCCGACACCTACACTTATACTCCGCCGGGACCGCCCCCCGGCCCCCCCGTGGCTGGGCCTACTTTTCCCGGCGGCGGCGGTGGCGGCGGCGGTGGCGGTGCCCCCACAGTGGGGGGCGGGGTGGCAAGCCCGTCTATCTGACCGGAAACGAACAAGGGGGGGAACCCATGGAAGGGGAAGATTGGGAAACCCGTCAGGCTGACCGGAATCTAACCAACGGGAAGCTAATAGCGGGGAAAAACAGGGGGATCGTAATCTGGAGTATAGCTCTGTTAATCTTTACTCTGGTGGGGGTAGGGATTGGCTGGGGTCAGGAGACCACCCCCAGGCCGGACGCCGCCAAAGCCAAAGAAGAACCCGCCCCGGAGGCGGCTAAAGAAGAAAAGCCTCCGGAGATTCTGCCCGGAGAGCCGGGATATCGTCCGGGCATGTTGCCGCCCGTCCCGGTCACCACCCTGGAAGTGGGGCCGGCCGGGGGGATCATGGCGCCTTATGGTTATGCCGGGGCCTATGACACCCTGCAGCGGGGCTGGACTTCCCATCGCCTGGGCCCGCTCCCCGTAAGAGTAGCCCCTTATCTGGAATATACCGGCACCTATCGCACCAACATCTATCAAACTTCGGTGGATAAGATAGCCGATTATATTCACGGCGTTAACCCGGGCCTCAGGTTCGAATTGCCCGTGGCCGGACGTCACAAATTTTCGGTGGGTTACCTGGGCAATTACTTCTTTTACCACCGTCACGATCATGACAGCCATTTCGACCACAACGTCAACGTGGACGCGGCCGTCAATTTCCGGGGGGGCCTGGGCCTGAAGCTCGGCAACACCTTTCGGGCCGCCACTGAAGAGCGCTCCGCGGTTACCGCCCGGCAGCGGGATTATCTGCGGGAAAATCCTTACTTCAACGCGAGTTATAAATTTGCCGACAGATGGAAGCTGGAAGGCTCCTATCAGCTTGATGTCCTGCAGTTTGCCAAACAGGAAGACCGTACCAGTAACTATCGGCAGCATACCGGCGGCGGGACCCTCTATTATAAATTCTGGCCGAAAACCTCGGCCCTGGTGCAATATATTATCACTGGCCGCACCTACCCCTATCAGGCTCAGTTAAACAACATTGGCCACGGCCCTCTGGCAGGATTGACCTGGGACCCCACCGCCAAGTTGAGCGGCACGGTGAAATTCGGTTACACCTTTAAAAATTACGACCAGCACGTATCGGGCCGGAAGAGCACCAACGATAGCTGGGCCATGAGCGTGGAAACCTTGTATCGTTACAGCAACTACACGAATTTTTCCTTGACTGCCCAACATTCCATCCAGGAAGACGTGGACCTGACCAATAACAACGCTTACCGGAACACCGCCATCTATGCGAATTGGAACCATAAATGGCACATTATCAAGGCCGACCTCTATCTGTCTTGTTCTTATACGAACAATGCCTATATTAATGCCACTGCAGACCCGGTTACCAGGTCGCTTAAGAAGCGGCAGGATAACATCTTTACGTTAGGGGGAGGTATCAGCCGGCCTATCACCCGCTGGGTCAAGTTCAGGATAGATTACCAATACGCCGATAAGGATTCAAATTTTACCAACTTCTCCTACATGGAACATAAGATCCTCTTCGGGATTCAGAGCTCCATTTAGAACCCGGGGAGAACTTGCGGCCAGGAGGACTCGCCTCTCCCAGCACCCAAGAAGCAGAATCTCTCTGGACTAAATTATTAATGGGAGCGAAAAAGAGATTAACTGTTCACCCTCACCCTAACCCTCTCCTTCTGTTTGGACCGGGAAGAAGGGTAACAGTTGTTCGGAGACATAGGTAACACTTTTTTCTCTTTATAAACGTCTTTGGTTTTTAAAATCAATTTGGGCGATCTTTTGGTTACAGAAAAATACCTCCC
>JBFLZI010000091.1:0-11525 GCA_040756315.1 Thermodesulfobacteriota bacterium | reverse complement strand
GTAAGGGCCATTGGCCCTTAGCCCCCTCCCCCAAGCCCTAGGAGAGGTGAAGATGAAAAAGCTGGTGTTGTTGCGCCACGGCGAGAGTATCTGGAACAAAGAGAACCGCTTTACCGGCTGGATCGACGTGGGTCTGTCCCCCCGGGGGGTGGAGGAGGCCACTGAGGCGGGCCGGGTCTTGAGGGAAGATGGCTATATTTTCGATGTGGCCTATACTTCGGTGTTGAAACGGGCCATCAAGACCCTCTGGCTGGCCTTGGAGGAGATGGACCTGATGTGGATTCCGGTGCACCATAGCTGGCGCTTGAATGAGCGCCACTACGGCGCGCTGCAAGCCCTGAACAAAACCGAAACCGTGGAGCGCCACGGCCTGGAGCAGGTCCAGATCTGGCGGCGCAGCTATGACGTGCCGCCGCCGCCCCTGACGCCGGAGAGCCCCTATTATCCGGCCCATGACCCCCGCTATGCCCAAGTCTCACCTAAGGAGCTTCCCCTGACGGAATGCCTGAAAGACGTGGTGGCCCGCTTCCTGCCCTACTGGCATGAAACCATCGCCCCGGCGGTGCGGGAAGGCCAAAGGGTGTTGATCGCCGCCCACGGCAACAGCCTCCGGGCCCTGGTCAAATACCTGGATAAAGTTCCGGACCAGGAGATCGTCGGCCTGAACATCCCCACCGGCATCCCCCTGGTTTACGAACTTAACGATGACCTGAGCCCCATCCGCCACTACTACCTGGGCGACCCCGAGGCAGTTAAAAGAGCCATTCAAGAGGTCGCGGGCCAGTTGCAGAAAAAGGCTTAATTGGGGGGCTTGGTTGGGGGAGGGCAGGGACCTCAGATCCCTGCCCTCCCCTCCCAAGCTCTAATCCAACTCTTCCCCCGTCAGGGCCTTCAGGGCCTGGAGGTAGCGGGAACGGGTGTTGGTGATGATTTCCGGAGGCAGGGGGGGTGGCGGTGGATGTTTATTCCAGTTCAGTGACTCCAGGTAGTCCCGGAGGTATTGTTTGTCGTAGCTTTTTTGGGCGCGGCCCGGTTGATAGTCGTCTTGCGGCCAGAAGCGGGAGGAGTCCGGGGTCAGGACTTCGTCGATCAAAATGAGTTCCCCGTCGGCCAAGCCGAACTCGAATTTGGTGTCCGCCAGGATGATGCCCCGGGGTTCGGCCCAGTCACTGGCCCGGCGATAGAGGGTCAGGCTGATTTCTTTTACCTCAGCGGCCAGTTCCTTGCCTATCCGGGCCGCCATAGCCGCAAAAGCGATATTTTCATCGTGGGTGCCCAACTCCGCCTTGGTGGAGGGGGTGAAGAGGGGTTCCGGCAGCCGGGCCGATTCCACCAGACCCGCAGGTAATGGGATGCCGCAGATGCCGCCGCTTTGGCGGTAATCGGCCCAGCCGGAGCCGGAGAGATACCCCCGGACGATGCATTCCACCGGCAGGGGCCGGCATTTCTTCACCAGCATGGTGCGGCCCGCCAACACTTCCCCATAAGCCCGGCAGGCCGGGGGAAAATCCTCCACTTTGAGAGATAAAAGATGGTTGGGCACCACGTCGGCCAACAGCCCGAACCAGAACGCGGACAGCCGGGTCAGGATGCGGCCCTTGTCCGGGATGGGGTCGGCCATCACCACGTCAAAGGCGGAGATGCGGTCCGTGGCCACCAGGAGCAGGCGGTCCCCCAGGTCGTAGATATCCCGCACCTTGCCCTGGTGCCGGGGACCGAGATCATTAAAGGCAGTGGTCAGAACCACCGGGGTCATCACCGTCCCCTCCGGGCCGGTTTGGCCGGGGCCGGGCGGGCCGTCACCGTGACAATTTTGGGGGAGAGGCCTTCCCGGGTCTTGAGGTGGTAGGCCACTCCTTCGGCCTCCTGTCGGTCCGGCAGAGGGCCGACGCGGACCTGGTACATGGTCTTTCCACCCGGGGAAGTTTTGACGATGCGGACCGGAAATTTCTGGGAACGGAGTCGCCGGGTCAGGGTCCGGGCGTCTTCCATCCTGGTATAGCTGGCCACCAGCACCAGATAACGCTCTGCCCGGGCCGGGGTTTTAGGCGCGCCCAGAGCCGGAGTTTCGGCGGGTGGCGGGGCCCCACTTAGCGGTGGAGCAGCACCCCGGGAAACCAAAGGCGGCCCCTCGCTAGGCGGGAGTTTCAAGGCGCCTTCCTCAAGTTTGGGCTTGGCCGGGGTAGTGGCCCGTCTCAGCAGGGAGGCGCCGAAGAAAATCAGGATAAAGGCCAGGACGGCCAGACCCAGTCCCCACCACAGGCGAGGCGAAAGGGGCCGCCATTGGGCTCCGAGAGCTTTTCGGCGTTCCCAAAGTTTTCCTACCCGGAGTCTGCCCTGTTTCCAAAGCCGTTCATATAACTCCGCCGCCTGGCCCGCCAGGTCGCGGCGGGGCTGAACTTTTTTCGGGGGCCAGTCGAACCAGCGCCGGGAGGGAGCCTCCTGGCCCAGGTCCCGGCGTTCCTCCAGGGCGGCCAAAAAGGCCCCGGCGTCCGGCAGGCGGTCTTCGGGCTCCGGGGCCAAGCACTGTAAGAGCAGGTTTTGTAAGGGACTGGGCACCTCTTCCAGGTCCACCGGCAGGCTTTCCAGACGGTAGGGAAAAGGCTCGTCAAAGGTTAAGGGATAAGGGAGGGAGCCGGCCAGCAGGCGAAAGCCCAAGACCCCCAGAGAGAAGACATTGCCGTCCTGGGAGACCGGCTCGCCCCGGAGAACTTCCGGCGGCGTATAGGCCTTGAGCTCCAGGTGACTGATCTGATTGTCGTCTAAAGGGCGGCAGGCGAAGTTGGCCAGCCGCAGTTCTTCGCCGTCCAGCAAAATATGGAGAGGGTTGAGGTCCTGATGCACTACCCGCTGTTCATGGGCAAAGGCCAGGGCCCGGCCCACCTGGGTGAGCAGTTGCAAGGCCTGCAGCAGGCCGAAACGCTCCAGGCGGACCAGATGATCCAGAAGACTCTCCCCCAGAAAAGGCTCCTGCACCAGGTAACAGCCCGTCTCGGTTTCGCCGAAGTGGCCGACCCCGAGAATCTGGGAATGGCGCAGCCTCCTGGCCAGGATGGCTTCCTGAATCAGGATTTCTTTGGCGGCATCGAACAGGGGGTCCTCCCGGGGGAGGAATTTGATTCCCACTTCCTCTTCCAAAAGGCGGTCCTGGGCCAACCAGACCCTACCCCAGGGCTCTTCCCGGAGCGGGCGCAACATTACATATCTCTCTTCCATCACCCAGGAATCTTTCGGGGGAAGCCCCTCGGAGTGAGTCATTTAGAACCCCGCCTTAACCTGAGGAAATCGGCCCGGCCAAAGTTTCTTGAACCAACCATAGCACAAAAGCCCCCGGCACAAAAGTCCCTTTTGCCAAGGCGCAAACCGGAGGGGGCTAAAAACCAGGGCTTCAGGGGGAGATTGGCAAGGGGGAAATATTCTGGTAAGGTTGTTTCATAAATTTGCCCTAGTTAGCCTGACTAGATGTCTTTACCCAATATCATCACCCTGGCCCGGTTGCCGCTGTTGTTGTTGCTATTGTGGATGCTTTTCTTTGTGACCGATTGGCAGTGGCAACTGGTGGGGCTGGGCTTTCTCATTCTCCTCTTCCTGATGGATTGGTTTGACGGCTATGTGGCCCGGTTGCGCCATGAAGTCACCGAACTAGGGGCGGTCCTGGATGTAGCCCTGGATCGGGCCGTGGAGAACATCCTCTGGGTGGCTTTTATGCAATTGGGCCTGTTGTCCCTTTGGGTGCCCGTGGTTTTTTTAATTCGCTCCTTTGTGGTGGACGGCATCCGGGGCGTGGCTCTCACCAAAGGCAAATCAGTGTTCGGCATGATGCATTCCCCCCTGGGGCGGTTTCTGGTGGCCTCCCGGTTCATGCGGGCCGCCTACGGGCTGGCCAAAGGCTTTACCTTCGGCTTTTTGTGGCTCACCCATGCCCTCACCCTCAAAGACCCTGAGTTCCTGGCCTACTTGCAACCGGTAAATCAGAGCCTTATCTTATTGAGCGTCAGTCTCTGTGTGCTCCGGGGCCTCCCGGTAATCTTTGATGGCCTCATCTATTTCGACATAGGCAAAGGGCGGGATTAGAATTTCGGTTCTAATTGTGCCGTGAGCGCGCCGGTTTCTTGAACCCTTCGGGTTATAATTCCTAAGCAAAGGTATTTGAATTTTTGATAATATTGCGGCGAAAGCCTTCAGCCGCCAGCAGCCAGCCGACAGCAAAAACCATAAAGGCTGACAGTTGCAGGCTCATAGCTGGAAACTGCGCCAGATAAGAATCTGAGAGGCTTCAGCATGGAAAAAGTCGCCGCCATCTTCGATGTGGACCAGACCTTAGTAAGGGGTCATACGGAGCGGCTCTTTTTCTGGTACCTGGTGCGCCAGGGCCGGCTCAAATTGGGCCAGGTCTTAATCTTTTTCGGACGGCTGGCCGCCCAACCCCAAGCGCGTTTCCGGAACAAGACCTATCTTCAAGGCATGGAGGTGGAGGAGGTGGCGGCCCTGGCCCGGCGCTGCTACCGGGAACTCATCGCCCCCCGCCTGAGTCCCCTGGGGTTGGCCTGCGTGCGGGAGCACCAGGCCCAGGGGCATAGGATTGTGGTCCTCACCGGCTCCCTGGCCTTTTTGGTGCGGCCCCTAAAGGAAGAGCTGGCCGCGGATTGGCTCATCGCCACGGAACTGGTGGAAAACGGCGCCTGTTTGACCGGGGAGATCCGGGGACTCCACCCCCGGGGAAAGAACAAGTGGCAGCTACTGTGGGAACTGTCCCAGGCCCAGGGCTTTGATCTATCCCGTTCTTACGCTTACGGCGATCATTTCCAGGATTTTCTCCATTTCCGGAGCGTGGGACACCCGGTGGCGGTCAACCCTTCCTTTCGCCTCAAACGCCTGGCCCAGAGATACCATTGGCCTATCCGTTATTTTTAGGCGGACCTGTTCCGCCGGAATCAGGGCTTGATTGACAGGGGCGAGGTTTTCAAGTAATAAAGCAAAAATGAGGCTTGGTGGAGACCTCCATGGATCCCTCTCAGCTTAAACAATTGCAGCAGAAAGTGGCCGAAGAGCTCCGGCAGCGGGAACTGGCCCTCCTGGAGTACTGGCTTCTGGAGCTGAAGAAGATTGACGCCAAGCGCCACCGGGACCTGGCCGGCCTGCAAACCGACCTGAGGGCCTTGATCGGCCGCATGGATACCCGGCTTAACCGCCTCAAAGGAGGACACGCTTAACCGCATGTTCGAGATCAAGATCATCACCCAATTCGCCGCAGCCCATCGCCTGGAAAATTTTTACGGCAAATGCGAAGCCCTGCACGGGCACAACTGGAAAGTGGAAGTCTTTTTGCTGGGAGAGGCTCTGGACAGCGCTGGCTTGCTCATGGACTTCGGCCAGGTCAAGGCCCGGGCCCGGGAGGTGCTGGAGGAGATTGACCATACATATTTAAATGAGTTGCCGGCGTTCCAAAACCAGAATCCTTCTTCGGAGAACCTGGCCCGCTATCTCTTTGAGCGCCTGGCCACAGCCATCAACGGCGAGGCGGTGCGGGTCAGTCGGGTCAGTGTCTGGGAATCGGATACCTCTTGCGCCTCTTATTTCCTGGCTTAAGGTGGCCATGCGCCGGAGATGTCCCGGGGTCTGGCTCCCATTGTTGGTCCTGGGGATTCTGGGGGTCGTGGGCGCGCTGGGGGCACGGTCCGGCCCCACCGAACCGCCCCAGGCCGGTTTTTTGGCCATTAACCTGGGGAAACCCAGGCAGAAGCCGCCGGTCTGGTTTAGCCATCAGCGCCATGAAGTGGGGCGGATAGCCTGTGTTCAGTGCCACCACGACTATCAGGGCAAACGCAATGTCTGGCGCCAGGGGCTGCCGGTGCAGAAATGCCAGGCCTGTCATGGGGTCGCCCCCCAGTCCCGGCGCCCGGACCTGAAGAATGCCGTGCATCGTCAATGCAAGACCTGTCATCTTAAGCGACGGCAACAGCAACGGGCCGCGGGACCCATTACCTGCCGGGACTGCCACCGCCCACTGTGAGGATTTGTGAACGCAGATAAGAGATTGGGGGAGGGGGCTAAGGGCCAGTGGGCCCTTACCTCCTCCCCCAAACCCCCACCCCCAATCCCTTATGGGGTTTTAAAGGTTGGTTAGGGCCGGGGCTTTTGGCCCCGGCCCTAACCAACCCTATAAGCGGGTTGGGAGGGGGTGTGGGGGGAGGACAGGGACCGCAGGTCCCTGGCCCTCCCCCCACCAGACACTTTCTCCTTAACTTTAAAGTAGGCCATGATTAAGGATCATCTCTATGGTTTTATCCGGGCCTTGCATCGGGAACAGGTCTTTGCCTTAATCCTGGCGATCTTATTACTCATCTTTTTAGGCGGCCTGGGGTTTTACCTTGCGGAACCGGGGGAAAGTTCCCCCCTGGCTTTTCTCGGACGGGGCCTGTGGTGGGCTATGGTCACCGTGACCACCGTGGGCTATGGAGATGTGGTCCCCCAGACCTTCTGGGGAAAAGTGGTGGGGGTGGGCCTCATGGTGGGGGGAGTGGTGACCATCTCTTTGGTCACCGCCACGGTGGCCTCCATCTTTATCGGCCGCAAATTTCGTCAGGAGCGGGGTTTGGAAGCAATCAAGAGCACCAATCACTTGCTGGTTTTGGGCTGGCACTATGATGGGGTGGCCTTACTGGATCATTTGATCCACCGTCTGCCGGTTACCATGGCGGTAGTGCTGGTCAATCAACTGCCTCCGGAACAATTGGAAAATTTAAAGGGGAAATTTCCCCACTATGAGTTCGCCTATGTCTGGGGGGATTTTACCCGGGAAGACATCCTGCAAAAGGCCAATGCCTCCAGGGCCTTGCGAGCCATTATCTTAGGAGGCCGGCGGGAAGGGGAAACCGGAGCCCAGGCGGACCAGCGCACCTTGCTGACCGCCCTGACCTTGAAATCCCTGAACCCCAAGGTCAGCATCCTGGCGGAGTTGCACCGTACGGAAAACCGCGCCTACCTGGAGAGGGCCGGCGTGGACGAAATCTTGATCCGGGGTCAGTACGACAGTTCCCTGATGGCCCGGGCCGTTACCTCTCCCGGACTCTTTCACATTTTCACCGGCCTTTTGAGCGGTGATGTGCAAAACTTATGGGCCGTGGAGATTCCTCCAAACTTCCAGGGGCTGCCCTTGAAGGAATTCGCCGCGTATCTCAAGGCGTCTCATCAGGCCCTGCTCATTGCCGTCTATACCGAGGGTCGGGCCTTGGCCCTGGAAGACCTGTTGTCCGGCGCCCCCTCGGCTATTGATGACTTTATCCGGCGCAAATTTACCGAAACCGGCATGACTCATCTCTTTGGCCGGGCCAAAGTGGAATTTCAGGTCAATCCCCCGGATGACCTGGTCCTGGAGGCCCATCAATACGCGGTGGTAATTGCTTCGGAGCGGCCGGTCCTATGATCACTGACCTTGCCTTTTGTAAAAAGATCTTTCTCTTCCAGGACCTGGACGAACCGGAGATCCGCCAGGTGCTTGACCTGGCCGCGCCGAGAACTTTTCCGGCCGGCTCGGTTATCATTCAGGAGGGAGCCCCCGGGGACAGCATGTTTATCATGTGCGCCGGGGAAGTGGAAATCACCAAGCGCCTCACCCTGGAACTCCAGGAAGATACCCCGAAGGAGCGGGTGATGATCCGGCTCAAGGCCGAAGACGGGGTCTGCTTCGGGGAGATGGCCCTCCTGGAAAACGAAGTGCGCTCCGCCACCGTTACCGCCCGGACCGAATGCCACCTCCTGGAGCTAAAGGGGGAGGAATTTCTGAAGCTGATTCACCATGACTCGAAAATGGGCGCGAAAATACTGCTGCGCCTGGCCCAACAACTCTCCGGCTATCTCCGCAAGGCCAACCAAGACCTGGTAAAAGTCACCACCGCCCTGGCCATTGCCTTGGGGGGGTGAGGGGAGCTGTCATTTCATTGACCAATAATGAAGCTAAGTTGTTCGTTCCAAGAAATTTTTAAAAATTGTGGAATTGAGGGGTCTTCAAGTAGAGATAGAAATTCCTGACAAAATATACTCCTGCCTTCTTTGCCAGTCGTAATTAAAGACATTAGAATCCAGTTCTTGATATCCACAAAATTTACTTCGTGCCCCTGGGCGAAATATTTTTGCGCCTGATCTTTTACATCCGCAGGAAGGCTAGCGGTTTTCAAGAAGAATAGATAATCTTCGATCCCCGCTGGGGCGATCTTGGTGTTAAACGTAGCCACTACTCTGGACCTGTCCAACGGGCGTTCCGTCACTTCTACAGCCAAGAGTATCTGATCGCCCTTTTTTATAGTGATATCTCCTCCCGCCCCTGAGGCGGTATCAGCGACATTGATGCCCTGCCAAATTATTTCCCATTGATCTAAATTAAAAAAAGCTTTTATGGTTCTAAAAGTGGCAACTAAAAGAAGGACGGGAAATCTGCCGCCGCTGGGAGTGGCTAGTAAAGCGGAAATGAGTGCTTCATACTGTTCTAAGCTAAGACGCTGCGGCCTAAAAAGCTGAACTTTTGCTTTCTCACGCAGTTCAGCAAACTTGAACAAAATATGTTGCAAGAAATTAGTAAGGTCAATGTCTGAGGTAAGGGTTTCGAGGTGTCCGATCAAGTTAAGAAGCGAATCAAAACCTTCCTTATCTCTCAGGCCTGGGCGAATGCTGTCATCAAATTTAACCGAGCGTCGAAATACGCTTAAGTATGGACCCCGTGAAGAGGGGATCTTTTTGTCGTGTAGGAAGGGATTAATAACTTTTTCATCCAGGGTGCGGCCACTAAAAGCATTTGGTCCTTGATCGATATAAGGCTGACGAATATTAATGGATTTATCCTGTATTTTAGCAATGATACATCCCAACAAAACTTCCCGGTAAGCTTGAGTTCTAGAATCAAAGATTATCTCACATGCCTCAATCACATCCGGCTTTAGATCGGGCTCATGACCTTCGATCAAAGCTTTTTCTACCAAGGGAAAATATTGATCTAGTAATGAACGGCAAGATTCGTAGTCGATAGAAGCCATATTATTAATAATTCATCCAAAGAGCCTCTTGGCGTAACTTTTTGATTGAATGACATTGTTTAGGGGGTGCGTCATAACGTTGCCAGGATGAATATAATTTGTCCATCAGGTCGCAGCGATACCCTGAAATTGCCACCTTCCCCCGGCAATTGCGAAGGGCTTCGGCAAGTTGACGGTGCTCAAGTTCGTCCATTTCAAAGCCATAGGCCTTACGGTCGCCGCGTGTGTTGTGTAAGTAGGGGGGGTCGCAGTAAAACAGGGTGTGGGGGCCATCATATAAACGAATAACTTCCAGGGCAGGTCTATTCTCTATTTGAACCCGGAGTAAACGTAAAGCAATGTCTGGCAAGTCTGCCACACTGCCCAGCCAACGGGAAACTACGCCGGACATTCCCGCCCGACTGGTATTTTTGCAATTAGCCCAACGGCCCAAGGTGGCGGTCTGAGCCAATCCTGTTCTGGCCTGTCGGGCTCTTATAAAAAATTTTCTTGCTCTTTCCACTTCAGAACCTTGTTCCCCTTTGTCATAAATAGCCCAATAAAATTCTTCGCGGGAGAAGGGGGTTAAGGCGATGGCCTTTATCAATTCATCTTTTTGATCCCGTAAGACTTTGAAAAAGTTCACCACATCACCATCCAGGTCATTGTATGTTTCCACGGGGGATGGCTGGCGATTTAACAGGACAGCCGCAGAACCCCCGAAAGGCTCACAGTAGTGGTGGCATCTCGGCAAACGAGGCAGAAGCCAGTCCAGATGGTTAAATTTTCCGCCGTACCACCCGAAAACAATGCGCCGTTTAAAAGTTCGGGGCCGGACATTGTTATTAACGGGTTTGGGCAGTTGTTCAGGATCAAGAAAGATGGGTGAGAGGGATTTTTGCAAAGCCTTTGCCCTCCTTTAATTTAAAGGCTCCCTCTTAGGGAAATTTTGCCAATAGGGAGTGCTATGCAACTCTGCAAATATTATACCCTAGTTGAACTATAGATTTTTGTATCCGCCAGCATGGAGTGGTTAATATAAGCATTAAAAGTTCAAGCTTAAAACCCTTATACACCATATGTCCGGCCAAAGTAAATACTTCTCTTTTACCGGCAAATTAGTCCTGACCGAGGTAAGCTTTGATCAATTTCGGAGCCTTATCTTGCAATAGATGGCCGATTTCCTCAAACCCGGCGCTAAGCACCCGGTGGGCTGCGGTCCACTGTTCCGGCAGGGTGGTGGGTGCCCCAGCCAACAATAGGCGGGCCTCCATCTCCTGGGGCGATGCCTCCCAGGTCTGCCAGCCCAGGAGCAGGGCCCTAAGGTCGCTGCCCTGGACCCGCTGGCGGAGGATTTCCGGCGCACTTAGAACATCCCGGCGGTAATCGTTCCCCTCATCCCAACCAAGCCGATGCAAGGCCGCCCGCCGAATCAGGCAGGGGTAACAATAGCCGCAGGCCCCGGCGGCCTGTCGCTGCCAGCGTCCCACCTCCGGTCGGGCGCAGGAACTGGTCAAGGAATAAAGTTTCTTTAGCAGACCGGGATTCCGGCACCGGGCCAGCATTTCCCCTTTAGCCAGGTGCTGATAAGGGTTAAGCAAGGGGGTGGCGATGCCTGCTTCCCGCCACAGGGCGGTAAGTTCATGTAAAAAATAGGGGTGGGTGGTGCGGGTGCTGTAAGTGCCCAGGCGGCTTAAGGTGAGAGGCGGATTGAGGCTGATCCAGCCGTTCTCCGGCACGACCAGCGGCAGGTTTCCGGGGAAGGCCCCGGCCACGGTCACCCCCAAAGCCAGAAAAAGCAGGGAGCGGCTCCGCAAGCTGAATTCCCGGGTTTCGGGGAATTGCACCCTTAGGGCCAGATGGTAGAAAGCATCGGGGCCATAATGAGTTGCCAACGCCGCCGCCAGGGCCTGTTGACTAGAGGCCAGTTGCCCGTAATCATAGTGGCTCACCAGGATCAGGCGTTGGCCCTTCTCCAACAGGTCAATGGCCCCGATGAGGGAATCCAACCCCCCGGATAAGAGACACACCGCGTCCGGCAGCCAGGAGTGGGTCCAGGAGCCGGAGAATCCCAGATCGACCCGAACTTCCCGGGGTTTTAAGGTCCATTTGTCTCCGGTGAGGAAATTGAGCAATGGGGCCAGACGGGGGACCAGGGGGACCCAAGGCGCGGCAGTGGGCAGGTGCAAAACGATTTCCCGGGTCCAGGCATCCGCCGCCAGTTTTCGGGGGAAAAACTTGTCCCCGGCCCAGACGCCCAGGGCCGCCAATAAAAAAGCCTCCAGCACTTCACCCGGAGGCTGTGGAGAAACCAACAATTGCCCAAAGTTGTGATGCAGGGGATACCCGGGGACACCCGTCTCATCCAGATGGATGATGGCCTCCATCCCTTCAGAAGGCCGCCGCCTCTCCCCCGGCGCCCGGAGATAAAGGTTAAAGGGCATATTTTTGGTTAGAGTTTTTTGAGGGGAGGGCCGGGGGAGCGGTGGCTCCCCCGCCCTCCCCTCAAACTCCCCT
>JBFLZI010000090.1:0-11651 GCA_040756315.1 Thermodesulfobacteriota bacterium | reverse complement strand
CTCCCCCACGCCCCCTCCCCCAATCCCTGATGGGGTTTTAAAAGTTTAGTTTGGGCCGGGGCCATGGCCCTGGCCCAAACTAAACCCCCTAAGCAAATGTGGCGGGCATTGCCCGCCGGTAATAATCTTTTTCCTTATTTTTGGTGGGCCGTGCCCACCCTACATGACTGTTTCTTTTCCCCTTTTCGCCCTTCCTTAACACCCCGGCCCTCCCCTCAAAACCTCAAATGCACTATAATGTGTTAAATGCCCTCTCCCCTGCCGCCACCGAAAACTGTTCAGCGTCTTCTCATCTGGCATCAAGGAGCCTTAGGGGACCTGCTGCTAGCCGGTCCGGCTTTGTTGGCCATCAGCCGTCATTATCCCCAAGCCCGTCTGGTGGGGGTGGGGCATCCGGAGCGTTGGGGGCTGTTCTCTGAGACTCTGCCTCTAGAGGCCATTTGGGACGGGGCCGGAGCCCTATGGGCCGGTCTTTTCCTGGAGCAAGGCCCCCTGTCCCCGGCCCTAAAAGAGCGCCTGGCCTCCATCCAGTTGGCCCTGGTCTTCACTCCCCGGCCCAACCCGGTTTTTTTGGACCGCCTGGCCCAGGGGGGGATTTCTCGGGTGGCCTGGCTGCCTTCCTTTCCGGAGACCGAACCGGTAGCCGTGGGTCTGCTTCAGGCCCGGCATTTGGCCGAGTTAGGTATTACTAAGGCCATTCAGCCTTTTCGCCTGGGTATCGAAGACTCTAGCGGTAAAGAAGATTTACCGGCAATGCCCCCAGGTCCTTATGTTGCCGTGGCTCCCGGCAGCGGCTACCCCTGCAAAAACTGGCCCCTGGCCCATTATTACGAATTGACCCGGGCCCTGGCCTGGCAGTATAAAGCGGGGGTAATCTGGCTGGTGGGACCGGCGGAGACCGGCTGGCTCCCCTATCTTCAGGGAATCGCCGCGGCCCAGGGCCACTATCTGTTGGTGAACCGGCCCCTCATGCAGTTGGCCGGGGTGTTGGCCCGGTGCCGACTCTATGTGGGCGGGGACAGCGGCCTGACCCACCTGGCCGCGGCCGCGGGTGCCCGGGCGGTCCTGGCCTTATTCGGCCCCACCGACCCCGCCGTCTGGGCGCCCCAAGGCGAGAACGTCACCGTTTTGACCGGGCCGGGCCAGTGCCTGCCCTGCGCCCAGGCCCGGGATATCTCCTGCCCGGCGCCCCGTTGCCTGGAGGACCTCTCCCCCCCACAGGTTTTTAAGGCTGCCGGCGCTCTCATGCGGGACAGTTAAAAATTTTGGCCGGAAGGGGCTAGAGGTTGGATTTTTTGGCAGCCCTAAGGAAAGTATTTTGCCATCCTTAATTTTTCTTTATTACCTTCCTTCATCTTAATCCTGCTGAGGGCTTCTTTTAGTATAAAATTTTGAACCAAGTTGACCCCCGTCCCCGGCGCATCTCTTGATTTTTAGAGGTTTGTTAAAGTTGGCACTAATAATGCAAAACATATTTCCAAGAAAACAAGGTTACCCCCTAGAACCCAGACAATTTTCTCATTTCTCCCTAAGACCGGGCTTCCCCCTCCCGGTCTTTTTTTTTGGAAATAAGTTCCTTTCAAATCAAAAAATATCCCCTGGGCCTTAATCCCTCCCGGCTCTCTTCCTGAAATACTCTTCCACCTCCTGACGGTCAGGGGCCGGTGCGCCTAAACGCTTCTTGAGGGCCTGGAGGCGGGCAGCAGCCTCCTGGCCCCGTTGACCCAAGGCCAGGTCCCGGGCCAGGAACGCCGCAGTCTCTGGAGCCCCTTGCCAATCCCGGCAGATCAGCAAGAGATCGGCCCCCGCGGCCAGGGCCGCCGCAGCCGCCTGGGGGACCCGGGCCTGTTGGGCAATAGCCCCCATCTCCAGATCGTCGGTCATGATTACTCCCCCAAAGCCCAGACCCTCCCGCAGCCGCCCGGTCAGCGCCGCCGGCGACAGGGTGGCCGGAGCCGCGTCCCAGGCCGGCACCAGCACGTGCGCGGTCATGATCAGGGGCACCCCGGCTTCGACGGCCCGCCGGAAGGGCAGGAGGTCCGTCTCCCGGCGAGGGTCGGGGGAGGCGGCTCTGGGCAACTCTTCATGGGAATCTTTTAAGGTGTCCCCCAGGCCGGGGAAATGTTTGGCCACCGGCAGAACCCCGCCGGCCAGATAGCCCCGGATAGCCGCCAGGCCCAGGGCCGCCACCTTCTCCGGCTCCGGCCCATAGGAGCGCTCCCACAGGGGGCAGTCCGGCCCCCGGGCCACATCCAGGACCGGGGCCAGATTGACGTTGACCCCCACCAGGCTGAGTTCCCGGGCGGTCTTCCGGGCTAAAAGCTCCACTTCCTCGGGGCTGGCCCGGCTCCCCAACTCCCGGGCCGGGGGAATTAAGGTAAAAGGCGCGCGCAGGCGTTGCACTGGCCCGCCTTCCTGATCCATCGCAATGAGCAAAGGTTGGCCGGTGGCCGCCAGGGCCTCCCGTTGCAGGTCCCGGTTTAACTCCCAGACCTGGACCGGGTCCTCCAGGTTCCGGGCAAATAAGATGATGCCCCCCACCTTCAGGTCCCGGACCAGCTCCCGGGCCACGCCATCCAGCCTGGGACCGGGGAGGCCCACCATGAGCAACTGTCCGAAGGAAAACGGGTCAGAAGTCATATTGGTCTTCGCCTTATTCTTCCCTCAACACCTCGGTCAGGTAGAGCAGTTTCAGGTCCTGGCCCCGGGAAGCGGTAATGCCGCCCAGATGCAGGAGGCAGCTAGAGTCCAGGGAAACCAGGCCCGCCGCGCCGCTGGCCTGTATGGCGTCCAAATAAGCCCCGCCGATGGCCTGGGAGAGGTCGGGATGCTGCGCCTTAAAGGCCCCCCCAAAGCCGCAGCAGGAAAAATAAGGGGGCGGGGCCAGCAACTCCAAGCCCGCCACCTGGGATAACAGCTCCTCCGCGCCGGGCAAGACCCCCAGTTGCCTGGCCTTGCAGGAGTGGTGCAAGGCCAGGGTCCCAGTAAAACGAGGCGCCCAGGGCAAGGGTCCTTGCGCCCGCAACCATTCGCTCAACTCCCAGGTCCGGGCCGCCAGGGCCTTGGCTTCATCCCGTTCCCGGGGATTGTCGGCCAGTTGGGGGTAGTGCTGGCGCACCATCAGGGTGCAGGAAGCGCTGGGACAGAGGATGGCGGGGGCGTCCCCAAAGACCCGGAGGAAATGCCGCATCAGCTTACGGGCGGTGGCCAGGTCTCCCAGGGTCAGGGCAAACTGCCCGCAGCAGGTCTGGTCCGGGGGGTAGCGCCAGGGGGTCCCCAGGCGCGCCAACAACTCCACCACCGTATCAGCCAGCCGGGGAGCAAACTGATCCATAAAGCAAGGAATGAAGAGGTGCAGGGCCAAAGTTTTGCTCCTGCCTCTATTCTTAGCATAGAATATGGCCGATCTTAAACTAGATTTGACAGTCCTGGAGCCAGAGCGGGTTTAACTTGACAGAACCATGAGAATTTTATTACAATATACAGAAATATCTGAAATAACAGATATTTGACCATAACTAGCCTTCAGGCTTTATGAAAGCTGCTTTCTCCCAGATCCTGATCATCGACGATGACAAGGCCATGTTGGACGCCTGTCATCAGATCCTCTCCCGCCAGGGATACCAGGTGGAACTGGCTTCCAGCGCCAATCAGGGCCTTTCCTTACTGGAACGCATTTCTTTTGACGTCATCCTCCTGGACCTGGTTATGCCGGACCTGGACGGTCTGGAGACCTTAAAAAAGATCAAGGCCCTGGATACCGACAGTGAAGTAATTATCATCAGCGGTTACGGCACCATCCCCTCCGCGGTGGAGACCATCAAAGCCGGAGCCTTTCATTTCCTGTCCAAACCCTTCGCCCCGGATGACTTGCGGCATCTGGTGGCCCGGGCCTTGGAGAAACGGCGCCTGGACCTGGAAAACCTCTATCTCCGCCAAGTGCTCAAGGCCAAGGACGAACGGGGCATCCTGGTTTACCAGAGCGAGGCCATGGCCCGGGTGATGGACATGGCCACCCGGGTGGCCCCCACGGACAGCACGGTGTTGCTTACCGGCGAATCCGGTACGGGCAAGGGCCTGCTGGCCCAAAAGATTCACCAGCAGAGCACCCGGTCCCGGCGGCCCTTCATCACCGTGGATTGCGGCACCCTGGTGGAAACCCTGTTTGAGAGCGAACTCTTCGGCCATGTGAAGGGGGCCTTCACCGGGGCCGACGCCAATAAAGTCGGCAAATTCGAACTGGCTCAGCACGGCACCTTGTTTTTTGACGAAATCAGCAACATCAGCTTGGAAGTGCAGGCCAAGCTGCTTAGGGCGGTAGAAAAACGGGAAGTCTCCAAGGTGGGCAGCCACCGGGTGATAACTGTGGATGTCCGCCTGGTGGCCGCCACCAATAAGGACCTCAGCCGGGCCATCAAAGACGGGACTTTTCGGGAGGACCTGTTCTATCGCTTAAACGTGGTGCGCATTCAGATGCCCCCCTTGCGGGAACGGAAGAGCGACATCCCGCTTCTGGTGCAGCATTTCCTGGAGAAATATAATATGCGCCTGCGCAAGCAGGTCCAGGGCATCTCCCCGGAAGCCCTGGATTTGCTCATGAAGCAGGAATGGCCGGGCAACGTCCGGGAGTTGGAGAATACCGTGGAACGCTTGGTGGTTTTGAGCGGTGGTCCCTTTATCGAGCCGGCCGACCTGGCCTATGCCGGCATCTTCCTTGCCTATCCCAGCGAAACCTCTTCCCTGGCCCTCCGGGATTTGGAGCGGGATCATATCTTGCGCACCCTGCAGAAGTTTGACGGCCGCATCAGCGACACGGCCCAGGCCTTGGGCATCGATCGCAAGACCCTGCGGGAAAAGCTCAAGCGCTATAATTCCGGGAACAATCCGGAGTGAGCCGCTCCTTCTAAGGGAAAATATTTTCGTGGGGGGAGGGCCAGGGGATTAAGTAAGGGCGAAAAGGGAAAACGGCGAAAAGGGGAAAGCAATAACTTGGTAAAGAAACCACTTTTCGCCATTTCGCCTTCTCCCCCCATTTTTTGACCCTCCTTACCCCCTTCCCCCAAACCATCCGGAGCAAAAAGATTTTGGTTGGCCCACCTACTCTGGCTCTCCCCGGGCTGGTTTTGGCCTACGGCGCCGGGACCCTGGCGGCCCAGGTCCTGATCCTCCGGGAGGTCCTGGTGTTGTGCCAGGGCCAGGAGTTGAAACTGGCCCTGGGCCTCTGGAGCTGGCTGGTGTGGACCGGCCTGGGGAGCCTCTGGGGCGGCCGGCTGGCGGCCCGCTGGTCCCCTGACCCGAAATCGGTGGGGGTTCTCCTTTATTTCCTGGGGTGGCTCCTCCCGGCCACCGTCTTCCTGGCCCGACTCCTGCCCACTCTGGCCGCCTTGCCCGAGGGCCAGTCTCTCTCGGTGGGCGCCGCCCTGGTCCTTTTTCTGGCCGTCCTCGCGCCTTTCTGCCTGATTTCCGGCGGTTTTTTCCCTTGGGCCTGTCAGGCTCTGGGGGCCGGGGCCTCCCGGGAGGCCCTGGGCCGCACCTATTCTTTAGAGGCCCTGGGCGCGGCCTTAGGCATTTCTTTGTTGCAGCTTCTCCTTCTGGGCCACTGGTCCACCCTGGCCCTAAGTCTGGGGGCCGGCTTCTTGTTGGCCCTGATTGCCTGGGCCTTAGCCGTCCCCGCCTCTCTCCCGGCCCGCCTGGGCTATCTTTTGGGCCTGGGGGTTTTAGGGGCCGCCTTAATATTTTCCGGGCACCTGGAGAATCTCTCCCGCCGGGGCCAATGGCCCGGCCGCCGGGTGGTGGCCGCGGCGGACAGCCCCTACGCCCTCTTGACTGCCACCCGGGAGGCGGAACAACTCAGTTTTTTCGCCAATAAGTTATGGTACTTCACCTATCCCGACCCCTATTCCGCCGAACAGGCGGTGCAATGGGGCCTCCTGGAGCATCCCCGGCCCAAGCGGGTGCTTCTCTTGGGGGGTGGGGTGGCCGGTCTGATCCAGGAAATCCTCAAGACCAAGAGCGTCACCCGCCTGGATTATGTGGAGTTGGACCCGGAGTTGGTGCGTCTGGCCCAGCGCCTGCTGCCCCAGGCTGCCGGCGGGGTCGCCCGGGACCCCCGGGTCCATCTCATCTTCCAGGATGCCCGCCGTTTTCTGACCCATACCCCCAGCCGCTATGACGTCATTATCCTGTCTTTGCCGGAACCTCATAACGCCCAGTTGAACCGCTACTACACCCTGGAGTTTTTTCAGATTGTCTCCCGGCATCTTCTGCCCGGGGGTGTCTTCACCTTCTCCCTGGGGGGCGGCGCCACCAGCTTAAATCCCCTCCGGGCCGCGTACCTGGCCTTGAGCTACCGGACTTTGGGACGGGTTTTCCCGGAAGTGCTGGTCTTCCCCGGGGAACGGGTGCGGTTTTTTGCCAGCCCCACGCCCGGCGCGCTGGTGGCCGACCCTGAGGAACTGGCCGCCCGGCTGGCCTCCCGGGCCCTGCCTCTGCTCTATGTCCGGGATTATTACCTCCTCACCGATCTCTCCCTTCCCCGCCAGCATTACCTGCGCCAGTTATTGGACCGGCAACCCGGCGAAATCAACACTGATCTTAACCCCAAGAGTTATTTTTACGATCTGGTCTTGACCGGCTCCCTGGAAAGATTGCCCTTAAAAGACATCTTGCTCACTTTAAAAGGCCTGCCGGTCTATCTGCCCTGGGCCGTATTGGGGCTGGGGGCCTTACTGTTGGCGGCTTTCTTCCGGCGCCGCCCCCAGCCTAGATATCTCTGCCAGGTGGTGGTGATGGGCTTGGGGACCATGGCCCTGGAAATTCTGGTCCTGATCCTCTTCCAGGTTCATCTGGGTTATCTTTACCGGCAGTTGGGCCTGTTGATCGCCGCGTTTATGGCGGGCCTGGGGGGGGGCGGGGCTTGGGGCCTCCGCCTGGTAAGGCGGTCTCAGGCCCGGGTGAGGTGGTTGATGGGCCTCCAGGGAGGTTTGGCCGCCTTGGCCCTCTTTTTGGCCCTGGCCCTGCCGGGTCTGGCTGACTCCCCCTGGCTCAGCCGGGAGTGGCTGATCCAGGCCGCCTCGATCCTGATCCTCTCCCTGGCCGGATTTGCCGGGGGGGGCATCTTTGCCCTGAGCGCTTCCCTGTGGGTGGCCGGCCGGGAGGGCGCGCCGGGGGGATTCGGCTTATTTTACGCTCTGGACCTCCTGGGGGCCACCGGAGGTCTTCTGGGCCTTAGCCTCCTGGTCCTGCCCGTGTGGGGGATTGTGCCGGCCCTCTACCTGGTGGCGGCCCTCCATGCCTGGGCCGCTTTGTTATTGGCCCTTTTCGGTCTTCGGAGGGCTTGAAAAAGATCGGGGACTGCTTAGCTTAAAGTTGAATTCAATGACGGGAGACCTGGTGAACCGGGAAATTGACGCCTTAGCGGCCCTGGTTTGGGCCCGGAAGCAGGAGCGGGACCTCCTCCTCCTCCTGGATTACGACGGCACCCTGGTGGAGATCGCCCCCCGGCCCGAGTCGGCCGTCCCTTCCCCGGAACTCTTAAATCTCCTGGCCCGGCTGTCGGCCCGTCCTGATATGGCGGTGGCGGTGGTCTCCGGTCGGCCTCTCTCTGATTTGCTGACCTTGCTGCCTATCCCCGGTCTCAATTATTTGGGTTCCCACGGGGGGGAAGGCCTGATTCAGGGGCGGCCCTGGAGACCCCGGGGTCTGGCCTATAATCCTGACGAATTGGAGAAATTGAAAAGCCAAGCCACTGAAGCTCTAAAGGGCGTGGGAGGCTGGTGGTTGGAAGACAAGCCTTTGGGATTCGCCCTGCATTACCGCCAGGCCAGTGCCTCCCAGGAAGCCGCCTTGATGGCGGTCCTGACCCCCTGGCTGGACCAGGTGGCCCGCCAGGGCCGGTTTCAGGTTCTGCCGGGAAAGAAGGTAGTGGAACTTCTCCCGGACGGGGTGAGTAAAGGTGCAGCAATTCAGGAAATTACGGTATCTCCTGGATTTATTGAATCTTTTCCTGTATATTTAGGAGATGATTTTACTGATGAAGGCGTTTTCCAGATGTTAGCCGGTAAAGGTCTGACCGTCAAAGTGGGCCGGTCCGACTCCGGCACCGCCGCGGCCTATTGGCTGGCCCGGCCCGCGGCCGTGCGCCAGTTTCTGGCCCGGTTGGCCCGGCACCGGGAGGACCGCCGATGAAATCCCTCTCCCAGAAGCCCGCCCGGGATCCCTTTATCTTCCGGGAATGTTTCTTAATGCCCATGCCTTTGGGCCATAAGGTGGTTAATTTAAGGGAATTGCTCCTGGCTTTGCAGGAGGTTAAGGAGTCCGTCCTTTTCTACCACCTCTTCCAATCCCGTCTGGCCCTCACCTTGCCGAAAGTGGAATATCCCAACGAGTTTGCCTTGTGGGCCGCCACCGCTTTGCAGGACATTAAGCTGGCCGAGAAGCTCAGCTCCTTTGACCCCTTCGATTATGAGACCCTGGAAGAGGTGCGCCAGGCCATGGTGGACGCCTTGGAAGAATATATGTGGGATTTGCCTTATGTGCCCTGGGCCCGGCCGGGATTTGAATTTCATTTTTGTGAAGCCTCCACCGTAGTGCTCCGGTCGGAAATCGTCGCTAAAACTCTCCGGGAATTCTCTGAGGCCTTAAAAAAGGTGGGAATGGATTCCCTTTATTATCATTTTTTCGAAGCCCGCTGGCGCCCGGAGTTTGGCCGGGTGGACGATTTCTCCTTTTGGATTGACTCCAACTTCAAATTGCCGGAGCTGGTGGCGGCCATCCGGGATATTGACATCTATTTCTATAATCTGACCGAGCTTCGGGATACCCTCTTAGTCCTGATTCATCAGCATTTGGGAGAGCCTGGTGGGCGAACTGAATGAGTACATCCCCATTGTCGGCCCCCAAGTGATCGGCCAGCTTCAGCGCCTGGCGGAACGCCTGGGTCCCCGGCGGTTCGTCCACATCAATTCCACCCGGGTGGGGGGCGGCGTTGCCGAGATTCTGGCCCGGGCGGTGCCTATGCTGGAACAATTGGGCATTAATACCCGCTGGGAAGTGATCCAGGGCGATGAAACTTTTTTCGAATGCACCAAGAAGATGCACAACGCCTTGCAAGGAGACAAAGTAGAAATCAACGCCTCCTTACTGGATCATTACCAGGAGATTAACCGCAAAAATGCCCGGAATTTCACCTGGGAAGCCGATTTTGTCCTGGTCCACGACCCTCAGCCCGCTTATCTGATTGAGGAAATGCGTGATCGGGCCACCCATTGGCTCTGGCGTTGCCACATCGATGTCTCCCGCCCCAACCCCAAAGTGTGGAAATTTTTGCAGGAAGTGGTGAGTAAGTATGACGCTTCCATCTTCTCCATGTCCCAGTTTGCCCAAGACCTGCCCCACACCCAATACATCATCCGCCCGTCCATCGACCCTCTGAGCCAAAAGAACCGGGACTTGACCCCGGAAGAGATTCAGGCCGTTTTGGACCGTCTGGGAGTGGAGCCGGATAAACCCATCATCCTCCAGGTCTCCCGGTTCGATTCCTTTAAAGACCCCCTGGGCGTTATCCAGGCCTTTCGCCTGGTTAGGCGGCATACTCCCTGCAAACTGGTGCTGGCCGGCGGCGAAGCCACCGACGATCCGGAAGGTCCCCGCATCTTGGCCCAGGTGATGGACGCGGCCCAGGGGGAGCCGGACATTCAAATTCTGCTCCTGCCCCCGGACAGCCATCATGAAATCAACGCCTTGCAGCGGGCCGCCTACATTATTTTGCAGAAATCCACCCGCGAAGGCTTCGGCCTGACGGTCACCGAGGCCATGTGGAAAGGCAAGCCAGTGATCGGCGGCGCGGTGGGGGGTATTGTTCTGCAAATCCAGGACTATAACACCGGTTTTTTGGTGCATTCCCCGGAGGGCTGCGCCTTTCGCATCCGCTACCTGCTGCACCGTCCGGAATTGGCCCGGCGCATGGGCAATCTGGCTCGGGAATTCGTCCGCCATCACTTCTTGATTACCCGTAATCTCCGGGACTATCTGACCCTGATGATCCTGCAGGAAAATCCCCACAGCCGCATTATTGAGCTATAACCTCTAGGCTTTAAAAGATAGGAGGAGGTGTCATGTGGGACCAGGAAGGTCTAAGAAACCTGATCAAAGAGAAGTTTGCCGATTATCAATTTATCCTGGTATCCAACCGGGAACCCTATATGCACGTCTATCGGGGCGGGGAAGTGGAGGTCATCATGCCCGCCAGCGGCATGGCCATCGCCCTGGACGCCATGATGCAGGCCTGCGGGGGCACCTGGATCGCCGCCGGCAGCGGCGAAGCCGATCAGGAGGCCATCGCCGGGCAGGATACCATCATGGTGCCGCCCCACCACCCCCGATACCGGTTGCACCGACTCTGGCTCACCCGGGAGGAAGAAACGGATTATTATTATGGTTTCTCCAATGAGGCCCTCTGGCCTCTGTGCCACATCGCCTATACCCGCCCCATTTTTTCTCCGAAACAATGGGAGACTTATAAGGCGGTAAACCGGAAATTCGCCGACGCGGTGCTGTCCCAAGTTGGTCAAAGACGCACCATTGTCTTTATCCAGGACTATCATTTCGCCCTGCTCCCCCGGATGCTGAAAGAGGCCGACCCCAGTCTGGTGGTCTGCCAATTCTGGCACATTCCCTGGCCCAACTATGAGGCCTTCCGCATTTGCCCCTGGGGCCATGACATCCTTATCGGCCTCCTGGGCAACGACCTGTTGGGCTTCCACCTGCAATATCACTGTAATAATTTCTTTGACACCGTGGACCGGTCTTTAGAAGCCCGGGTGGACTTGGAAAGTTTCGCCATCTTTCAGCAGGGCAAGGCCACTTGGGTCAGGCCTTTTCCCATCAGCATCGATTTCTCCCGCTTTGAAGCCGTGGCCGCCTCGGCCCTGACCCAGGCCCGGATGGCGGAATTGCGCCATCAGTTCAAAGTGGAGGGTGTTAAAGTGGGCTTGGGGATCGACCGTCTCGACTATACCAAGGGCATTCCGGAACGCCTGGAGGCCCTGGACATTTTTTTCAGCAAATATCCCCAATACCAGGGGCGCTTTACCTTTATTCAACTCGGCCCCCAATCCCGCTTGCATATCTCCAAATATAAGGACTTAAACACCAGGGTGGATGCCCTGGAAGAGGAGATTAACAGCAAATACCAGGTGGGCCGCTGGAAACCCTTGATTTTTATTAAAACCCACCTGTCCCAGGAAGAGATTGTCCCCTTCTATCGCCTGGCAGACGTCATGGTGGTCAGCTCCCTCCACGACGGCCTGAATTTAGTGGCCAAGGAGTATGTGGCCAGCCGGGTGGACGGGAATGGGGCCCTCTTGCTCAGCCCCTTTACCGGCGCAGCCCGGGAGTTGACCCCGGCCTATACCATCAATCCCTATAATCCCGAAGAGATTGCCGACGCCATCTATAAGGCCCTGGAAGACCCGCCCCCGGAGAAGGCCGCCAACATGGAGACCATGCGGGCCTGGGTCCGGGAATATAATATCTATAACTGGGCCGCCCAATTTCTCCAGACCCTGGCCCACCTGCCCCGGGAGGATTAGGGTGAGAATGATTTGGGGGAGGGGGCCAGGGGTCGCAGACCCCTGCCCCCTCCCCCAACC
>JBFLZI010000089.1:0-11746 GCA_040756315.1 Thermodesulfobacteriota bacterium | reverse complement strand
GGGGCCGTTGGCCCCGGCCCAAGCAAACTTTTAAAACCCCATATGGGATTGGGGGAGGGAGCTTGGGGGAGGAGGTGAGGGGCTGTGCCCCTTAGCCCCCTCCCTCAATATTCCTTAGCCCCCTGGCGACTTCATGGCGGCCAGTTCTCCTTGCATCTTTTTCCACTCCAGGGCCCGTTTGATGGTGATGAGGATGTTTTCTTTGCGGAAGGGTTTGGTAATAAAGTCATAGGCGCCTTTCTGGATGGCCTCTTCCGCGGTTTCGATGGTGCCGTAGGCGGTAATAATAATGATGGGTACCGTGTTGTCGATTTTTTTAATAATATCGATCAGGTCGATCCCATCCACCAGGGGCATTTTCAGGTCGGTGACCACCAGGTCGTAATGCTGCTCCTGGAGGAGTTTACTGACCTCTAAGGGGTTGTTGGTGGTGTCCACCTCATAGCCGGTCTTATCCATGAGGATGGTTTTGAGTAATCTGAGCATATTCGGCTCATCATCCACGACTAATAACCGTTCAGGCATAGAATCCTCCTGGGGATTAGCGGCCTTCCGGGGTCAGGCTCAGAGGTCTCTCCTCCACCTCCGCCTCGCCTTCGGCCTCCACCCCGGTAACTACCGGTAGATAAACCGTAAAGGTCGTCCCATGTTTCTCAGGATATTCTTCGGCGGGGTAACTGGAAAAGACGATGTTTCCGCCAAATTTAGCAATAATGCCATAACTTACCGACAGGCCCAAGCCGGTGCCTTCCCCGGTCTTCTTGGTGGTAAAAAAGGGATCGAAAATTTTCGGTTGCACCTCCCGGGGAATGCCGTTGCCGGTGTCGCCGAATTCAATGGCCACCCGGCGTCCGTCCGGCGACAGGCGGGTGACGACCCTGAGTACCCCGCCCCCTTTCATGGCGTCTATGGCATTGTTGATGAGGTTGATGAAAACCTGCTGCAGTTCCCGGGGATCGCCTTTGGCCCGGGGCAGATAAGAGGCCAGGCTGGTTTCCAGGCGGATTTTTTTGGTTAACAGAGTATTTTGCACTACGTCCAATAACTTTTCCATAATCTTGGGGATATCCGCACTGGTCTCGGCGCGTTCCGGGCTCCGGGCGAAGGTCAGGAGGTTTTCCACGATCTTTTTGCATTTCAGGCCTTCTTCCTCAATGACTTGTAAGGTTTCATGCACCTCCGGCACCTCTGCGGTTTTTTCCAGGAGATGCTCGGTGAAGCCCAGAATCACGGCGATGGGGTTGTTGATTTCGTGGGCCACGCCCGCGGCCAGGGTGCCGATGGAGGCCAGTTTCTCCATGCTGATGAGGCGGTCTTCGATGGCTTTGCGCCCGGTAATATTCCGGGAAATGATCTCATAGGCGTAAATCTGGCCTTGTTCGTCTTTCAGGCCCACGACGCTGGTGGAAAACCAGAACTCCATGTCGCCGATGGTCACCTGGTGGCGTTTGCTCCGGGTGCGGCCCGTCTCTTTCACCTCATTCAGCCATTCCATATGGAAGTCGGCTGATTTCTTGGAGAAAATATCATAAAGATTAAGGCCGACAAAAAGTTGGGGGCTGACCGTACTGGGGTGTTTGCCGGGAAAGGCGTAGGCGAACAGCTCGGCGGCATAGCGGTTCAGGGATTCGATGCGGCAATCCTCCCCCACGGTGTAAATCAGGTCCGCGGCATTCTCCACCAGGGCTTGATAACGGGCTTCGGTTTTCTGGAGTTGTATTCGCTGGCGGTTGACTTCCTCCTCCAGGTTGGCGGAGAATTGCCGTTCGTAGCGGAATTTTAGAAAGACCATGGTGCCGGACAGGACAAAAAAGCCGATGATCACCTGGATGAGAAATTGCCGGAGATAGAGGGAGTGCACCACTCCCAGGACTTCCTGCTCCGGGGCCACCACGGCCACCGACCAACTGATAGGATTGTCCGGCTGTGCCAGAGCCGGGTCCACCATCTTTACCGGGGCATAAGCGATGAGTTTCTGGATCTCTCCGGCCAGGCCGCCGTGCCAGCCGGAGATGTAGGTCCCCCAACCTTCCTGGCCGGTGAGCATCTTTCCCCGCTGAATTTCATTGATGGCGTCAAAAGAGATGGCCGGCATCCGTTCCTTGCGCACGGTAAAGGCATTCTTGCCGATGAACTCCTGCTCCGGATGGCTCAAGAAAGTGCCTTGATTATCCATAATCCAGGCGTAGCCGGTCTTGCCGCTTTTGATCCCCCGGGTGAATTTGTTGGCCAGGGATTGGGCGTCAATATAAAAACCCAGCACTCCGGACCAAGCCCCGGTGGGGTGGGGATGGCTTTCGTCCACGGACTCCTCGTAAGTGGGTATGGCCATGGTAAAGATCAGGCGACCTGTGTAATTGGGGACCTGAGTGGAGAGAGGCCCCATGTAAACCCGACCTTTATTCTCCGATCGGGAGGCCCAGACCAGATAAGGGACGTCCTTAAAAGCCCCGGTGACTTCCCGGTCCAGACCCCGTTCGTTCACTTGATAGACCCTGGTGCCATCCGCAGTTAGGCGAAAGATCTCCACTACCCCTTCACCCCGCACGCTGGAAAGGGTAAAGCGCATGCGGTTGGCCCAGGTAAGCCTCTCCAGGTACTGAATCGACGGCGAATGATTGAGGGTCTCCAACTCTCTTTTCAAAAAATCCAAATCCTGTTGCAACATACCGGCGGTATGCCGGGCCAGCACCAACTGCTGCTGGTTGAAATCTTCCCGGACAATCTGGCGCATCTGCTCCGCGGACTTGATCCCCATATAGATGCTGGTGCCCAACAGGAGCAGGTTAACCGCCAGCAACAGGGGCAGGACGTATTTGGACTGGAGAAAATCCAGGCGCCGCATGTCAGTGACCCGTCCCCACGTGTTCCTGGAGGAAGTCTTTAATGTACCAATCCACGATGCCCTCAGAGAACAGGACCATGTCCAGTTGTTTGGTATAAACCGTCAGCTTTCCCAACAGGGTCAAACGCCGGGCCATCTCCTCCGGCGGGTATTTGGCCAGCCGGGCCTCGATCAGGTCGCCTTTGCGCTGACAGTTGATGTCCAGCCGGTCGATAATGGCGGCAATCAAGCGGGTGCGCCGCTCCCGGCGTTCCGGCGTGGAGCCGCCCCCCCGGAAATAAAAGGTCAGGTAGTTATCGTTGATCTGGTCGCTGACGTAAGCCTCCACGGTAGAGAGATGATACCCTAAGCGAATGCTGAAGTTCATATAATTCTTGGACAGGATCAGATAACTCTGATCCTGGTAGGGAGCCGCGCCCTGGGCCACCTCCTCCTCGGTATTGACGAAGATGGAGGCGAAGCTTGTCACCCCGGCGGGTTTGGCCTGGGGCCAGCGCATGGCGTTCATCCCTTCAAAGAAGGCCCGGAAAGGCAAAGAGATGATCTGGGACGGCCTGACCTTGCGGCGCAAGCCCCTCTTTAAACCGCCCCCCAGGTCCAGGATGTGGACCTTTAAGGGCAGGTCCGATTCCAGGTCCACCGCTTCGGCCTCCCCGGCCCAGTCACTGGCGCCCAGGCTGAACATCTCCCGCATGGCATATTCATGGGCAAAGCGCACAATATCATGGAGGGTGCGGCAGTATTCCGGGGCAAAGGTCTTATCTTCGGGGTTCACCAGATTCAGGGGCACCACCTTTTTGATCACGGTTTTCAAAGTCTGGAAGACCGGGGTGTCCGCCAGATCGTTGCTTTTGGGCCGGGCCGGGCCCAGGAGTTCCGGCACCATCCCGGCATAGACGTTATTATAATTGGCGTCCACGGTGACCTCCTGGCCGGGGGAGAGGACCTTGGTAGCCTTGCCGGTGCAGAGAATGGCCGGCACCTGAAATTCTCGGGCCAGCAAGGCCATATGCCCGGTGGGACTGCCGGCGTCGGTGATAATGGCCGCGGCCTTGGGCATCACCGTCACATATTTGGGGGAGGTGTGCCGGGCCACCAGGACCCCGCCCTCCGGGAAATTTCGCAGGTCCTCGTCGGTGCGCACCAGGGCCACCGGCCCGGCTCCCACCCCCCGAGAAACCACCACGCCCTGGTCCAGCAGTACGGGATAACCTTTCAGAGTCCGGGGCAAGGATTCGGCCGCCTTTTTCGCCGACACCTGCAAGAGGCGACTCTGCAACAGCCAGAGTTGTCCGGCGTCATCCAAGGCCCATTCCACATCCTGGGGCTTGCCGAAATGGGCTTCCAGGGTTTCCGACCAGGAGAGCAACTCCAGGATTTCCCGGTCACTTAAGCAAGGGACCTCAGTCAGGTCCGGGGGCACCGGCGCCTCCGCCACCCCGCCCTGGGGCTGGGTTACCAGCCTCACCTCTTTGGCCGGGATGAATTTCTCCACGATCTCACCCCGGGGGTGATAAGCCACCACATACTGATCCAGGTTGACCCGCCCGGCCACGGCATATTTTCCCAGGCCCCAGACCGCGTTGATCAGGGCCACCTCCCGGTCGGCACCCTCGGAGTGGCGGGTGAAGAGCACCCCGCTGGCCCGGGACTGGATCATGGGCATCACCACCACTCCCATGGCCATCTCTTCTTCCCGGAAACCCTTGTTTTTGTAATAAAACAAGGCCCTGGGGGTAAACAGACTGGCGACGATGTCTTTATAACGGGCCGCCATCTCGCCGGGTGGGACGTTCAGATAGGTGGCGTACTGGCCGGCAAAAGTGAAGGTGAGGTCTTCTCCCGTGGCGCTGGACCTGAGGGCTAAGAAGGGACGGTTGCCGGTGAGCCCGGCCAGGCCCTCATAGGCCTGGGCCAAGGCACTCTCCAGTTCCGGGGGCACCCGGGCCTCATTAATTATCTTCTTGAGCTCATCACTGACCTGGGCCAGGGTGTCCAGGTCTTCCAGACGCCAGTGTCCCAGCAACCGGGTTATTCTCTCCGTCAGGTGGTTATAATCCAGAAAGGTTTTATAGGCATAGCTGGAGATGGCGAAGCCCGGGGGCACCGGCAGCCCGGTGCGGTTTCGCACCTCTCCCAGGTTGGCGGCCTTGCCGCCCACCATTTCCGCCTTGTCGGCGTCAAGCTCGTCCAAGGAAAGGACCAGGGGAGCCACGGGAATCTCCCGGCGCTGGAGCAGGACCCCCTCCACCTCTCCCATGACCTTCTCAAAGGCTTGGGAGAGGTTCTGATAGCGGTGGTCCCCCAGGCCGTTCAAGGCCTCCACCAGGGCCTCCCCTTCCCGGCGCAGTTGACCTAAAGTGGCCCGGATATATTGGAAGTCGAAGAGATAATCCCCGGAGAGCTTTTCTTCCATGTCGGCCATCAAGGCCAGGGCATGATTGTTGGCGGCTAATAGCTGCTGGAAATACTTGTACTTTTCAGCCAACTCCGCCTGTGCCGGGCTGACTTGGCCGATCATGGTGAGACGTTGCCAGGCCCTTTTGATTCTGGTCACCAATCCCCCATGAAATTGGCGGCACTTGAAACTCAAGTGACGATTTTTTATTAAATTTTAGCGTATTTGCCTTAGGGGGTCAAGTAAAGGAGGGGCCAGGGGGGCGGGGGCTGAGGGGAATTAGCAGTCAGCCGTCAGCTTTGATCTTCATCCTTTAATAGCTGATAGCTGACTGGTGAAAGCTGATAGCTTGTGCCCCCGGCCCTCCCCCCCCACATCATTAATAAACCACCAGCAGATAGACCGAACCAAGCACCACGGTGATCAGCATGGGGAAAAAGCAGGCTTTCATGTAGCCCAGAAAGGAGATGTGATACCCGGCCTTCTCCGCCATCCCCACGGTGACCACGTTGGCCGAAGCGCCGATCAGGGTGCCGTTGCCCCCGAAACAGGCCCCCAGGGCCAGGGACCACCAGAGCACACCGCTCTCCGCGCCGGGAATGCTGGTATTCAGGAAGGCGATGATGGGCAGCATGGTGGCGGTGAAAGGGATGTTGTCGATGAAGGCGGAAGCAATGGCCGAGACCCAAAGGACCATGAGCACCGCCACCGTCAGGTTCCCCCGGGAGACGTCCCGGACCCACTCGGCAATCATCTGAATCATGCCGGTCTCTTCCGCGCCGGCGATGACCATGAACAGGGCGATGAAAAACACCAGGGTGGGCCATTCCACCTCATGCTCCAGCATCTCCACGATGTTGACCCGGGAGATGGTCAACAGCACCATAGCCCCGGTCAGGGCGGCAATGGAAGGCTCCATGTGCAACACCCCATGAATGATGAACAGGAAGATGGTGAAGGAGAGAAGGCCCAAGGACATGAGCAACAATTTGCCGTCGGTGATGCGGTATTCCTCCCGGAGATAGGCCAGGGTGCGCTCCAGATTCCCCGCTTCCGCCTGCCGGTAGGCCTTCTTATACCAGTAAACATAGTAAATCAAAGTGACCACCATGGTGAGGGCCACCACGCCGGTGAGGTTGACCACAAAATCGTTGAAGGTCAGTTTGGCATAGGAGCCGATGAGGATGTTGGGGGGATCGCCGATCAGGGTGGCGGTGCCCCCCACGTTGGAGGCGAAGACTTCCGGGATTAACAGGGCAATGGGGTTGATCTTCAGGGTGACGGCGATTTCGATGGTCACCGGCAGCATCAGGAGCATGGTGGTAACGTTGTCCAGAAAGGCGGAGGCCACCGCGGTGATCACCATCAGGATGCAGGAGAGAACAAAGACATTGCCCCGGGCCAAGGCATAGGATTTATAGGCCAGCCATTGGAACAGGCCGGTCTTTTTCAGGACCCCGACGATGATCATCATCCCCATCAACAGGAAAATCACGTTCATATCGATGGCCCGGATGGCGTCTTCAAAGGAGAGGATGAAATAGCTCCGGTTAAAGGTGCCGGCGGTATAAGAGACGAAGAGGATCAGGGCGGCCCCCAACAGGGCGGCCAGGGTGCGGTGCATCACTTCCGCGGCGATGATGATATAGACCAAGAGCAGGACCACAGCGGCAATCCAGAAGGCCGGGGTGATCTGGCGATAGAGGGTGAATTGCCCCTGGGCCTGAAAAAGACGATTCCCGGCCGCGTCCGTCCCGGCCTCCAGGACCTGGAGGGGGGTAGGGGCCAGCTCCCGCCAGCAGGGTTTGTGGGCCTTGACGGCCACTGGGGCCCCGGGCAGGGTGCCGGCGGGAAGCCGAAATTCCCCCCGGAAATTCCCTTGACTGCCGGTGGCGATGGACTCCTCCTTGCCGGTGGGCCGGGCCGGCCGGCCCGCCACCAGCACTTCCACCTCCACTTCCTTGATACCCTTGCCCTGGAGATCTTTGATGAATCCGGCCAGGCTGAGGCGGTCCCCGGGGGGGGGCGCCGCGCCCCCCACGGGAGAGGACCCGACCATGATGCTAGTCAGAAGCAACAACAAACCGGGAAAGACGGCTAACCACTTTCTGGTCATTTTCAAAACCTCCAATGGCCAGGTCAGTTCAGAGTAAATGGAGAAAAGGCGGAGGGGGCGAAGGGAACTGAGAAAGGAGGAAAAGGCAAAAGGGCGAAAAGGGTTTGGGTTCAGAAGTTATTTCTTTTCCTTTTCGCCTTTTTCCCTTTTTACCTTTTCGCCCTTATTTTCTACTCCGCCCTCCCTACAAAATTTATCACTACATCTTAGGCATCAGGACCGGCATGCCCATCACGGGCCAGATGAGATAGCAGAACACCGCCAGAAGCGCCATGAGCACCAGACTGGGAATCCAGCCGTAGATAAAGAAGTCGGCGGTGGTGAATTGCTTGCTCTCATAGGCGATGGCATTGGGCGCGGCGCCGATGAGGAGGTTGAAGGGCATCCCCGCGGTGACCAGAGAGGCAAAGAGGATGACGTGGGGAGCCACCCCCAGGTAATTGGCGATGACCAGGGAGACGGGGAGAGAAATGGCGATGGCCGCCACGTTCATGATGAAGTTGGTCATGACCAACACAAAGAAGGCGATGCCCAGGACAAAGACCAGCCAGTTGGCCTGGAGGAACATGGTGAGCCAGTGCACCGCCAGCCACTGGGCCGCGCCGGTCTGCCACAGGCAGAAGCCGATGGACATGGCCCCGCCGAAGAGGAGGATGATGTTCCAGGGAACGGCCTCCAGGTCCTCCACGGTGAGGGTCTTGGTGAGGAAGAAGGCCAGGGTGCCGATGAGCATGATGCCGGCCCGGTCCAGGTCTTGAAACGCCTTCACGGGCGCGAAAGACTTGAGCATAAACAGGGTGATGATGCCTACCATGGTGAAGATGACGAACTTTTCCTTGTTGTTCAGAGGACCCAATTCCCGGGCCAGGATCGCGGCCTTTTCCCGCAAGCCGACAATGCGGTCCCGTTCGGGGCGGAAAATGGTAATGATAATGAGCCAGATGAGAAAAACCATGAGAACGCCTACGGGGAGCATGTACCAGGAGAGTTCAAAGAAGCCCACATCATAGCCCCCGGCATAGGTCACGCCCTTGATGACCAGGCCCTTGGTGAACTCCTTGAACATGCCGGCCGCGGCCACGCCCCGGGCTGCGCCCAGATAGGTGATGATGGAGCCGGCCCCGGCCACCCAGGCCATGCCGATGAACAGGCCCTTGCCGAACTTGGTGGGCTGGTCCGATTCGCTGTACAGGGAATGAATGGCCATGAGCAGGGGGAAGATGGCCGCGGCCACCGCGGTGTGGGCCATGAGCAGGGTCATACCCGCCACCACCAGAAAGGTCCCCAGGAGGATGAAATTGGTGCGCTCCCCCACCACCCCCAGCATCTTATAGGCCATACGCTTGGTTAGTCCCGAGACGCTGAAGGCCAGGCCGATGACCACGGAACCGAAGATGAACCAGACGGAGGGGTCCAGGAAATCCCCCAGGGCCGCTTTGGCCGGGCGGATGTAGAAAAGCACCTGGAAGAGGCCGATGGCGATGGCGGTGGCGCCGATGGGCATCACCTCAAAGACCCACCAGACCCCGGCCATAAGAAAAAGGCCCAGGGCCATCTTGCCCTCCCAGGAGATCTTAAAGACCTTGCCGTGGGGGTCCACCGCGTTCGGCAAAGTCTCTACGGCATAGAACAGGAAAAAGACACCCAGGCCCAGAAGGATAAAGACGATGCGCTTCCAGTCAATAACCTTCTTAACCGGGGCAATGATAATCTCTTCCGGCATCTCCGGCAGGCCGGCGCCCACCGGCATTCTTTTGCTTTCCTCAGGCATTATCGTGACTCCTTCGTTGATCTTCCACAGAAACAGCAGGAAGGATTAGTCACCCAGTACCACCTTGGAGATTTCCTGGAACAGATCGCTCAGGCGAATCATGCCGGTCACCTTGTTCTCCTGCATCACCGGCATCATGCCCACGTTTTCTTTGATCATCAGGATAATGGCCTTGACGATGGAATCGTCGCCGTTCACCGTGATCTTAATGGGACTCATGACCTCGCTCACCGGAGTTTGGGCGGCTTCCTTCATGCCGGGGCCGAAGAGGTCCCCGGCCAGGACGGCCAGGCTGGCATCGACTTTAACCAGGGCGGTCTCTTTGAGGAACCTGGGCTCCAGGCCCTTGAGGATGTCCCTCAGGGTCAGGATGCCCATGAGCTGGTATTTTTCATCAAAGACCAGGACGGCCCGGGGTTCGAAGCTGCCTTCAAACTTGATGGCCGCCTCCCGGACGATGGCCATGGCCTGGCGCAGGGTGAACCAGTAGGGGATGTGCGGATAATCCTCCAAATGGATCATCAAGTCCTTGACTTTCTTCTGGTAAGGCATGGAAACCTCCCCACACGATGGCTTTTGTCTTATATTTCACAAAGTAATGGCTCTTTTCTAAAGGAGAGCGTCCCAAAAGTCAAGTTAAAAAAAACCTGACCGGCACATGCGCACTAGCGTTTTTGTTAGTAATTATGTGTAATTATGCACATGACTAACTCGCTGATAAATAGAGAGAAAATAAAAAATTTACATGGGCACTTTTCCCTTTGACAAGGGAAAATTTTTGTGTAATTTTGCACAAGATCCCCTCCCGCACCCACCGGGGGGGGAAATGAGGAGTGCTCAACTATGCCTGAGAAATCTGCCTTGAGATGGCTGCCCCTGCTCCTGGCCCTGATGCTGGCTTTCTCCTGGTCCCATGCCGCCCTGGCCGCTCCGGACCCCCCGGGAGACCGCCTCCTGGTCTCCGGGGCCGTCAAGAACCCCATGGGCAAAGGCGTCAAGGACGTGGAAGTGGAAGTGCTGGTGGACGGCAAGCCTGTCAAACCCCTGGGTAAGGGGAAAGAGGAGCTGGCCACCGGCAAGTCCGGCAGTTTCCTGGGGGAATTCGGCCTGCCCGCCGGTACCCTGCCCGGGGCACGGGTGGCAGTCCAGGCCGCTAAACCTTCCTGGCGGCCCCTGGCGCCCACGGCCCTCAAGGTGCTGGACGCCGGCACCGACGCTGCCGGCAACCGCCTCTTTCAGGCCGCCCAGACCCTGACCCTGCACCGCCAGGTCACCCCGGCCTTCTGGATCGCGGCCTTGATTCTCCTGGCGGTTTACGTCATCATCTCCCTGGAGTGGATGCACCGCACCCTGGCGGCCTTTTTGGGCGCAGCTCTGATCCTCTTCATCTCTTACACCGCCGGCACCTTCAACAAGTCCTATTTCATCCTGTCCTTTGAAGACGCCATGCACGCCATCGATCTGAATGTCATCTTCCTCTTGATGGGGATGATGATCATCGTCGGAGTCTTGAAGAAGACCGGCATCTTTCAATGGCTGGCCTACAAGTCTTACGCCCTGGCCCGGGGCAACATCTTTATCCTGGTCTTCACCCTCCAGGTGGTCACCGCGGTAACTTCCGCGTTTCTGGACAATGTCACCACCATGCTCTTGATGATCCCGGTGACCATCGAGATTGCCGTCACCCTGAAGATCAACCCCATCGCCTTTTTGGTGCCGGAAGTCTTTGCCTCCAACGTGGGGGGCACCGCCACCTTGATCGGCGACCCCCCTAACATCCTCATCGGCTCCTATGCCAACCTCACCTTCGGGGCCTTTGTCACTAACCTGACCCTGGTCTGCACCGTCTGTCTCCTCATCTCCGGGATCTATTATCTCTACTGGCATAAGAAGGATTACCTCCAGGCGGAAGTTAAGGATGTGAACCGCACCATTGAGTATTTGCGGGAAGAATACCGCATCACCGATACCAAACTGACAATCATGGGTCTGTCCCTGTTGGGCTTTACCATCTTTCTCTTTGTCGTCCATGGCCTCTTGCATATGGAACCTTCGGTGGCCGCCTTGATCGGGGCCATGCTGCTCTTGACCATCTCCCGGGTGGATATTGTGGAGATGCTGGAGCATGAAGTGGAATGGCCCACTCTGATCTTTTTCGTGGCCCTGTTCATGGTCATCGCCGGGGCCGAGGAGACCGGCCTGATCCAGATGATCGCCGAATGGGTCAAAGACGTCTCCAGGGGCAATTTATCGGTGGCCATCATCATGATTCTCTGGGTTTCGGCCATCGCCTCGGCGTTTATCGACAACATCCCCTTCACTGCCACCATGCTGCCCATTATCGCCTTTCTGAACGCCACCATCCCCGGCGCGGAGAACGGCGTGCTCTGGTGGTCCCTCTCCCTGGGGGCCTGCTTAGGGGGGAACGGCACCATGATCGGCGCCTCCGCTAACGTGGTCACCGTGGGCCTGGCGGAAAAAGCGGGCTACCATATCTCCTTCCTGAGCTACATGCGAGCCTGCTGGTGGCCCATGATCATCACCGTCGCCATCAGTATGGTTTACCTCCTCATCGCTTATTGAGTCTGTGGCGGGGGGAGGGCCAGTAGCACAGGC
>JBFLZI010000088.1:0-11777 GCA_040756315.1 Thermodesulfobacteriota bacterium | reverse complement strand
AGGGCCGGGGGAGCAGTGGCTCCCCCGGCCCTCCCCTCAAATCACTTCCTTAACACCTTACTGGGGCCCAAGTCCTGGGCCCGGGTTTTGATTTCGGCGGCGATGGCGGCGGCGGCGGTGGCATCTCCCGGGTTTAAGCGGGACTTTCCCAGGCGCTCCGGTTCCAGGCCGATTTCTTCCAGGTATTTCTGGGCGTAGGCCACGCGTTGGCCCATGCGGGTGCTGCCTTCCAAGAGGCGGCAGAGGTCTTCCGGACAGCCCACCACCCAGACCAGGTCCGCTTCCGTGGCCAGGATGCGCAGCAGTTGATAGGTTTCGATTTTACTGCTGCAGGGTTCCAGCACCAGGCGCGTCCCCAGGCCGTCTGCTTTTAAAGGGTTCAATAAGACCGAGGCGTCCGGAACGGCTTGATAACAGGCCAGCACTACCACGTTGATCTTTCGGTTCATCCTGATTGTACCGTGGCTCCGAGGACGATCACCGGCCCCTGCCCCGGAATACTGACACCAAAGAGAGGCGTGGCCGCCCTAAGAGCTTAATCTTATTTTACACTAAATTTTGTTCAAAATAAGTGCAATTTTTTATATTGCAACTTTATCCTGTTACTGTCAACACCAAATTCCGGATTCCTTGCCGTAGTCAACCATGCTTGTCAATCCGCCAGGAAATGGCGGGGAGGTCAAGGGAATCTTATCTTCCCCAGCCTCCCCGGGTCTCACGCATTGCCGGCGACCTGTTTCTCAGGCTTTGGCTCGGCCCTTCCGTTCGTCGATGTCCCCGGGATACATCACCGCTTCATGGCCCCGCTCCCGGGTGCGGATGCGGATCACCTCCTCCACCGGATACACGAAGATGAGGCCGTCCCCGGTTTCCCCGGTATAGGCGGAAGAGAGGATGGCTTCGATGGTTTCCTCCAGGTTGTGTTCGCTCAAGATGATGTTGATCTGGATTTTGGGGAGCAGGTCCACCTGGTAGGTGCCGGAGCGGCCCACCAGGTTGATGCCCCCCTGACGGCCGTGGCCCCGGATTTCAAAGACGTTCAGGCCGACGATGCCCATCTCCTTCAGGGCTTCCTTGACATCGTTGAGCTTGTCCTCCCGAATGATGGCTTCGATCTTTTTCAGCATCTGCCGCCCTCCATTCTAAGAGTAGGCTTTTTCGCCGTGGGCGCTGATGTCCAGGCCCACCTCTTCTTCCATGGTGGAGACCCGGAGGCCGATGCTCCAATCCAGGAGCTTGGCCACCACGTAGGTAACCACAAAGGTGAAGACCATGGTGACCGCGATGGCCAAAAGCTGGACGCCCAGTTGTTTCGGGTTGCCGTAGAACAGGCCGTTGGCTCCCCCCGGATTTACCTCCAGGGTGGCAAAGAGGCCGGTGGCCACCATACCCCAGGTGCTGGCCAAACCGTGACAGGGCCATACGTCCATGGATTCATCCCATTGGCGGTTTACCCGGAAGCGGATGCCGTAGTAGCCTAAAGGCGCGGCCACCGCGCCGATGACCAGGGCCGCCATGGGGGTGACAAAGCCCGAGGCCGGAGTCACCGCGGCCAGCCCCACCACCATGCCGGTGGCCAGACCTAAGGTGCTGGGCCGGCCGTCCAGCCAGCTTAACAGCATCCAGACCAGGCCCGCGGCGGCGGCGGAGGTATTGGTGGTCAAGAGGGCGTTCACCGCCACGGCGTTGGCCGCCAGGGCGCTGCCGGCGTTGAAGCCGAACCAGCCCACCCAGAGCAAACCGGCCCCCAGCACGGTTAAAGGAATATTATGAGGCTCCATGGGGAACTTGCCGTAACCTTTCCGGGGGCCGATGGCCAGGGCGAAGGCCAGGGCCGAGAAGCCCGCGGCAATGTGCACCACCGTGCCCCCGGCAAAGTCCAGGGCGCCCAGATTGCCCAGCCAGCCGCCTTTACCCCAAACCCAGTGGCACAGAGGATCATAGACCAGGGTGGCCCAGATGAGGCTGAACAAGAGAAAGCTCTTGAAGCGCACCCGCTCCACAAAAGCCCCGGTGATCAGGGCCGGGGTGATCACCGCGAACATCATCTGGAACGCGGCAAAAAGCCCGTGGGGGATGGTCTTGCCGTAATCGGCGCTGGGGGCCGGGCCTACTCCCCGAAAACCCACAAAGTTCAGCCCGCCGATGAGGCCGCCGATATCCTCCCCGAAAGAAAGGGAATAGCCGTAGATGATCCATTGCACCCCGATGAGGGCCATGAAGACGAAGCTCAGGGTCAGGGTGGACAGCACGTTCTTGCGCCGGGCCATGCCCCCGTAAAAGAAGGCCAGGGCCGGGGTCATCAACAACACCAGGGAGCAGCACACTAGAATCCAGGCGGTGTCGCCGTGGTTTATCGGAATGTGCATATTTTTCTCCTAATATTTTCTCAACGAGACGCCTTTAGAAGGGTGGGCGGCCTTCCCGGCGCCGCCCCCATGAACTTGATAACGACGCTGGGCCGGTTCCGGGCCGAAATATCTTTGGCTAGGACCACCCTCTGGGAGTTAGTCGGTCCTCTGGAACTGAGGGCACAGCCATCCGGGAAGATAGGCCAGGGGAGGATCCCCTGGCCTAGACTGGACAATTCTCATGAGAAGAATTGGGTGACTGCCGGCACGTATCAGATAATCGGCAGGTAGCGCTCGATCTCATAAGCGCTCACGTGCATCCGGAAGTTATCCCATTCGATGTGTTTGTTCTCCAGGAACTTGTTAAAGATGTGGTCTCCCAGGGCTTCCCGCACCAGTTCGCTCTTAGCCGTCTCCTCGATGGCCTCAAACAGACTGCCGGGCAGGGAATTGATTCCCAGGCGCTCCCGTTCGCCCTGGCTCAGATGATAGATGTCCTGTTCCACCGGTTCCGGCAGCGGGTAGTTTTTCTCAATGCCCTTGAGACCGGCGGCCAGCATCACGGCGTAGGCCAGGTAAGGATTGCAGGCCGGGTCCGGGGCGCGGTACTCGCAGCGGGTTGCGGCTTCTTTGCCGGGCTTGTACATGGGCACCCGCACCAGGGCGGAGCGGTTGCGCCGGGCCCAGGAGATATACACCGGGGCCTCATAACCCGGTACCAGGCGCTTGTAGGAGTTGACCCACTGGCTGCAAATGGCGGTGATTTCCCGGGCATGGCGCAGCAGCCCGGCGATGTAGCCTTTGCCCACCGCGGACAGATGATATTGGTCCTTGGGATCGTGGAAGGCGTTGCGCCCGTCTTTGAAAAGGGACTGGTGGGTGTGCATGCCGCTGCCGTTGATGCCGAAAATGGGCTTGGGCATAAAGGTGGCATAGACCCCGTTGAGCATGGCGATGGCCTTAACCGTGGCCCGCAAGGTCATGGTCTTGTCCGCCATCTTCAGGCCCTCGTCATAGCGCATGTCGATTTCGTGCTGAGACGCGGCTACTTCGTGGTGACTGTACTCTATCCGGATGCCTTGCTTCTCCAGAGCGAAGATGGTCTGACGCCTTAAGTCGTTGGCCACATCCAGGGGGGGCGCATCAAAATAACCGCCCTGGTCTAGAACCTCGGTGGCGCAACTGCTTTTGAAATAGAAATACTCCAGTTCCGGCCCCAGATAACTGGTGAAGCCCTTTTCCGCGGCCTTGGCCAGCATCCGTTTAAGGGCATAACGGGGGTCGCCGGGATAGGGGGAGCCATCCGGCTGCAAGATATCGCAGAACATCCGGGCCACCGGCTCCTCATCCGGCCGCCAGGGCAAAAGCTGGAAGGAGGTGGGATCGGGCTTGGCGATCATGTCGCTCTCTTCGATGCGGGAAAAACCCTCGATGGACGAGCCGTCAAACCCCATGCCCTCGGTCATGCCCTCCTCCAACTCCGAGGGACGGATGGAAAAGCTTTTCAGCATCCCCAGGACGTCGGTGAACCAGAGCTGGATAAAACTGACTTTGTTGTCCTTAACGAACTTCAAAACATCTTCGATGCTCTGACATTTCATAACCCTCTCCTTCATTCGTTAGAAGTTTATCTAGAACTATTTAAGCAAACTATATGCCAACGGGATTTTCCGGGGCGGCTTTCCCTGGAAGCCAGCCCCAGCCGGGCAAAACCATAACTCCCCACCTCCCCCTGCTACCGAACAGACAAAATTGTCCTTATTTGTAAGATCTTGCCTACATTATTGTAAAATAAATGATCTTAAGGGGCGTCCCCCTGAGAGACCTTCGGGTTAGCCGCGCCTCAGCAGGACGCCAGGGGCTGGTTATAGGTAAGTCGTTAAAACGCCGAGTTATACGCGCCTCCATTGCGTCAGCCGCGACAAAGCTGCCGCACCTGATCAACGCACCCGGTATTGCCGGGGGTCGATGCCGTAGCGCTTGACCTTATACCCCAGGATGCGCAGGCTGGTGTCCAGATAATGGGCCGCCTGGCTCTGATTGCCCCGACTCTTCAGCAGGGCTTCAATGATCATCTCTTTCTCCAGGTTCTCCACCTGGGTGGCCAGGCTGACCCGGTCCTGGGAGGGCGCGCCCTGATCCGCCAGAGCAGTGGGGGAACTCCAACGCCCTTGCAGGCTGGGGGGCAGATGGGCGCTGGTGAGAGCCCCCTCGTCGCTCACCAACAAGGCGCGTTCAATGACGTTTTCCAGCTCCCGGACATTTCCCGGCCAGTGATATTGCATCAGCAGGTCCAGGGCGGTATGGGACAGACGTTGGGCCGGCTTGTGGTGTTCCTGGGCGTACTTGTTCAAAAAATGCTCGGCCAGGAGGGTAATGTCAGACTTCCGCTCCCTCAGGGGCGGGAGATAAATGGGAAAGACATTGAGGCGATAGTACAGGTCCTCCCGGAAGGCGCCTTCCGCCACCGCCTTTTCCAGGTCCCGGTGGGTGGCGGCCAGCAGGCGCACGTCGGCCCGGAGCACGGCGTTTCCCCCCAGACGGGAGAACTCCCGCTCCTGAATGACCCGCAACAGTTTTAATTGCACGTTGAGACTTAAGTCCCCGATCTCATCCAGGAAGATGGTGCCGCCCTGGGCCAACTCGAAGCGCCCCTGTTTCCGCTGCAGCGCGCCGGTAAAGGCTCCCCGTTCATGGCCGAAGAGTTCGCTCTCCACCAGGGTCTCCGGCAAGGCCGCCAGACTCACTTTGATAAAGGGCTTGTGGGCGCGCTGGCTGTTGTAATGGATGGCGTTGGCCACCAATTCCTTGCCGGTGCCGGATTCCCCCCGTATGAGTATGGTGGCGTTGCTCTTGGCCACCCGTTGGATCATCTCAAAGACCTGGCGCATCCGGCTGGAGGTGCCGATGATATTGCCCACCTGGTAACGTTCCTGCAAGGCCCCTTTGAGTTTCAGGTTCTCATCCTTGAGGCGCTCTTTTTCCCGGTCGATGAGGAGGAGGTTGTTCACCGCCTGGGCGATGATGGAGGTGATAATGGTGAGGAGCCGCATGTCCCGGTCCAGGTTCAGGTCCTGGTAATGGCGGTCCACGCTGAGGGCGCCGATGGCCTGATTGTTGATCTTTACCGGCACGCAGAGAAAAGAGAGTTCCTCTTTGTCCCGGGAGCCCCGGGAACGGGTGCGGTTTAAGAACATGGGTTCCTGGCTTACCCGGGGCACCACCATGGGTTCTCCGGTCTCCACCACCCGGCCGGTGATGCCTTCTCCCAATTTGTAGCGGCCCCGGCGCCGGGCCTCGGCGGTGAGGCCATGCGCCACTTCCACCTGAATCTCCGCGGTCTCCGGGTTAAGAATGGTAATGGTGCCCCGCTCCATGCCCAGGTGCTGGTCCAGGATCCTCAGGATCTGCTCCAGATTCCGGGGCAGGGGACCAGGGGCGGTAAGGGTCTGGATAATTTCATACAGTACGGCTAAATCTTCCATAGCGATTTCTAAGTCCTGTTGATGATCTTCAGAAAATTTATAGCATTTCTGTTAATCAAAGAAAAGCTAATTTGCAAAAATGTAAGAAAGGCCCGGCAGCCCTGGTGCAATGGAACCTGACCAGCCGGACCCCGGTCATTTTGTCGCCCGGAGGAAGGGGCCCTTCGGGCTTTCTCCTTGACACGATTCCTTTTTCAAGTAATTTTAATGATTAGGCATCCGGTTGTTTTAGGCTAGCGCCAGTACCAGGCCGGAGGCAGATTGCTTTAACCCATCCTTCAAGGGCAGGGGAGCTTTGGCGATGCGGGACACGTTTTTCTACCGGGCCGGCCATCAGGCGGTGGCCTTTGTGGACTACATGGGGGGACTGACCCTGATGTTCCTGGAGGCCTGCCGCAGTCTAACCTATCCCCCCTGGTTCTTCCGGGAGGTTATCGCCCAGATGTATCACCTGGGGGTAAAATCCTTTCCCTTGGTGGCGGTGGCGGCCTTTTCCGTGGGATTGGTTCTGGCCATGCAGGGCATCAAGGTCCTGAGCTGGTTCGGGGCCGCCAATTATGTGGCCACCACCGTGGCCTTTTCCATGGTCAAGGAATTGGGTCCGGTCCTGTCCGGGATCATGCTGGCGGCCCGGGGCGGGTCCGGCATGGGCGCGGAGTTGGGCTCCATGCGGGTCACCCGCCAGATCGACGCCCTCACCGTCTCCGCGGTCAATCCCATCAAATACCTGGTGGCCACCCGGGTCCTGGCCTGCATGTTGGTCCTGCCCATGTTGGCGGTGGCCGCCAATATCCTGGGTATTCTGGGGGGCCTGGTCATCGGCATGACCCAATTGGGGATGAGCGCCACCTCCTATTACTATTTAACCATTAAATATATGCAATTGCGGGACGTGCTGCCGGGGATCGGCAAGACCATCATCTTCGGGGCCATTGTCGGCACCGTGGGCTGCTACCACGGTTACAATACCGAGCACGGCACCTTTGGCGTGGGCCAAGCCACCAAGGCCGCGGTGGTGTCCGCCATTCTCCTTATCCTGGTTTCCGATGTCTTTCTCACCAAACTCTCCATCCTCCTCTGGCCTTAAGCAGGAGGCAGGCCCCAGCCCGGCGTCTGTGGCTGCGACTGAGCCTCTGATCGTCTATCGGGGCATCTACAAGTCCTTTAACGGCAGGCCGGTGATTGAGGGATTGGACCTGGAGGTCTATCCGGGTGAGACAATGGTGGTTTTAGGGCGCAGCGGCATGGGCAAGACCGTGCTGACCAGCATGCTGGTGGGTCTCACCGAACCCGACGCCGGTTCCCTGAAGGTGGCCGGGGTGGAGCTTACCCATTTGAAATCCGATGCCGACTGGCGGGACCTGCGTCTTCGGACCGGCTATCTTTTTCAGGGTTCGGCTCTCTATGACTTTATGAGCGTGGGAGAGAACGTGGCCTTTCCCATGGTGCAGCAGACCGATCTGCCGCCGGCGGAGATTGCCCGGCGGGTCAGAGAGAAACTGGCCCAGGTGGGGTTGGCCGACGTGGAGAACCTGGAGCCGGCCGCGCTCTCCGGCGGCATGCAGCGCCGGGCCGCCCTGGCCCGGAGCCTGGCCCTGGACCCTGATATCATCATCTATGACGAACCCACCTCGGGCCTGGACCCGGTCACCGGTGACGGCATCGGCCACCTGATCCGCCACCTTCAGGAAGCCCTGAAGGTGACCTCCATCGTGGTGACCCACGATCTCCGTCTCACCGAACAGGTAGGGGACCGGGTGGCCCTGTTGTTCCAGGGAAAGATGGTCTTTCTGGGGACCTTTCAGGAATTCGTCAACTCCGACCATCCGGAAGCCCGGCGCTTCCTGTTGAAAGACACCGAGGAGGAGACCAAACCATGATCTCCCGCAAGTATGAAACCATTGTCGGCCTTTTTGTGGTGGCCTCCCTGGCCGCGTTGTTGATCATGGTGCTGATTATCGCCCAACAGGAAGGCCTCTGGCAGGCCCGGGTGTCTTATCGGGCGGTTTTTAAGAACACCAGCGGTCTGAAAAAAGGCTCAGAGGTGCGGCTGTCCGGAGTTAACGTGGGCAATGTCACCAACATTGCCATCGGCCCCACCGGCGAGACCACGGTGACCTTCGAAGTGGCCAGCAAATACCAGGACCAGATCCGCCAGGATTCCAAGGCCTCCATCGGCTACATCGGTTTACTGGGAGACCGGAGTCTGGACCTGACGGCCGGTTCCCAAGTTAAACCCGCCATTCCCCCGGACGGCATGGTGGCCGCGGTGGAGCCCCTGGACTTGACGGATATGTTGACCAGATTCACTCCCCATTTGGAGAATCTCCAAAAGGTGCTGGCCAATCTGGCGGTCATTACCAAGAACATGGCGGACCCCAAAGGCAATTTTAATCAAATGCTGGCGGAAATCCAGAGTATGGCCAGAAAAATCAATAAAGGCGAGGGCAGCCTGGGCATGTTAGTCAATGACGCGGCCCTGTATCAGAACTCCAATCAGGCCATGGCCAGCGCCAATAAATTCCTGGGGGGCCTGGACAGCACCCAGGGATTTATGGGTACCCTCATTCATGACCCGGCCTTTCGGGACCAGGCTAAAAAGACCCTGGCGGACTTGCAGGAGGTTATGGCTAACTGGCGCCAGATTTCGGCCCACTTGCAAGACGCCTCTAAACGGTTTCCGGAGATCGCCAAAAAGGCGGAGGCTTTCATTAACAACCTGGGCCAAGCCAGCGTCGGGGTCAAGGACCTGATCCTCACCGGCCAGGACTTTGTCAGCGACGCGGACAAGGTGGCCGAAGCCGCCCAAAAGACCTGGCTGCTCCGGAGCCACGTGCCTAAACCCCGGGAACGCACCATCCGGGTGGAAAGGAACATTAGATAATTCGCTTATGTCCTTTGCTCCGCAAAAGACATAAGCGAAGTCTAGTGGGGGAGGGGGCTAAGGGCCGGTGGGCCCTTACCCCCTTCCCCACACCCCCTCCCCCAATCCCTTAAGGGGGTTTTAAATGTTGTTAAAGGCCGGAGCCTAAGGCTCCGGCCCTTAACAACACCATAAGCGGGAGTGATATTTAATATGAGATATCTCGCTTTTTGTGAGAATGTAGCGCCGCCGCCTCGGCGGCGCATTGACCGCGGAAGGCGGCGGTTCTACTTCTTCGTGTGACCTTTAGGCCTTGAAAGTTCGCTCAGATGACACTCTTGTTATTCCCCTGGTTTTTCAACCGCTGGGTTGTTAAGGAATAAATAAACGGCAGTAGGGTAGGGGAATTGTTTTGATAATCCTGGGTTTCCACGGTATGATCGGGGCGGGCGTCCTACGGTCTCCGATCTCCGACAGGCTAGCTGATTGAAAGGGCTGCGTCATTCATGTTGAAAAGCGGAACCTCTCCCTGGCGCTGGTTATGGGTTCTTTGTCTGGTGGGCCTGGGTTGCGCCGCCCCGGCCGTCACCGGGGTGGGTATGCGCAAGGTGGCGGTGGATGCCAATGACGCGGGTTACAAATACTACCAACAAGGCAAATGGGACCTGGCCCGGGAAAAATTTTCCCAAGCCCTGAAATATAACCGCCTCATCGACCATCGGGCCGGCATTGCCGCCAACCTCGCCAACCTAGGGGCCATCTCCCAGGAGCAGGGGAATCTCCAGCAAGCTCTGGCCTATTTTGACGAAGCGTTGGAGATACAGCAGGAGATGGGCGATCCCGCCGGGCTCAGCGAAGTTCTGAACAATCTGGGGACCGTCTATCAGGCCCAAGGCAAGTGGCCTCTGGCGGAGGAAACCTATGAGAAAGCCTTGGGATATGCCCAACTCCTGCCCCCGGGGCCGCTGCTGGCCTTAAGCCTCACCCACTTGGGGGACGTGGCCCGGCACCGGCAGGATTATCAGCAGGCCCTTTCCCTCTATCACCAGGCACTCAAGCTAGATGAAGTAAAAAAGGATCGGCGGGGCCGGGCGGTGCGTTGGCAGCGCCTGGGCCAGACCTATCTGGCCATGGGGGAATACGGCCGGGCCAACGCCTATTTGCTGGACGCGCTTAAAGAATTCCGGGTGACGGAAGACACCGCCGGCATTGTGGACACCCTGGACGGCTTGACCCGCCTGTCCCTGGCCCTGGGCGACCCCGCCACCGCCTGGCTCTATGGGGAGCGCCTGCTGAAAATCTACCAGGCCCGGGGCCAGACCCAAGAGGCGGACAACCTGGAAGCCCTCTTGAAGAAAGGGCGAGGGGGCCAGGATTTAGTTAAGGGCGAAAAGGGGAAAAGGCAAAAAGGCGAAAAGGATTAAAGGGGATAAAGAGAATCTTTGCTCACTCTTGGCCTTCAAAGATATTAAACTGTAAGGGCGAACCTCGGGTTCGCCCGCCAATTCAGGGCGAATACCACATTCGCCCCTACGACAAAAACTTTCGTCAGAAGACCGAATAATTGACTGGCCAGATGGGGCCACCGGCCCCGGCTGGCCAGTCCCTAAGCGCGTAGGGCGAGGAAGGGCTGTTAGCCCTTAGCCCCTCCCCCAGTCTCTTTCAGGACCGTTTGGCCCAGTAAGGGTCATCCCTAAACCGGGCCGCGGCTCCCAATTCCTCTTCGATCACCAGCAGGCGGTTATATTTGGCGATGCGTTCCGACCGGGACATGGAACCGGTCTTGATCTGGCCCACCCCGGTGGCTACGGCCAGGTCGGCGATAAAGGTGTCCTCCGTCTCCCCGGAGCGATGGGAGATGACCGCCCGGTAGCCGTGGCGCCGGGCTAGGTGGATGGCCGCCAGGGTCTCGCTCACCGTGCCGATCTGGTTCAGTTTGATGAGAATGGCGTTGGCCGCGCCCAGGTCGATGCCCTTCTGCAAAAACTGAATATTAGTGACGAAGATATCATCTCCCACCAATTGCATTTTATTCCCCAAGGCTTTAGTTAAATGCACCCAGCCGTCCCAGTCGCCCTCGGCCAGGCCGTCCTCAATGGAGACAATGGGATAACGGGAGATCAAGCTACCGTAGTAATCGGTCAGGGCCGCGGCGGAATGGCGGGACTGGTCGGATTTTTTAAAGATGTAGGTTTTTTCGCCGGAGTCATAGAACTCGGACGCGGCGCAATCCAGGGCCAGGGCGACGTCCTCTCCCGGACGGTAACCGGACTTGGCTACGGCCTCTAAAATCAGGTCCAAAGCCTCTTCATGGGAGGCGAGATTGGGCGCAAAACCCCCTTCGTCCCCCACCCCCGCGGCCAGCCCCCGGGAGACCAGCACCTTTTTCAGGTTCTGAAATACCTCCGCGGCGATGCGCAGGGCCTCGGCAAAGGTAGGCCCCCCCACCGGCAGGATCATAAATTCCTGAAAATCTAAGTTATTGGTGGCATGGGCCCCGCCGTTGATGATGTTCATCATGGGCATGGGCAGACTGCACGCGGCTACGCCCCCCAGATAACGGTAGAGGGGCAGGCCCACCAGGGCCGCGCCGGCCCGGGCCACGGCCATGGACACCGCCAGGATGGCGTTGGCCCCCAGGCGGCTCTTGCTTGCCGTGCCGTCCAGGTCGCACATCAGTCGGTCGATGAGTTCCTGTTCCACCGGGTCCTTACCTAAAATAGCCGGAGTGATAGTCTCCCGGATATTTTTCAAGGCCTGCTGCACCCCTTTTCCCAGAAAGCGGGTGCCGCCGTCCCTTAATTCCAGGGCTTCATTTTCCCCGGTGGAAGCCCCGGAGGGCACCGCCGCCTGGCCCTTTACGCCGTTGTCCAGGCGCACCTCCGCCATTACCGTGGGAAAGCCTCGGGAGTCCAAGATCTCCCAGGAATTCACCGCCTGAATGACCGCCATGCCTGCCTCCTGACTACGATATGGTAGGTAATTTCAGAATCGATTATTCCCTTTGCTCCGCAAAGGGAATAATGTTTCCCAAGTGGGGGGAGGGCCAGGGACCTGAGGTCCCTGCCCTCCCCCCAC